>DASZKN010000089.1:0-15130 GCA_035552855.1 Trebonia sp. | reverse complement strand
CTCGGCGGCGTACCGGGCGGCGGCCGCGTCCGGGTCGTCACCACCCGGCCCGTCGGGCCCGGCCATCGGGTGCACCCGGGCCGGGTCGGCGTCGATGTGGTCGAGCAGGGCCTGCCGGGCACCGGTCTCGTTGCGCTCGGGGTCGCCCGCCGGCCGGAACCGCTCGTCGCCCCACCAGAAGTCGACGTGCCGCCAGTCCACGGCGTCCCTGGCCGGCGCGGCCGCCAGCGCCGACAGCACCGCGGTGCCGATGCCGCCGCCGGTCAGCACGACGTCGGCGTGCCCGGTGGCCGCCACCGCGTCGGCCAGGCCGGTGACCAGCCGGGCCGCCACCGCCTGGGCGAGCAGCGACGCGTCGGCGTGCACGATGATCTCGGGTGTGCCCGTCATGCTTCGTCCGCCGTCGTGGGCTCGTCGCCGATCTCGTCGCGGTCGCCGGCCTCGCCCGTCCCGTCGGGACCGCCGCCGGCCATGACCGGCTCGAGCTCGCCGTACTCGATGCCGGGGGCGTCGAGCCGCGCGAGGGTCTCCGCGTACAGCTCGTCCGGGTCGAGCCTGCGCAGCTCCTCGGCGAGCAGTTCGGCGGTGTCCCGGCGGTGCAGCGCGACCATCCGGTCCGGCCGTCCCGGCCAGCTCAGCGTCGCGGTCCGCCCGTCGGGCCGGCTGAGGACGATGTCGCCGGCCAGCGTGCGGAACGTGACGCCGGTGATGCCCGGGCCGGAGGAGACCGCGCGCCGGACCGGGATGGCAAGCCGCAGGCCCAGCCAGGCGGCCACCAGGTCGGCGGTCGGGTTGTCCTCCTCGGCGCTGACCTCGGCCGACTGCGGGGCCGGGTGCGGCTGGTCGAGCGTGGCCGCGAGCAGCGTGCGCCACGGCGTGGCCCGGGTCCAGCCGAAGTCGGTGTCACCCGGCTTGTAGGTGCGGGCCAGCGCGGCCAGCACCTCCTGGGGCGCGTCCGCGGCCGCGGAGTCCGTCACCCGGCGCTGCGCGAGTGCGCCGAGCGAGTGCGCCGACGGGACCTCAGGGGCGTTTTCCGGCCACCACGTGACCACGGGGACGTCCGGGACGAGCAGCGGCGCCACGACCGAGTCGGCGTGCTGGCCGAGCGGGCCGTACATGCGCAGCACGATCGTCTCGCCGGGGCTGGACTCGCCGACCCGGATCTCGGCGTCGAGGCGGGAGTCCGCCTTGGGCTTGCGGGTGATGATCGCGAGGACGCGGCACGGGTGCTCGCGGGCGGCCTGGTTGGCCGCGCGGATCGCGTCGTACTGCGCGGCCTCGTCGGTCACGATGATCAGCGTCAGCACCATGCCCATCGTCATGCCGCCGAGGCGCCGCCGCGCCTCGGTCAGCGTCTGGTCGATGGCGCCGGTGGTGGTGTCTGTGAGGTCGATTGTCATCTGTTGGTCGCCGTCCTTGGGTTTCGGGCCGCCGCTACAACCGTCGCCAGGCGCGGCCGTCGCGGGCCATCAGCGCGTCGGCGGACGCGGGCCCGGCCGAGCCCGACACGTACTGCTCCGGCTTGGTGTTCTCCGCCCAGAAGTTCTCGATCGGGTCGAGGATGCGCCAGGAGAGCTCGACCTCTTCCTGCCGCGGGAACAGCGGCGGGTCGCCGATCAGCACGTCGAGGATCAGCCGCTCGTAGGCCTCGGGCGACGCCTCGGTGAACGACTCGCCGTAGGCGAAGTCCATGTTCACGTCCCGCACTTCCATGGCCGACCCGGGCACCTTGGAGCCGAACCTGACCGTGACCCCCTCGTCCGGCTGCACGCGGATCACGAGTGCGTTCTGGCCGAGTTCCTGCGTGTCGGTGGCCGCGAACGGCAGATGCGGCGCGCGCTGGAAGAGCAGCGCGATCTCCGTCATCCGCCGGGTGAGCCGCTTGCCGGTGCGCAGGTAGAACGGCACGCCCGCCCACCGCCGGGTGTCGACCGTGAGCCGGACGGCGGCGTAGGTCTCGGTTCGCGAGTCCTGCGGGATGCCGTCTTCCTCCAGGTAGCCGCCGACCTGGCGGCCGCCCTGCCAGCCGGCCGCGTACTGGCCGCGCGCGGTGGCGGTGCCGAGGTCGGCGGGCAGCCGGACCGCCGACAGCACCTTCTCCTTCTCCTGCCGCAGCGAGTCGGCGTCGAACGACACCGGCTCCTCCATGGCGGTCAGCGCCAGCAGCTGGAGCAGGTGGTTCTGGATCACGTCGCGCGCGGCGCCGATGCCGTCGTAGTAGCCGGCCCGGCCGCCGATGCCGATGTCCTCGGACATCGTGATCTGCACGTGGTCCACGTAGCCACGGTTCCAGATCGGCTCGTACATGGAGTTGGCGAACCGCAGCGCCAGGATGTTCTGGACGGTTTCCTTGCCCAGGTAGTGGTCGATGCGGAACACCGAGTGGGCCGGGAACACGGCGTCCACGATGTCGTTCAGCTCGCGGGCGGTCGCCAGGTCGCGGCCGAACGGCTTCTCGATCACGACCCGGCGCCACGGGGGCCGCCCGTTCGCGTCGGTCTCGTCCGGGCGCGGATCGGACAGGCCGGACCGCTTGAGCTGCTGGACGACGGTGGGGAAGAACTTCGGCGGGATCGACAGGTAGAAGGCGTAGTTGCCCCCGGTGCCGCGCTCCCGGTCAAGCTCGCGGACGGTCTCCGCCAGCTTGTCGAACGCGTCGTCGTCGTCGAACTCGCCCGGGACGAACCGGACGCCCTCCGACAGCTGCTTCCACACGGTCTCCCGGAAGGGCGTCCGCGCGTGCTCCTTGACCGCCCGGTACGTGACCTGCGCGAAGTCCTCGTCCTCCCAGTCCCGCCGGGCGAAGCCCACGAGGGAGAACCCCGGCGGGAGCAGTCCCCGGTTCGCCAGGTCGTACAGGGCCGGCATCAGCTTTTTCCTGGCGAGGTCGCCGGTGACACCGAACATCACCATGACGCACGGAGCCGCGACCCGCGGTATCCGCCGGTCCCGCGGATCCCGCAGCGGGTTGAACGGGTTGTCCGCCGTCGCGATTACGCCAGGGTTGGCCGGCGCCGGACCGGTGGCGGCGCCGGCGTGCGGCGTGGTCATCGTGGAACCTCCAAGTTCCGTTGCCTGACCCAGCTGTGCTTACCTGCTCAGCTCGGTCCTGATGGTGTCGAGCAGTTCATTCCAGGACCCGGCGAACTTCGCCACGCCCTCGTCTTCGAGCACCTGGACGACGTCGTCGTAGCCGATGCCGAGCTTGGCCAGGTCGTCGAACACCTTGCGGGCCTCGTCGTACGTGCCGTGCACGGTGTCGCCCTTGAGCTCACCGTGGTCCTCGGTGGCCGTCAGCGTGGCCTCCGGCATCGTGTTGACGGTGTCGGGGGCCACCAGGTCGACGACGTACATCGTGTCCGGGTACGCCGGGTCCTTGGTGGACGTCGACGCCCACAGCGGCCGCTGCACCCGCGCGCCCTTGGCCTTCAGGGCCTCCCAGCGCGGGGTGGACAGCTTCTGCTCGTACAGCTCGTAGGCGAGCCGGGCGTTGGCGACGGCGGCCTTGCCGCGCAGCGCGCGGGCCTCGTCGGTGCCGATCTTGTCGAGGCGCTTGTCCACCTCGCTGTCGACGCGGCTGACGAAGAAGCTCGCCACGGACGCGATCTTGGTGAGGTCGTGGCCGTTCTCGGCGGCCTGCTCAAGGCCGGCGAAGTAGGCGTCGATGACCGCGCCGTACCGCTGCAGCGAGAAGATCAGGGTCACGTTGACGCTGATCCCCTCCGCGAGGGCGGCGGTGATCGCCGGCAGCCCTTCCGGGGTGGCCGGGATCTTGATGTACAGGTTCTCCCGGTCGACCAGCCACCACAGCTGCCTGGCCTCGGCGAGGGTCTTCTTCGTGTCCTTGGCCAGCCGCGGGTCGACCTCAAGGGACACGCGGCCGTCGACGCCGGCGCTCTCGTCGTACATGGGGCGGAGCACGTCGCACGCCCAGCGGATGTCGTAGGTGGTGATCATCCGCGCCGACTCCTCGACGGAGATGCCGCGCACCTTCAGGTCCTCGATCTGGTCGTCGTACGCGTCACCCTTGCTCAGGGCGGAGGCGAAGATCGTCGGGTTCGACGTGACGCCGCGCACGTGATGGTTCGTGACGAGGTCCTTCAGGTTGCCGGTGCGCAGCCGCTCGCGGCTGATGTCGTCCAGCCAGACGGACACGCCGGCCCTGGTCAGTTCACCGAGTACGTCACTCATTTTCTCGCCGCTTTCGTCTCTCGTGCGTTGTGGGGGTGCTAGGCGCTGGCTTTCGCGATGCTGGACTTCGCCGCCGCGGCCACGGCTTCGGCGGTGATGCCGAACTCCTTGTACAGGACCGCGGCGGCGGCGGAGGCGCCGTAGTGGTTGATGCCCACGGACTCGCCCGCGTCGCCGACGAACGCCTTCCACGGCTCGGTGATGCCGGCCTCGACGGACACCCGTGCCCGCATCGCGGCGGGCAGCACGTCCTCTTGATAGGAAGTCTCTTGCTGCCTAAACCATTCCACGGACGGCATGGACACGACCCGCGCGGAAATCCCCTCCTTCGCCAGCAGGTCACGGGCCGCGACCGCGACCTGCACCTCGCTGCCGGTGCCGATGAGGATGACGTCGGTGCCGTCGGCCAGCACGTACCCGCCCTTCGCGGCGCCCGCGGCGGGGGCCATCGTCGCCCGGTCGAACGTCGGGACGTTCTGCCGGGTGAGCGCCAGGGCCGCCGGACGATCCGTGTGCTCAAGGACCGTCTTCCATGCGACGGCCGTTTCATTCGCGTCGGCGGGGCGGACGACGTCCAGGCCCGGGATGTTCCGCAGCGACCACAGGTGCTCGACCGGCTGGTGGGTCGGGCCGTCCTCGCCGAGGCCGATGGAGTCGTGCGTGTACACGAACGTGACGGGGATCTCCATCAGCGCCGCCAGCCGCACGGCGCCGCGCATGTAGTCGCTGAACTGCAGGAACGTGCCGCCGTAAGGCCGCGTGTAGCCGCTCAGCGTGATGCCGTTGAGGATGGCGCCCATGCCGTGCTCGCGGATGCCGAAGTGCAGCGTCCGGCCGTACTCGTTGCCCGGCCACATGTCGGTCTGGTGCTTGGCCGGGATGAAGGACGGCTCACCCTTCATCGTCGTGAGGTTGGACTCGGCCAGGTCGGCCGACCCGCCCCACAGTTCGGGGAGCACCGGGGCGAGCGCGCTGAGGATCTCACCGGAGGCCTTGCGGGTGGCGATGCCCTTGGCGTCGGCCGGGAACTCCGGCAGTGCCCGCTCCCAGCCGTCGGGCAGCTCGCGCCTGCCGAGCCGGTCGAAGAGCGCCTTGCGCTCGGCGTTCCTGGCCGCCCACTCGTCGAAGGCCTGCTGCCACTCGGCGTGCGCCCGCTTGCCGCGGTCGGCGACCTCGCGGGCGTGGTTCAGCGCCTCCTCCTCGACGGGGAACTTCACCGCCGGGTCGAAGTGCAGGATCTCCTTGGTCGCGGCGACCTCGTCCTCGCCGAGCGCGGCGCCGTGCGCGGCGCCCGTGTTCTGCTTGTTCGGCGCGGGCCAGCCGATGATCGTCCGCAGCGAGATGAGGCTCGGCTTGTCGGTGACCGCCCTGGCGGCCTCGAACGCGGCGTACAGCGCCTCGACGTTCTCGTGGTAGCCGTCGCCCGCCTCCCCTGTGACCCAGTCGACGTGCTGCACGTGCCAGCCGTAGGCCTCGTACCGGGCCGCGACGTCCTCGTCCTTCGCGATCCGGGTGTCGTCCTCGATCGAGATCCGGTTGTCGTCGTAGAGCACGACCAGGTTGCCGAGCTGCTGCACGGCCGCGATCGCGGCGGCCTCGTGGGTGATGCCCTCTTCGATGTCGCCGTCGGAGGCGAACGCGTAAACGAAGTGGTCGAACGGGCTGGCGCCGGGGGCGGCGTCGGGGTCGAACAGGCCGCGCTCGCGGCGGGCGGCCATCGCCATCCCGACGGCGTTGCCGAAGCCCTGGCCGAGCGGCCCGGTGGTCGTCTCGACGCCGGGCGTGAGGCCGTACTCGGGGTGGCCCGGGGTGATGCTGCCCCACTTGCGCAGGGCCTTGATGTCGTCCAGCGTGACCGCGTAGCCCGACAGGTAGAGCTGGATGTACAGGGTCAGGCTGGAGTGCCCGCAGGACAGCACGAACCGGTCGCGGCCCGGCCACTCGGGATCGGCCGGGTCGTGCCGCAGCAGGTGCTGGTAGAGCAGGTAGGCGGCGGGCGCCAGGCTCATCGCGGTACCCGGGTGCCCCGAGCCCGCCTCCTGCACCGCGTCCATCGCGAGGACACGGACCAGGTCAACGGCCCGCTTGTCGGCGGACGACCAGTCAAGGGCGTCGTTGTTCACCGTTTGTCACGGATCCCTTCTACTGACGTAGACGTTTTCGTCACGGTTCGCCGCTGGGCTCGACGTGGCGGGCGCGGGCAGGCTGAACCCCCGTACACGGCCGCGCGGCCGTTACGGGAAGAGCCTATCCCGACGCATGTGACGGACACCGCGTCGGGGAGACGGTTTCCGAAAGGTTCATCGTTTGGATGGTCTAGACCATAATAGGCCGCCGGCCTAGACTCGGCGCCGCCGCCATCCCGCTAGCCGGGCGCCGGGGCGGTCGCTTCCGGGACGGCGGCGGCCGGCACGGAGTCACCGGCGTCGTTAGGAACCATCATCCGCTCGCGCGTCGACAGGTACAGCCGCAGCACGAAGATCCACAGCACCACCGCCGACGAGACGTGCACCCAGACCAGCCCGGCGGGCAGGTGGTTGAAGTACTGGACGTAGCCGATGATCCCCTGGATGGCCAGCCCGATCAGCACGATCCAGCCGTTGCGCAGCGCGCGGCGCGGCACGCCGGGGGAGAACCGCATCCCGATGAGCACCGCCACCGCCAGCGCGCTGATGAACCAGCCGATGTCGGCGTGCAGTTGCGTCACGCTCGCCAGCGCGAAGTGGAACCGCGGCACGGTCGTCCGGTTCCCGTGGCTGTCGATCGTCGTGCCCGCCAGCGGCCCCGTCCCGGTCACGACCGTCCCGGCCGCGAGCATCAGCGCGGTCACCGCCACCAGCAGCGCGGCCAGCATCCGGAGGTCGGGCCGGACCAGCGAGCGGACCGGCCCGGGGCCTTCGGACGCGCGTACGTGCAGCACGACCGCGGCGGTCAGGATGATCGCCGACGACAGCAGGAAGTGGATCGCCACCAGCGCCGGGTTCAGCCTCGTCAGCACGAGGATGCCGCCGACAACCGCTTGCAGGATCACCCCGATCGGCAAGATCGCGGACAGCCAGACGAGGTCGCGCCGCCGCCGCCCGCCCGGCCTGTACAGCACGCACGCGATGAACGTCAGGCCGGCGATCGCCACGAGCGGGAAGTTGAGCAGCCGGTTGCCGAACTCGATCCAGGTGTTCAGCGTGGTCTGCCCGATGCTGTGCGCGGCCACCACGCTGCTCTTCGTGCACTGCGGCCAGTCCGGGCAGCCCAGCCCGGACGAGCTCAGCCGCACCGCCTCGCCGGTCGAGATGATGACCGCGTTCGCGACGACGGCGGCCAGCGCGAACCCGCGCACGGACGCGGCCGTTGGCCGCAGCACCGGCGCGCAGACGCGGGCAACCCAGGGGTACACGCGGTTCATGGTATATAACTCCTCGCTCCCGACAACTGCCTTCTCGCTCGCGGTCGCGACCGCGTTCCCGCGCGCGGCGCCGCCCGACGCGACCATCACGCAGCCGATTCCCGCCCACTCCGCCAGGCTGAGCCGCTGGCCGAGCAGCAGCAGCCCGGTCAGCGCCGCCACCGCCGGCTGCATGCTCATCCAGACCCCGAACAGCTTCGCGGGCACTCGCCGGAGCGCCTCGAACTCCAGCCAGTACGGGATCACCGACGAGAGCAAGCCGATGCCGGCGCCCGTCGCCAGCGCCCCCGGCCGGAACATCGCCCGCCCGCCGACCGCCACGCCCGGCCCGGTGACCAGCACAGCGGCCACGCACATCGCGATGACCAGCCCGGACGAGCCGGGCAGCCGCTGCCCGGACGCCCGGCTGAGCACGATGTACCCGGCCCAGCCCGCCGCCGAGACGAGCCCGAACGCGACGCCGGCCATGTTCAGGTGCCCGCCCGACCCCTGCGCGAGCAGCGCGACGCCGCAGGCCGCCAGCACCGCCCACCCGAGGCTGGCCAGCCGCCGCGCGCCTGCCACCGCGACCGCGAGCGGCCCCAGGAACTCGACGGTCACGGCGATGCCAAGCGGGATGCGCGCGAATGACTGGTAAATCGCGAAGTTCATAACCCCTAGCGCGATCCCGAACGAGACCGGGGTGACTCCATCCCCCCACGCGCGTCGCCTGACCAGCCCGGCGACCACCCGGGCGGCACCGCGGCCGCCGACGATGACCAGGATCAGCGCCGCCGCCCACAAGCGCAGCGCGGTCACCGCCGCCGGCGGCACCTCGCCGAACAGGCGGTCGGCGATCCCGGCCCCCGCCTGCACCGAGACGGCACCGGCCAGCACGAGCGCGGCGGGCAGCGCCATGGGCGTCCAGCCAGCGACGTTCCCGCGTTCCACCTCAGTTGACACCCGCGCTCCCGCAGTGGACCATCGGGGGCGTGCCAGCCACTCCCACGGCCAGTTACTCCCAGCGGAACGTGCGGGCGGCCAGCGCGATCCCGGCCACGGCCCAGACGGCCAGCGCGATCGTCTCCTTGGCGGGCAGCCCGGCGGAGTTCGCCAGCACGTCGCGTAGCGCGGTGGAGAGGGCCCCGGTCGGCAGCACCTCGAGGAACGACCGCGCGCCGGCGGGGAACTTGGTCAGCGGGAACACCACGCCGCCGACGCCGAGCAGCACGACGTAGACCAGGTTCGCGGCGGCCAGCGTGGCCTCGGCGCGCAGCGTGCCCGCCATCAGCAGGGCGAAGCCGCTGAACGCGGCGGTGCCGAGGAGCACGAGCAGCGGGACCGTGACGATGGCCGTGAGGCTCGCGTCCGGTGACCAGCCCAGGGCCAGCGCGACCAGCATGATGATGACGGCCTGGAGCAGTTCGACGACGACGACCGTCGCGGTCTTGGCGGCGATCAGGCCGCCGCGCGACAGCGGCGTGGCGCCGAGCCGCTTGAGCACCCCGTACCGGCGCTCGAACCCGGTCGCGATCGCCTGGCTGGTGAAGGCCGTGGACATGACGGCGAGCGCGATGACGCCCGGCGTGAGGAAGTCGACGCGGCTCATGGCCACGCCGAAGTTCACCAGCGGCTCCAGGCTGAACGCCGCCAGCAGCAGCAGCGGGATGATCAGCGTCAGCGTGAGCTGCTCCCCGTTGCGCAGCAGCTGACGGGCCTCCGTCAGCGCCTGGGCGGTGACCATCCGCCGCAGCGGCGCCGCGCCGGGAGCGGGCGCGAAGCGGCCCGCGGCCGCGGTCTCGGGTGCCGCGGTCATTCCCGCAGCTCCTTTCCTGTCAGCTCGAGGAACACGTCCTCGAGCGTGCGGGACTCGATCCGCAGGCTGTTCGGCAGCACGCCGCGCTCGGCGCACCAGGCCGTGACGGCGGCGAGCAGCGCCGGCTGGACCGCGCCGTGCACCTCGATCAGGTAGTGCCCGGCGGGGGACTCCTTGGCCGCGCTGCCGGCCGGCAGGGCGGCCAGCAGGCTGTCGGTGTCCAGGCCGGGCTCGGCCCGGAACCGGAGCTGGCCGGCGCTGCCGGTCAGCTCGCCCGGCGCGGCGTCCGCGACCGAGCGGCCCTTGTCGATGATCACCACGTGGTCGGCGAGCCGTTCGGCTTCCTCCATGAAGTGCGTGGTGAGGATGACCCCGACCCCGGCGGACTTCAGCTCGGCGACCAGGTCCCAGGTGGCGTGCCGCGCCTGCGGGTCCATGCCCGCGGTCGGCTCGTCGAGGAAGACCAGTTCCGGGCGGCCGATGACGGCGGCGGCGAGCGACAGGCGCTGCTGCTGGCCGCCCGACAGCCGCTTGTAGGGCGTCTTGGCGACGCCGGCGAGGCCGACGGTCTCCAGGAGCCACCAGGGATCGTTAGGGGAAGAATGGAATTTGCTGAGCAGCCGCAGGTATTCGCCAGCGGGAACGGCCGGCGGGATCCCGCCGGACTGCAGCATCACGCCAACCCGCGGCCTGAGCGCGCCGCCGTCGCGCGCGGGGTCGAGCCCGAGGACCCGGACGGTGCCGGCGTCGGCCTTCCGGTAGCCCTCGCAGACCTCGATCGTGGTGGTCTTGCCGGCGCCGTTCGGTCCCAGGATCGCGGTCACCTCGCCCTGGCCGGCGGTGAGCGTCAGCCCGTCGACGGCGGTCAGGTCGCCGTACCGCTTGACCATGTCAGCGATTTCGACAGCGGGCGCATTACTCACACGCGCAGTTTATGTGTCGCTCCGCGATGGGCGACGCTGGGGTCCGACAATCTGTAGTAGTTGCCGGCGCCCGGGAGAGCTGGCCCGGCTTGGCCGGATAAGCCCATGCGGCGCAGGTGCCCGCGGTCGCGTAGGTGCCCGCGGTCCCGCGGCCACTCCGGCCCCCGCGGCCAGGACGCGACCGAGCAGGGCGCGGACGCGTGCGGGTTGCGCGCGGCCGCTATGAACCGCTCCAGCCGGGTGGCGCCGGGCAGTTCGACCCGCGCGGACTTGAGTTCGGCGACGGGCCTGGGGTCCGCGCCGCCGGCGGTGATCTCCAGCCAGGACAGCTGCTGCGTGCGCAGGTAAACCGGCGGCACGCCCCGCATCGTGTCGATCGCCTCCACCACCGACGTGCACGAGCCGGAGTTCCCGTAGAAGCCGTCGCCGTGCGAGCGCAGTTCGGGATGGTGGGTATGGCCGGAGAGGTAGCCGGCGTAGCCGTCGGCGATGAGCGCGTCCGCGCGCTCGCGGGCCGCGGAGTTCTGCCCGTAGCCGCGCTCGGCGAGCGCCAGCGCGCTGATCGACGTCCAGGCGCGCCGGGACACGATCGCGACGATGAGCCCGATGATCGCCATGTCGACGACCGCGCCGTAGCCGAGGATCTCGCCGTCGTGCAGCCACTGGGCGGCGTCGGGGTACCGGGACCGGATGTCCACGACCTCGGGGATGCGCAGCAGCCCGAGCAGCACGACCGGGGCCATGATGAGCCACCACAGGTGGCGGACAAGCTTGCGGTAGACCAGCCGGGACGCGAGGAACGACGGGAAATCCGCCGGGTCGGCCATCTCGTGGGCGCCGTTGAGCCAGTCCCGGCCGAGCCACTCGATCTTCGGCACGACCTCGCGGACGATGTGGTGGCCGAGGGGAGTGTCCAGCGGGTTGCGGGCGTCGTGAAAGCAGTTGTACGGGTCGATCTGGTGGCCGTGCTCAACCCGGACGCGCGCGCCGCCGGGGAGCCGCAAGTCGGCGGCGAGGCAGACCTGCGCGCCCGTGGCCTCCCGCACCGCCTCGGCCGCCTTGAGATCCCAGGCGAGGTCGCCATCGTGGTTGCCCACCGTGTAGATGACCTGGCCGCCGTTCCGCGTGACCGCCGTCAGCGCGTCGCACAGGTCCTGGTGCGCCTCGAGGATGTCGGCGGCCGTCACGCCGGGGAACGCCAGCATCTCGACGATGTCGCCGGCGAGGACCACGGTCAGCGGCACGGTCTCGGCCGCCAGCCTGGCCGCGACGACATCGCAGCACCGGCCGGAGACGGTTGTCCGCTGGGGCGGCAGGTGCAGGTCGCTGAGCGCGATCACCTTGCCGCCGGCCGGGACGAAGACGTCGAGCCGGTCTTCGACATCATGCTGCCGGTCTTCGACGTCATGTTGAGGCGAGGCCATGACAGTGCGCTTCCTTCCCCCGTTCGTCTCCATCATGCGCGCGGCCGGGGTAGCGCGCCGGATATGTCGCATGCGCCGCCCGTGCGGTATGGGCCGGACAGGCCGTCAGGCAGGGCGGACAAAGAGTAGCCGTTTCCGGTAGTTAAGACGCACAAGGCCCGGGACTCGGTTCACGTGAGCTTGATTTATCACATAGCTACCCGGGCCGATCGGGAAAGGGCGCTTCGTAACGGCGAATACACGGCTTCGACTCGCGGTGTTTCCCTCCCGCCCGCCGACCGGCTCTGATCGCGGGAAGGGGCGCCATAGCACCCGAAAACCGATCAAAGACGGCCCGGCACCCGCGAGGGGTACCGGGCCGTCGCTGATGCGAGGCGCGCGAGTTAGTTGGCGCGCTTCCAGGTGGCGCTGAAGTTCTCGCCGCCGCTGAGCGAGGAGACCGTGTCCTTGTCCTGGCCGCTGCTGTCCACCATGGTGATCTCGACCGGGCTGGAGTTGCCGATCGCGGACCCGTTGACCAGCGAGTTGCTGAAGTTCACCGTGCCGAAGTCGGCGAGCGGGAGCGGCCCGCCGCTGTTCGTGCAGCACGGCGCCTCGATGATCACCTCGGCGGACGACCGGGGCGCCCCCGACAGCGTCTTGGTGGTGTTCACGGACCAGCCCTTGGTCGTGTCGGACAGCGTGAGCTTGTAGGAGTTGCTGCCCTGGTAGACCACGGACGCGTTGATCGTGTCGCCGGCGCTGATCGAATGGCCGAAGCTGTACGACGGGTTCGGGTACATCTCGTACCAGCCGTAGTACTGCGGCCGGCCGCCCGAGCAGTCCGTGTCGGTTCCGGTCTGCTCGACGGACTGGCTGCTGTACCCGTCGAGGCCGACCCAGAAGCTGGAGTACTTCGTGCCGGACCCCGAGCAGCTGCCCGTGGGCTCCTTCCACTTGGCCGAGACGCTGGTGTACGTGCCGCCGTCCGCGGCGTAACCGGACCAGTTCGTGCTGGTGGTGGACTCCCGGCGGATGCCGCTCTGTGCGGAAAGCGGAGCGCCCGGCCTGGACAGGTGCACGGCGACGCCGCCATTCCTGATGCTGCCGTGCGTGATGACGCGGGTGGCGGTCACCGTGGCCGGGTGCGGGGCGGCCAGTGCGCCGCCGGCGGCTGGTGCCGCGACCGCCGCGCCGGCGGCGAGGCCCAGCGTGGCCAGGGAGATGCACCATCGTCGTAGCATGCGTGCTCCTAGGGGTGTTGATTGCTACGCGTGTTTACTGTGGTTCGCCGCTGTTGCGACGTGTCGCGACGGATGCGTTATACGGGACAGTAACTTGAGCAGAACCTGTAGTAAAGGTCTGAATTTTCGCAAGATTTTGGTCCATATTCGGGCAATCCCGGCGCTTACATTCGTGCGATGTTGGTCATTCGCGGCCGCCCAGTCACCACCACCGCCAGGCCAGTCAACTCGTGATTTACGTCACGCCGGTGTTGGTAAAACTTGCGATCGGGCATCGAATTACGGCACACTGTTGTTGTGAAAAAGACAGGGACGACAGAGGCCCCTGAGCGCGGTACCCGCGGTCAGGTCGCCCGGCTCATCCTGGAACTGGGCCCGTCCACCGCCGCCACCCTCGGCGGCAGGCTCGGGCTCACGCCGGCGGCGATCCGGCGGCATCTGGACAACCTAATAGCGGAGGGCATGGTCGAGACGAAGACGGCCCGGACGTACGGCAACCGCGGTCGCGGCCGGCCCGCCAGGCTCTTCGTCATCACCGACGCGGGGCGCAGCGCCTTCGAGCATGCCTACGACGACCTGGCGACGAACGCCCTGCGTTTCGTCTCCGCGAAGCTCGGCGCGGACGCCGTCGCCGAGTTCGCCCGGCGGCAGGTCTCAGAGCTGGAGCGGCGCTATTCGCCGGTCGTGGCCGCCGGCGCGGACCTGCGGGTCCGCGTGGACGCGCTGGCCGAGGCGCTGTCCGCCGACGGCTATGCCGCGTCGGCGGGCCCGGCGCCGTCGTTCGGCGCCGCGAACGGCGAGCAGATCTGCCAGCACCACTGCCCGGTAGCGCACGTCGCGGCCGAGTTTCCGCAGCTTTGCGAGGCGGAGACCGAGGCGTTCGGCAGGCTGCTCGGCACGCCGGTCCAGCGGCTCGCGACGATCGCCCACGGCGACGGGATTTGCACGACGCACGTGACGTGCGCGAGCGCACGTGACCGCAAGGGTAATGACACCACCGAGAGTCCGGAGGGCTCCAAGATATGACGACCACCGCGAATGACCAGCTCGAAGGGCTGGGCACGTACAAGTTCGGCTGGGCCGACTCTGACGTGGCCGGCGCGTCCGCCCGTCGTGGACTGTCCGAAGAGGTGGTCCGCGACATCTCGGCCCGCAAGGCCGAGCCCGAGTGGATGCTCGAGATGCGGCTCAAAGGGCTGAAGTACTTCGGCCGCAAGCCGATGCCGAACTGGGGCGCGGACCTCGGCGGCATCGACTTCGACAACATCAAGTACTTCGTCCGGTCGACCGAGAAGCAGGCCGAGAGCTGGGATGACCTGCCCGCCGACATCAAGAACACCTACGACAAGCTCGGTATCCCCGAGGCGGAGAAGCAGCGCCTGATCGCCGGCGTCGCCGCGCAGTACGAGTCGGAGGTCGTCTACCACAAGATCCGTGAAGACCTCGAGGAGAAGGGCGTCCTCTTTCTCGACACGGACACCGCGCTGCGGGAGCACCCCGACCTGTTCAGGGAGTACTTCGGCACGGTGATCCCGGCCGGCGACAACAAGTTCGCCGCGCTGAACACCGCGGTGTGGTCCGGCGGCTCGTTCATCTACGTGCCGAAGGGCGTGCACGTCGAGATCCCCCTGCAGGCCTACTTCCGGATCAACACCGAGAACATGGGCCAGTTCGAGCGGACCCTGATCATCGTCGACGAGGGCGCGTACGTGCACTACGTCGAGGGCTGCACCGCGCCGATCTACAAGTCCGACAGCCTGCACTCCGCGGTCGTCGAGATCATCGTGAAGAAGGACGCGCGCTGCCGTTACACGACGATCCAGAACTGGAGCAACAACGTCTACAACCTCGTGACCAAGCGCGCGGTCGCGCAGCAGGGCGCCACGATGGAGTGGATCGACGGCAACATCGGCTCCAAGGTCACGATGAAGTACCCGGCCGTCTACCTGATGGGCGAGCACGCCAAGGGCGAGACGCTCAGCGTGGCGTTCGCGGGCGCGGGCCAGCACCAGGACGCCGGCGCGAAGATGGTGCACTGCGCGCCGAACACCAGCTCCACGATCGTCTCCAAGTCCGTGGCCCGCGCCGGCGGCCGGACGTCCTACCGCGGCCTCGTCGAGGTGCAGGACGGCGCCGCGCACTCGAAGTCCACGGTCAAGTGCGACGCGCTG
>DASZKN010000088.1:0-18487 GCA_035552855.1 Trebonia sp. | reverse complement strand
GTTGCGGCGCAGCAGGGGCTGGGCGAACCAGCGGAACACGACGCCGCGCGCGAGGTCGGACACCGCCGGGAACCGGACCTGGGTCGCCTCGACAAGGTGCTCGAGCGTCAGCCCGGCCTGTTCGCGGAGCGGATCGGCGGGCGGCGCGCTCGCCAGCCACTGCCGGAGCAGCTCGGAGACGATGTCGGCGTTGTCGGCCATCCGCTGCTGGGCCAGGAAGATACGGAAGACCGCCGTCTCCAGCTCCGGCGTCCGGTCGAGGCTCGTGACGCCGTACCGGGCGAGCACCCGCTCGAGCCGGGCCTGGAAGGCGTCGGTGACGCCGGCCCGCGCCACGTCGAGGCTCTGCAGGTAGCTGTGGAAGTACTCGCGGGGGCTGTGCACCGCGCTGCCCGGCTCGGCTGTCAGGTCGCTCTCGGGCTTGTTGCGGCTCAGCTCCGACAGGTCGGCGAACACGGTGAGCAGCTCCGGTTCACCCGGTACCGGCCGCCCGGCGAGTTCGGCGCGCGCGGCGAGGTACCCGGCGAGCAGCCGCTTGCGGTCGGCGGCGTCACCGTCGAACCCGAGCAGCAGGCCGCGCAGCCCGTCCAGGGCGCGGGCGGCGCGCTCGGCCGCGGGCCCGTCCGGCGGCGGCGCGGGCAGGTCGATCTCGGCGGCCGGCCCGGGCGCCGGCGCCTCGGCGACGGCGCCCTCGGCGGCGGCCGGCTCAAGCCGCAGCAGCGGCGCGCCCGCCTCGACCTGGCTGCCCACCGCGACCAGGCACTCCTTGACCTGTGCGCGGAACGGCGCCCGGAGCACCGTCTCCATCTTCATGCTCTCGAGCACGAGGACCGGCGCGTTCGCCTCGACCTCGTCTCCGGCGGCCAGCGGGGTGGCGACCACGAGCGCGGGCGCGGGGGAGCGGACCACGCCGCCCTCGTCGAGGCTGATCCGGTGCGCGACGCCGTCGACCTCGACCAGGTGGATGGGCCCGTGCGTGGCCGTGGTCAGCCGGAACCGCCTGCCGTTGACCGTGATCCGGCCGCTGTGCTCGTCGAACCGCTCGACCTCGACATCGGCCTCGTGCACGGCGGCGCCCGCGGAGATGCCGACCCGGAACTGGTCGGCGTCGAGCCGCGCGACCTGCACGCGGTAGCCGGTGCCGCGCAGCTTCAGGTCAAGCGGGCGGCTGGGATCGTGCCGCACCTGGGGCCGCCCGCCGTGGGCGGTGGTCAGCAGCCGCTGCCTGCTGACTTCCTCGTCATCCAGGTAGGCCTCGATCGCGGCGGCGGCCAGCGCGACGGCCGAGTGCCTGACCGCGGTGAGCCTGCCCTCCGCGCGGACCCGGTCTATCCAGCCGGTGTCGGCGCTCGCGTCGATGACCTCTGGCTGGTCGAGCAGATCGAGCACGAAGCTCTTGTTGGTGGCGCCGCCCTCGATGACCACGGTGGTCTCGGCCAGCGCGCGGCGCAGCCGCCCGAGGGCCGCGGCGCGGTCGCTGCCGTAGGCGATGATCTTGGCGATCATCGAGTCGAAGTCAGCCGGGATCGTGTCGCCCTCGCTCACGCCGGTGTCGACGCGGATGCCGGGGCCGGCGGGCAGCGTGAGCCGGGTGATGTGCCCGGGCGCGGGCGCGAAGTCGCGGTCCGGATCCTCGGCGTTGAGCCGAGCCTCGATCGCGTGGCCGCCCTCGGCCGGCTTGTCGCCGTCCAGCTTCCCGCCGCCGGCCACGTGCAGCTGAAGCCGGACCAGATCGGTTCCCGTGGTCAGCTCGGTGATCGGGTGCTCGACCTGGAGGCGGGTGTTGACCTCGAGAAACGCGAATCGCCGCTCACCCGGGTGGTAGAGAAACTCGACGGTCGCCGCGCCGCGGTAGCCGACGGCGAGGGCCAGCCGCTCGGCCGACGCCTTGAGCTCGGCGGCCTGCTCCGGCGCCAGCACGGGGGAGGCGGACTCCTCGATGATCTTCTGGTTGCGCCGCTGCACCGAACAGTCGCGGACGCCGAGCGCCCACGCCGTGCCCTGCCCATCGGCGATCAGCTGGACCTCGACGTGCCGGGCGCCGGTGACGAGGCGCTCCAGGAACAGGGTGCCGCTGCCGAATGCCCGCAGCGCCTCCGCGCTTGTGCGCTCGAACGCCTCGCTGAGGTCGCCGGGTGAGCCGATGACGCGGATGCCGCGTCCGCCGCCGCCGGCGGTGGCCTTGAGCATCAGCGGGTACCCGATCCGCTCGGCCGCGGCCAGCGCGTCGTCGAGCGTCGCGACCGCGCCGCGGCTCCACGGCGCCACGGGCACGCCGACTTCCTCGGCGAGAAGCTTGGCGCCGATCTTGTCGCCGAGCTTGCGCATCGCCTCGGCGTCCGGCCCGATGAACGTCACGCCGATTTTCTCACACAGTTCGGCGAACGCCGGGTCCTCCGCGACAAAGCCCCAGCCGACCCAGGCGGCGTCGGCCCTGGTCTCGACGAGAGCGCGCTCGAGCACGGCATGGTCGAGGTAGGGCCGGGCCGCGGCGGGCCCGAGCGGGTAGGCCAGGTCGGCCTCCCTGACGAACGTGGCCGTGGCGTCGGCGTCGGTGTAGAGGGCGACCGTCGCTATCCGTGCTCCCGTCTCGGCGGACAGATCACGGACGGCGTGGATCAGCCGCATCGCGGCCTCCCCGCGGTTGACGATCGCGACACGACTGAACACCGGCTGAGCCTCCCGAGTACCTACACGCGAAAGGCGATGCCCGTGGCCCGGGCCTCGCCTTCACCCGCGTCTATCCTGCTCGGTGACATGCGGGAGGACAAACGCGAGGCGGAACGCATTCCTGAGCCGTCGATTGTAGGAACTCCACAAAAAGCACAAGCGGGCGGGTCCGGCGCTGGCGCTGTCGTGACGCGTGATGACAGCCGGCTGATAGCGCTGATCTGCTGCGCTGTTCCAGTCAACCGCAGCTATGCGACCCCACGGCAACTGTGAACCAGAATTAACAACCCGGTAACGCCAGCATGTCCGGGAACCCATACGGTTAAATCAGCACACAGCATATTGCATACAGAGATGCCGATGATTATGGTTGTCGTCATGGCGCTCACTCGCCCGTACACCAGCTGAACGTTCTAGCGCACATCCGCTTGGCCTGCAGTTTCGTGTTCAACGCACGCACTGGACCGTGGTTTCGCGCGTCCACTCCTATGTGTCATTGCATGCAACGTTTGTATACAATGTGCATTTTTCACGCCCAGTGCCGGGCGGTCTTCCCCGATGACTCCGTGAGATGAAGGAACCGCATGCCTGACGTGGTTGCCCACTACCCGCCGCTGAGCGCGGCCGCCGTCGACGCCGTGGTCGACGCCACGGTTCTGATCGCCGGGCAGCGACTGCCCGGCGGGCTCTCCGCTGACGAGAGCGCCCGGCTGCGCACCCGGACGACGCAGACGCTGGCCGCCGCCGAGCGCTTGCACGCGTACCCGCTCAGCAACTCGGACGAGCCCGCGTTCGTCCTCGGCCTGCCCGGACGTCAGCCGTGATCGATGCCGCGACCCGCACCAAGGCGGACACCACGGCCGTGGACGAGTCCGATCTCGCGTTCGCGACCGTCTCGGACCTCGGCGCGCTGCTGCGCGCTCGTGTGGTCTCACCCGTCGAGCTGACCCGTTTCTTCCTCGGACGGCTGGACACGATTGCCAGGCCGCTCAACGCGGTCGTCACGATCACGGAGGATGTCGCGCTCCGGGAGGCGGCACTGGCGGAGGTTGAGATCATCCGGGGCGTCGATCGGGGGCCGCTGCACGGCATCCCGTACGGCGCCAAGGACATCATCGCCACCGCGGGCATCTCCACCACCTGGGGCGCCCGCCCGTTCGCGGGGCAGGTCCCCGGCCGGGACGCGTCGGTGGTGCGGCGACTGCGCGACGCCGGCGCCATTCTCGCGGCGAAGGTCGCGACCGTGGAGATCGCCGGCGGCATGGGCTACGACAATCCGGACGCTTGTTTCACCGGCCCTACCGGTAATCCCTGGGATCCTGGCACCTGGGCAGGCGGGTCCTCCAGCGGCCCGGCCGCGGTGGTGGCGGCGGGCGCGCTGCCGTTCGCGATCGGCAGCGACACCAGCGGCTCGATTGTCTTGCCGGCGGCGTGGACCGGCACCGCGGGCCTGCGGGCAACCTACGGGCGGGTCAGCAGGCACGGCGTGATGACGCTCTGCTGGACGCTGGACCGGCTCGGGCCGTTGTGCCGCACCGCGCACGACTGCGGTCTCGTGCTGGAGGCGATCGCGGGCCCCGATCCCGATGACCCGGCGGTGCTCCCGGGGCCCTACCGGTACCGCCGTGGCGCGCCGCGCCGCGAAGGCTTCCGAATCGGTGTCGTGACCGGTGCCGCGGAAGGCGCCGAACCCGAGATCGCCGCGAATTTCGCCCGCTCGGTGGCGCAGCTGCGCGACCTCGGCACGGTCTGCGAGGTCACTCTCCCGGATCTGCCGTACGCGGAAGTCCAGGAGATAATCTCGGCGGCGGAGGCCTACGCCGCGTTCGACGACTTCATGGCGCGGGGCGGCACCGCCGAGCTGACGGCGGCGATGGCCAAGACGCACCGGCTCGCCGGCGCGCTGCTGCCCGCGCACGACTACATCCGGGCACAGCGAATCCGCCGGCACATCGCCGCCGCGTTCGATGAGCTGGCGAGGGAGTTCGACGCGATCGTCGCGCCCACCATCGGCACCACCGCGGGCAGCCGGTACGCGGACTTCGAATACATGCTGCCCGGCGCGTTCCCGCGGCCGCTCAACTACGCGGGCGTGCTCACCGGATCGCCGACGATCAGCGTGCCGAACGGTCTGGGCCGGGGCGGGCTGCCCACCAGCATTGCCTTCGCCGGCGCCCGCTTCGCGGAGAACGCCATTCTCGACGCGGCGAGCGCCCTGCAGGAGCGATCGCCGGGCGGCGCGGGCGGCCTGCGCCCGCCCGTCGGCGGGGGAAAGCAAGGAGGGGGGAGTTGACCAGGTATCTCATCAAGCGGCTGGCCGGGGTGATCGTCCTCGCGTTCGGCATCTCGGTGGTCGTTTTCCTGATCATCCGGCTCGTCCCCGGCAACCCGGCGATCTCCATCCTGGGCACCAACGCCGGCAATCCCGCGCTGGTCGCGCGCCTGGAGAACCAGCTCGGGCTCAACCAGCCGATCACCACCCAGTACGTGAAATGGATCGGGGGCGTACTGCAGGCGAACTTCGGCTACTCATACGACCAGCAGCTGCCGGTCGCCACGCTGATCGCGGACAACCTCGGGCCGACGCTGGAGCTGACGCTGTTCGCCCTGGTGCTGACCGTCGTCTTCGGCCTGATCCTCGGCGTCACGGCGGCGCTGAAACGGAACTCGGCCTACGACACCGTGTCCATGGGCACCGCGCTGACGTTCCTGTCGCTTCCGAGTTTCTGGCTGGGCCTCGTGCTGCTGGTCATCTTCGCCGTGCAGCTGCACTGGTTCGCCGTGGTGGGCGGCAGCGGCTTCAAGGGCCTCGTGCTGCCGGCCGTTACCCTCGCGCTCGGCGGCATCGGGTTCACCGCCCGGTTCGTCCGGTCCAGCGTCATCGAGGCGCTGCGCCAGCAGCACGTGGTGACGAGCCGCGCCAAGGGGCTGTCGCGGTCCGCCGTGCTGGTCAAGCACGTGATCCGCAACTCCCTCCTCCCGGTCTTCACGATCGTCGGCCTGCAGACCGGCAACCTCCTCTCCGGCGCGGTCATCATCGAGACCGTCTTTTCCCGGCCAGGCCTGGGCCGGCTGCTCGTCAACGCGATTCTCGCGAAGGACTACGAGACCGTCCAGGCGGTGGTCCTGGTCATCGCGCTCATGTACGCGCTCGTGAACTTCGTCGTCGACATCCTCTACCCGGTCCTCGACCCGCGGATCGCTTACCGCTAGGCCCCGGAGGAACCTTGTCATGACTGTCGAGATAGCCGGACAGCCGGCCGCGGACGGCCTGGCGGTCGCCGTGCCGGCCCGGACCAGGGTGCGGCAGGCGATGCGGCACAACAGCCTGCGGGCTGGCGTCGTCATCGTGGTCGTCATCGCCGTGCTGGTGCTAGCCGCCCCGCTGCTGACCTCAGTGAACCCGGACACCCAGAACCCCGCGCAGACCTTCCTGCCGCCGTCGCCGCACCACCTGATGGGCACTGACTCGTTCGGCCGCGACCTGTTCTCCCGGGTGCTGCACGGCGGCCAGTACACCCTCGGGGCGAGCGCGCTCGTCGTGCTCATCGGCGGGACGATCGGGACGCTGCTGGGCGTCATCGCCGGTTACTTCGGCGGGGCGGTCGGTTACCTGGTCATGCGGTTCGTCGACCTGCTGCTGGCGTTCCCCGGCATCCTGCTGGCGCTGGCGGTCGCCGCGATTCTCGGGCCCGGACTGCTCAACGGCGTCTTCGCCGTCGCGGTGGTCCTAGTCCCGGCGTACGCGCGGGTGATGGAGGGCGCCACTGTCGAGGTGCGGCACTTGCCCTATGTGGACGCCGCCGTGGGCCTTGGATCCGGGGCCTGGCACGTCATCTGGCGGCACGTCATTCCTGGCATCCGGTCGAACGTGATCGTGATGACGACCTCGTGGCTCGGCATCGCCGCACTGTGGATCGCCGCGCTCGGTTTCATCGGGCTCGGCGTCCAGCCACCGACCCCGGAGTGGGGCGCGATCCTCAACGACGGCGAGAACTACCTGACCATCGCGTGGTGGATCAGCGTCTTCCCCGGCATTTTCCTCGCCCTGTTCGTCGTGGGCGTGAACCTCATCGGAGACGGGCTGCGCGACGAACTCGACCCCGCCCTCAACCGGTTTTAAGGAGAGAAATGAGATTCAGGATTCGGCGGCTGCCCGCTGCCGCGGCACTGGTGGCGGTGACACTGATCGCCACGGCGTGCGCGTCGTCAACGGCCGGCGCCTCCGGAGGCCAGGCCAGCACGAGCGCCACCCTCACGGTCGGGTGGGCCGAGCCGCCCGACACCCTCAACCCCGCCACCACCGGAGCGCGTGACGTCGGTCCGATCGACGTCAACGTCTTCGACACGCTGGTGTGGCTCACGCCGACCCTGAAGGCGACTCCGGACCTCGCCACCAAGTGGTCGGTTTCGCCGGACGGCAAGACGTACACGTTCACCCTGCGGCACGGCGTGAAGTTCCAGGACGGCACGCCGTTCAACGCGCAGTCGGTCGTGGCGAACGTCGACTACATCACGGCCAAGTCGACGCAGTCGACGATCGCCCTCGGCCTGCTGGGGCCGTGCACCACCGCGACCGCGACGAGCGCGTACACGGTCGCGTTCCACTGCGCCAAGCCCTACGCGCCGCTGCTGGACCAGCTCGGCGAGCCCTACCTGGGCATACAGTCACCGGCCGCGATCGCCAGGTACGGCAAGAACCTCGGCGAGCACCTGGTCGGCACCGGGCCGTTCAAGTTCGTCAGCTACACGCCGAACCAGAGCGTGGTGCTGGCGCGTAATCCCGCTTACGACTGGGCGCCGCCGGCCGTCGGGCAGAACGGGCCGTCGAAGATCGCGAAAATCGTGTTCAACATCGTGACCAACTCCCAGGCCCGGGTCGGATCCCTGCAGAGCGGGCAGTCCCAGCTCGTCCAGGAGACGCCAGGCGTCTACTACAAGAGCCTCGCGTCCTCCTACTCGGAGCTGGCCGACCCGATCTCCGGCATGGGGATCTTCGCCCCGATCAACGCCAGCACGTTCCCGACGAACGACCTGGCGGTGCGGCAGGCCATCATGTACGCGATCAACAAGAAGTCGGTGATCCAGCTCGCCGACTCCGGGGTGTTCCCGGCGCAGGACACCCCGTTCTCCCAGGGCATGCTGGGTTACGACTCGTCGCTCGCGAACATGTACCCGTACGACCCGGCGAAGGCGACCCAGCTGCTGACCGCCGACGGCTGGAGCAAGACCGGCGGCACCTGGACCAAGGACGGCAAGAAGCTCGCCCTGACGATCACGGCCATCTCGACGGTGCCGGAGTACCCGCTCATCGCCCAGGCGATCCAGAGCAGCCTGCAGGCCGTCGGCATGCAGGTGAGCGTCGTCCAGCAGGCGGAACCGGCATGGCTGGCATCCAACCTGGCCGGCAACATGTCGCTGACCCCGTTGCAGTACATCGGGGTGGACCCGGACGCGCTGCACCTGTGGTTCACACCCGGCCAGTACTACAACTGGAGCCACTACACCAACCCGCAGCTGACCAAGCTTATCGACGAAGGCCAGGTCACGACCGACCAGTCCGCCAGGGCGAAGATCTACGAGCAGGCACAGCAGCTCATCATGCAGGAAGCCGTGGACCTGCCGCTGCACCTGAACGAGGACCTGCTCGTCTACTCCAAGAGCCTGACCGGCGTGACCTACTCCGGCGGCGGATTCGAGTACTTCTACAAGGCCGCGCTCAGCTGAGCGGCTGGAACGAACCGGAAGGACGGCGTAAGCCAGACATGACGAAGATCATCCGTGCCGACAAGCTGATCGACGGAACGGGCGGCGCACCGATTCCGGACCCGGTGGTGGTCGTCGAGGGCGACACCATCACTGGTGTCCACGCAGGCCGGGCCCCTGAGGGCGCGCTGCCGGCCGACGCGGAGGTGCTCGACTATCAGGGCTGCACTCTGCTGCCCGGCCTCATCGACGCCCACGTCCACCTGAACCTGCCCGGGGACGACACGCCGTTCGAGGACACCGTCCGCGAGCCTGACGGCGTGCTCGTCGCCTCGGCCGCCGGCGCGGCGCGGGTCGCGCTCGAGGCCGGCATCACCACTGTCAGGGACACCGGCGGCCGCGGCGACACCACGTTCCAGCTCCGGCGCGCGCTAGAGCTGGGCGTGGCGCGCGGCCCGCGAATGCTGCTCGTCGGCCAGCCCGTCACGATCACCGGCGGGCACACCTGGTACCTCGGCGGGGAAGCGGACGGCGTCAACGGCGTCCGGCTTAAGGTCCGCCAGCTCGCCAAGGCAGGTGCCGACTGGATCAAGGTCATGGGCTCCGGCGGCGGCACGCTGAACACCATCTCCTACAAGCCGTCCTTCAGCCGGGAGGAACTCACCGCGATCGCCGACGAGGCGCACCGGTTGAACCGGAAGGTGACGGTGCACTGCCTGTGCGCGGAGGCGCTGGAGAACGCGGTCGCCGCCGGGGTGGACGGCATCGAGCACGCCGGCTTCATCATCAACGAGGCGGGCGAGCAGGTCTTCGTGCCGGAGGTCGCGGAGAAGATCGCGGCGGCCGGCATCGTGGTCACCACCACTCTCGTCGTCGGGTACGACATCGTCACCGCTTTCGACGACAGCGACCCCGTGCCACCCGGAAAGCAGGCGTACCTGGATAAGTGGAAGATGATGCTCGAGGACAACCTGGAACAGTTCCGCAAGTTCCGGGAGGCGGGCGTCAACTTCATCGCCGGCACCGACGCCGGGTGGCGGCTGACGCGGTTCGATGACCTGCCCAGCGAGCTGTACCTGATGACCCAGGGCGGGATGAGCGCGCTAGAGGCCATCCGGTGCGGCACGTCCTACACGGCGGAGGTGCTCGGCATCGGCGACACGGTCGGCACGGTCAAGCCCGGATACACCGCGGACATCATCGCGGTGGCCGGCGACCCGCTCGGCGACCTGCGCAAGCTGCGCGACGTGCGGCTGGTCCTGCAGGGCGGCACCGCACGGGTGGCCGGCGGCCAGGGCGTCCGTGAGCAGTACCCGGTGCTCGCGGAGGCCATGTGAGGGTCACGATCGTAGGGGCCGGCGCCATCGGCGGCACGGTGGGTGCCTGCCTGGCGCGCTCCGGCACGCCCGTGGAGATGGTCGACGCCGACGCCGCGCACGTCGCGGCCATGGCGGAGAAGGGGCTGACGATCCAGGGGCGTGGCGAGCCGTTCACGGTCGGCGTCGCGGCAGTCACCCCGGACAAGCTCCCGGGACCGCTGGAGACCGTGCTGCTCGCCGTCAAGGCGCAGCACACCGCCGGGGCGATCGCCGCGATCGCCCCGGCGCTCACGCCGGACTCGACCGTGGTGTCGCTGCAGAACGGGCTGTGCCCGCGGATCATCGCGGCGGAGATCGGCGCGGACCGCACGATCGGCGCGCTGGTGAACTTCTCCGCCGACTACCTGGAACCGGGACTGATCAGCTACGGCGGTGCCGGCACGGTCCGGATCGGCGGGCTGGACGGCAAGCCGTCCTCTCGGCTGGATATGGCGGCCGCGCTGCTGTCCGGCTGGGGTTCGGTCGAAGTGACCGGCAACATCTGGGGTTACCTGTGGGGCAAGCTCGGCTACGCCAACATGCTTTTCGGCACCGCGCTGACCGATGAGACCATGGCCGGCATCATCGACCGGTACCGGCCGCTGATGGTGGAACTCGCCGCCGAGGTGTATGAGGCGGCGGACCGGGAGGGGGTGCGCCCTGAGCCGTTCGACAATGTCGAGCCGTCGCTGTACTACCCGCGCGCAGCGCAGGACTGGGAACGGATAAACGCTTCGCTGGACGACTTGGTGGCACGCCGCCGGGCTGACCAGAAGTCGCGCAGCGGCATCTGGCGCGACCTCGCCGTCCGAAAGCGCCGCACCGAGGTGGACGAGCAGATCGGCGCGGTGCTGCGGATCGGCCGCGGCCGCGGCCTGCCCATGCCGCTGACCGCCCGGCTCGTCGACATGATCCACGAGCTCGAGGACGGCACCCGGCAGCGGGCCGTCGCCAATGTCGACGAAATCGATGCCCTCCGCCGGAAAGGGGCGGGCGAGTGAGCGCGGCGACCGGGCCGCCGGCCGCCGCTGAGCCGCTGCTGGAGGTCCGTGACCTGCACACGTACTTCCGGACCGGCCGCGGGCTTGTCCGCGCGGTCAACGGTGTCAGTTTCACGGTCCCAGCCGGCGGCAGCGTGGGCATCGTCGGCGAGTCCGGGTCCGGCAAGAGCGTGGCCTCGCTGTCGGTGATGGGGCTGGTCGCCCAGCCTGGCTACATCGCGGCCGGCAGCATCACCTTCAAGGGCCGTGAGCTGACCAAGCTTCCGGACAAGGCGATGCGGGACATTCGCGGTCGGGACATCGGCTTCGTGTTCCAGGACCCGATGACCGCGCTCAATCCGGTGTACCGGGTGGGCGCGCAGGTCGCCGAGGCGCTGCGCGCTCACCAGAAAGTGGACAAGCGCGCCGCGCTGGAACGCGCGACGGCGATGTTCCGCCATGTGGGCATCCCCGCGCCGGAACAGCGGGTGCACGACTACCCGAACAACCTCTCAGGTGGCATGCGCCAGCGGGTGGTGATCGCGATGGCCATGATCAACGAGCCGGACCTGCTTATCCTCGACGAGCCCACCACCGCGCTTGACGCGACCGTGCAGGCGCAGATCCTCGATCTCATCGCGGACGTGCGGGCCCGGGTCAACACCTCGGTCCTGCTGATCACCCACGACATCGGCGTCGTGAAACAGGTGTGCTCCGAGATCATCGTGATGTACGGCGGCAAGGTGATGGAGCGGGGCCCCACGGCACGGATCGTCGCCGAGCCTCGGCACCCGTACACGATCGGGCTGCTGGGCTCGCTGCCGTCGCCGGAGATGAGGGGTCAGCGCTTGAAGATGATCCCCGGCTCGGTGCCCAGCCCGCTGAACATGCCGCCCGGGTGCCCGTTCGCCTCCCGGTGCGACAAGGTGATGGACGCCTGCGCCGAGATGCCGGAGCTGAAGACCCTCGATGACGGCAGGCAGCTCGCCTGCTGGCTGCGCTGACAGGAACGGAGGTGAGTCGATGACAGGAACCCTGCTGGAACTCGAGGACCTGAAAACCTACTACCAGTCGCGTGGCGGCTTGTCGCGCGGTCGCGGCGGCGTGGTCAAGGCGGTCGACGGCGTCTCGCTGTCCATCCGGGAGGGTGAGACCTTCGCCCTCGTGGGCGAGTCCGGGTGCGGCAAGACCACGCTGGGGCGCTCCATCGTCCGTCTTGAGGAGCCCACTGACGGACGTGTCCTCTTCCAGGGAACGGACATCCGGACCCTGTCGGGGAAGGCGCTGAAGGCTGTCCGGCGGGATATCCAGATGATCTTCCAGGACCCGCACTCGTCGCTCAACCCGCGGATGCGGGTCATGGACCTGGTCGGCGAGGGCCTGGCGGTGCAGGGCAAGGCCGGGCGCCGCGAGCGCGAGGAGAAGGTCGCCGAACTGCTCGGCGTCGTCGGCCTGCGCGCGGACCACCTGCACCGCTACCCGCACGAGTTCAGCGGCGGCCAGCGACAGCGGATCGGCATCGCGCGGGCGCTTATGCTGCGCCCCAAGCTGGTCATCGCGGATGAGGCGGTGTCGGCGCTCGACGTCTCGGTCCGCGCGCAGGTGCTCAACCTGCTCGCCGACCTGCAACGCGACTTCGGGCTGACGTATCTGTTCATCTCCCACGACTTGTCGGTGGTGGAGTACATCAGCGACCGCGTCGGCGTGATGTACCTCGGCCGGCTGGTCGAGCTGGCCGCCGCCACCGACTTGTACGCCGACCCGCAGATGCCCTACACGCAGGCGCTGCTGTCGGCGATCCCCGACCACGCCGGCGGCGGGCGGCAGCGCATCGTATTGCGGGGTGACGTGCCGAGCCCGCTCAACCCGCCGTCCGGGTGTCCGTTCCGGACCCGCTGCTGGCGGGCGCGGGCCCGCTGTGAGCAGGAGTTGCCGCGGCTGCGGGAGCTACGGCCCGGTCACTGGACCGCCTGCCACTTTCCGGGGAAGAACGAACCCGGCAAAGACGAAACGGGAAACGACATACTGGAGTTACATGGGCACGGGGGTCACCGCGCTGGCACAGGCCCGGGCAACGAGGGAGTAATAAAGGAGTGGGGACAACGCGATGTCCGTACTGGACGGTCCGGCCGGAGAGCGGCGCGAGACGCTGCGGCACGACTCGCTCGCGCGGGTCGCGGCCGACTGGATCGCTGAGCACATCATCTCCGGCGAGATCAAGCCCGGCGAGAAGCTGACCGAGATCAGCCTCGCCGAACGGATGGGGATCAGCCGCTCGCCGGTTCGCGAGGCGCTGCAGGCGCTGTCCCGGGAGGGGCTGATCATCCTGGAGCCGCGCCGCGGCGCGCGGGTCGGCAGGCTCGACGCGCGCGACGTCGCCGACATCTACGCCTGTCGGCTCCTGCTCGAACCGCCGTGCACCGGCGAGGCCGCGGCGGCGCTCAACGACGCCACCGCGGCGGACCTCGAATCGACCTTCGAGCAGATGACGTCGGCGGTCGCCGAACACGACGCGGGGGAGTACGTCGAGGCGCTCAAGCACTACAACTGGACGGTGCTGAGCGCGTGCCCGAACCGGGTGCTGTCCGGCTACGCGCAGAACACGTGGCGCAGCTGCCTGCGCTACTGGGACCTGCTGGTGCGCGGGTCCGGCGACTACCTTGCCGAATCCCTGACACGCAACAAGCATCTCCACGAGGCGATCCGAGCGCGGTTCGCGGCCGAGGCGGAGCACGCGGCGGTCGCGATTCTCGAGCACGGCCGTGACGAGCTGCTCCGTATCCTCAGCCAGATGTCCGCCGAGGAGGTCCGGTTACCGGCCGGGCTGGGCCGTAGTCCGCGAGCTTGGCGGCCACGGCCGCGATCTCCGTCGGCGGCAGCAGCCGGGGCCGGCCGGCGCTCGCCGCTCTCAGGTACACGTCGCACAGCCACTCGAGGTACACGCCGCGGTCAACGGCGGTCCTCAGGTCGGACCCGAGCGTGACCGCGCCGTGATTGGCCAGCAGGCAGCCGGCCCGCCCGTCCAGCGCCGCGACCGCGTTCCTGGCCAGCTCGTCTGACCCGTACGTGGCGTAAGGCGCTACCCGTACCGAGCCGCCGAACATCGCCACGTAATAGTGGATTGCCGGCAGCTCGTCCGTCAGCGTCGACACCGCGGTCGCGGCGACCGGGTGCGTGTGCACGATCGCCGCCGTCTCCGCGTGCGCGCCGTACACGGCGAGGTGCAGCGGGAGTTCGCTCGTCGGCGCGAAACGCGCCTCGACCGCGGTGCCGTCGAGCTTGTGCACGCCGATATCGGCGGGGGACAGCAGCGCGTAACCCACGCCGCTCGGTGTCACCGCCACCAGGTCGCCGGCCCGGACGCTGACGTTCCCCGCGGTCGCGACCAGCAGTCCGGCCGCCGCCAGCTCGGCGCAGACGCCGACGATCTCGGTGCGTTCCCGTTCGAGCAGCATTACGCCTCCGTTTTCCGGGGAAGGTAGCTTCAACGTTATGGGAGGCACTCCGGCGCGGCCAGGACCGCTAGACGACGTCATCACCTGGCGAGACGGGCACATCGTCGCTCTCGACCAGACCGCGCTGCCGCACGAGCGGCGCGTGCTCGACATCACCACGGTGGACGAGCTTGTCGACGCGATCGTCCGGCTGGTCGTCCGCGGCGCGCCCGTCCTCGGCGTCGCGGGGGCGCTCGGCGTCGCGCTCGCGGTGCGCCAGGCCGAGCGGGAGGGCTGGGACATCGCCCGGCTGGACAGCGAGGTCAAGCGGATCGCGGATGCCCGGCCCACCGCCGTGAACCTGCGTCGCGAGGTCACGGCTCTCGCCCCCCGGATCCCCGAGGGCGCCGCCGTGGTTGAGGCCGCCGCGAACGCCGTGCGGGACACCGCGATCGCCGTGAGCAAGCGCATGAGCGAGCGCGGCGCGGCGTACCTGGCCGGGGCGGCGGGCGCGGCCGCGCTCAAAGTGCACACGCACTGCAACACCGGGGCGCTCGCCTGCCTCGGCTGGGGCAGCGCGCTCGGCGTCGTCCGGGCGTTGCACAACCGGGGGGCGCTCGCCCACGTCATCGTCGACGAGACGCGCCCGCTCCTGCAGGGCGCCCGGCTGACCTGCTGGGAACTCGGGCAGCTGGGCATCGAGCACTACCTGGCCTGCGACGGCGCGGCGCCGTTCATGATCAGCCAGGGGCTGGCCGACGCCGTCGTGGTGGGCGCCGACCGGGTGGCGGCGAACGGCGACGTGGCCAACAAGATCGGCACGTACTCGCTCGCGCTCGCGGCCCGCCAGGCCGGCATCCCGTTCCTGGTCGCGGTGCCCGAATCCACGATCGACGACGCGACGCCGAGCGGCGCCCAGATCCCGATCGAGCAGCGCGCCGCCGACGAGATCACCTCCGTGCTCGGCGTCCCGGCCGCGCCCGCCGGCACCCGCGCGCTCAACTACGCCTTCGACGTCACGCCGGCCGAACTGGTCACCGCGATCGTCACCGAGGATCGCCTGATCTTCCCGGCCGCCCGCTAACCAACGCCCGCTACCCCCTTACCCCGCCAGCCCGATCCCGCTAACCCGTGCGCCGACCACCCCGCAAACCGCTAACCCCCGCTTCTCCCTCTGAACCCGTCTTCCGTTCCGTTACCTCCAGCCCCAGCTACCCGTGTGCCCTCCGGGGTGCTTGATGTGGTTGACGCGGCGGCGGCCTCCGAGTCGGCGGGGCGGGCAGCAACGGTCCCGGAATGTAAATGTGCCGCGACACAACCCTTTGGCCTGCATGTTCGTGGCTTGCGACGAAAGGTATTGACGGGTCATTAAAGATTCGTTATACCAAATTTGTCGCTGGTCGACGGTCCTGAGAGAAGCCGAAGGGGGCATCCGATGGACGATTCCAGACCCGTTCTAGGCCGATGGGCGCGAGGTGTGGCCGGCCTGCTCTTGCTCGCCGGCCTGACCGCAGGATGCGGCATCGCGAACGGCGCGACGAGCGTCAACGGCACCGGCAACATCGTCATCTGCGAGGTAGCCGCCACCTCGGGGCCGTTCGCCCAGCTCGGCGCCGACGACGAGATGGGCGCCACCGCCTGGGCGGACATGGTCAACAAGTCCGGAGGCATCCTCGGGCACAAAATCCAGCTGATCCAGGAGAACGACGCCTCGGATCCGGCCACCACCGCGCAACTGGTCCGCAAGTGCGTGACCCAGGAACGCGCGAACTTCATCTTCGGCCCCGAGGAGACATCGACGGCCAGCGCCGCCATCCCGCTCGCCAACGACATGCACGAGGTACTGCTCGGCTGGCAGTCGGGCTGGCAAGGCCAGGGCATCACCGACGCCAACCTGCACTCCTACTCATTCCCCGGCATCGGCAACGTGTTCTTCGCCGACGACCTCGCGACGATCACCCAGCTCGTCGTCCCCCGGCACTACACGCGCGTCGCGGTCATCGAGGACGACGCCCCCGGCGGGATCGGCAACGCGCAGTACGTGGCGAGCCTCGGGCCGAAGTACGGGTTCCAGGTCGTCGCGACCGAGACCACCACCCCGGGCGCGACCGACGACACGCCCCAGGCGCTCAACCTGCTCAAGGCGCATCCGCAGATCATCGTCCTCGGGCTGATCCCCGGACCCGACACGATCACGGCCATCAAGGCCATCAGGTCGCAGGACCCGGCGATCCCGATCAGCGAGTGCTCGGGCTGCGCGACGTCTAACTTCGTCGCCGCCGCGGGCGGCCCGGCCGCCATGAAGGACGTCTACCTGATCGGGACGCCGGCGAACGTGCTGACCGCCGTCCAGCCCACCAGGCAGGACGCGGCCGCCCTCAATGACACCAAGGCCTACATCGCCGCGATGAAGGCCGCCGGGCTCGGCTCCGCCACCGACATCGACGAGGGCGGCGAGGGCTGGGACACGGGCCGCGAACTGGCCGCCGCCATCAGGCAAGCGCACTCGTTCTCGGAGAACGCCGTCCGCGACGCCCTCCGGCACCAGGCGCTCGTCACTGGCGGCATCCAGTGCTACGCCTGGCAGCGGACGCCTTCGGACTACGGGAACATCACGCGGATCCTGTCCTCGGTGATCACGGTCGCGCCCGGCGGATCGTTCACCGTCCTGCCGAATGTGGGGAGCTGACATGGCCGCCCGCGCGCCGGAAGCCCTGGAAGTCGATCGTCTCTCCGTCAGCTACGGCAAGTTCGTGGCGGTCGAATCGGCCACGTTCGCCGTCGCGCCGGGGGAGTGCGTCGCCGTCATCGGGCCCAACGGCCACGGCAAGTCAAGCATGGTCACCGCCATCGCCGGCCTCGTCCGGCGGGGCGGCGACGTCCGGGTCTTCGGCGAGCGGCTCCCGGCCTGCGCCCCCCGGGCGGCGGTCCGGGCCGGGCTGGTCCTCGTGCCCGAACGCCGGCACCTGTACGCGGACCTCACCGTGCGGGACAACATCATGCTCGGCGGCTACAGCCGCACCCGCCGGATCTCGGCCCGCCGCGCCTGGCACGACGCGTCGGCCGTCATCGACATGTTCCCCGAGCTCACACGGCTTCTCGAGCAGAAGGCGGGCACGCTGTCTGGCGGCCAGCAGCAGATGGTGGCGCTCGCCCGGGCGATGGCGGCCCGCCCCCGGATCCTGCTGCTCGACGAGCCGTGCCTCGGCCTCGCCGAAGCGGTGGCCGGCCGCGTCTACGACTGGCTAGGCCAGCTGACCGGGACCGACATGACGATCCTGCTGGTCGAGGAGAACCCGGTCCAGGCGCTTGTCGTCGCCGACCGGTCCGTCCGCATGTACAACGGCCTGACCCAGGAGGTAGCGACCCCGGTGGGAGAAGGCGCATGAGCGAGTTCCTCAACCTGCTGGCCGCCGGGCTCACGTCGGGCGCCATCTACGGGATCTTCGGCGCCTGCCTGGCGGTCTGGTTCCGGGTCAGCAACATCCTGAACCTCGCGGTGGGCGACTTCGCCATGCTGGGCGCGATCGGCACCGCGGTGCTCGCTCAGAACGACGGCCTGCCGTTCCTCGCGGCGATCGTCGTCGACCTGGCGGCCGTCGGGATCATCGCCTGGCTGTTCGACCGGCTGGTGCTGCACTTCGCCTTCGACCGGCCGGCCGGAGGGGCCGGGCAGGCGGGCCCGGTCGGCGCCCACGGCATCGTCGGCGTCTTCTTCTACACGTTCGGGCTTTCCCTGGTGCTCGAGGGGGTGGTGCGCGCCACGATCGGCACGGATGTGTACGGCGCGCCGTCGATCTGGCCAGGACCAGCCGTTAAGATCGCGGACTTCCACGTCCAGCGGGCTGGCGTGCTGGTGATCGGGCTCGCGATCGTCGCCGGCCTCGGCTTGTGGGCCTACCTGCGGTTCACGGTCTCGGGCCGGGCGGCGAGCGCCTGCGGTGAGAGCTCGCTCGGCTCGCGGATCGTCGGCATCGACAGCGGCCTGTTCCGGCGCCGCATCTTCATCATGACGGCCGTGCTCGCCGCGCTCTTCGGCATCGTCGAATCGCCGCTGTCGGGGTTCACGTACTCCAGCGGCCCGACGATCAGCCTGATCGGGGTCGTCGCCGCCGGGTTCGCGGCGTTCCGCAAGCCGGGTCGCGCCGTGGTGGCGGGCCTGGCGATCGGCGTCGCCGAGGCCATGCTCGGCGGCTACGTCAGCACCAGCTACGACGACGTGCTGCTCTACGCGGTCCTCTTCGGCATCATCATCGTCCGCCCCGAAGTCCTGGGGCTGCGCGCGGAACCGGCGTAGGAAGGAAACGCCTGTCATGACGAAGCCGGCTATCGCGGTGGC
>DASZKN010000087.1:0-3355 GCA_035552855.1 Trebonia sp. | reverse complement strand
AGGTCTTCGGCGCGCGGAACATGCTCTTCGGCAGCGACTACCCGCACAAGAACGGCCAGATGGAAGAGATCGCCGGCCTGGTCGCGACGCTGCCGGGGCCGGACCGGGCGCGGGTCGAGAGCGGGAACGCCGCCGAGCTGTTCGGCATCTGACGGAGGTGGGTTTCCGTGGTTCAGCGCCGGATACCGAGACCCGGTGAGCTCGCCGAGATACTGCGGCCGCGCCCGTTTGCGCGCAACCCCGTCGACCGGCGGCTTAGCCGCGCGCACACGATCGACGACCTGCGCCGGATCGGCCGGCGGCGGACCCCGCGGGCGGTATTCGACTATGTCGACGGGGCGGCGGAGTCCGAGGCAAGCCTCCGCCGCGCGCGGGAAGCGTTCCAGCGAGTCGAGTTCCACCCCAACGCGCTCCACGGCGCGGCGGACGTCGACCTCGGCGTGACCGTGCTCGGTGAGCGCATCGCGCTGCCGTTCGCGTTCGCGCCGACCGGGTTCACCGGAATGATCCATCACGAAGGAGAGCGCGCCGTCGCCCGGGTCGCCGAGCGGAACGGCATTCCTTACACCTTGTCGACGATGGGCAACACCTCCGTCGAGGAGGTCGCCGCCGCGTCGCCGGGTGCGCGCAAATGGTTTCAGCTGTACGTCATGCGCGACCGGGGCAAGAGCGCCGAACTGATGCGCGCGGCCTGGCAGGCCGGGTACGACACGCTGATCCTCACGGTCGACACGCCGGTCGCGGGAGCGCGGCTGCGTGACCGGCGCCATGGCCTGACGCTTCCCCCCACGCTTTCCCTGCGGACCTTCGTCGACGGAGCCGCTCACCCGGCGTGGTGGTTCAACTTGCTGACCACCGGGCCGCTCGAATTCGCCGCGGTCGGCCAGTGGCGGGGCACGAAGGCCGAACTGGTCAACATGCTGTTCGACCCGAACCTGGGCCTGAGCGACCTGGAGCGGATTCGCGACGGCTGGCCGGGAAAACTCGTGGTGAAGGGAATCCTGAATCCGGATGACGCGCGCGACGTCGTGAAGGCCGGCGCCGAGGCGGTTGTCCTGTCCAGCCACGGTGGCCGGCAGCTCGACCGGGCGCCGGTGCCACTGGAGCTGCTGCGGACCAGCCTGGACGCCGTCGCCGGGGACGCCGAGGTGTGGCTCGACACCGGCATACTCTCCGGCGGGGACATCGTCGCGGCGATGGCGATGGGTGCGGACCTGTGCCTCGTCGGCCGGGCGCACTTGTACGGGCTCATGGCCGGCGGGCAGCGGGGAGTCCAGCGCGCGGTGGACATCTTGCGCGGTGACATCGTCCGCACCATGCAGTTCCTCGGGGTGCACTCGTTCGCCGGCCTCAAGCCCAGCCACGCCGATTTCCGGCCTAAGGAGTGAGAACATGGCAGCCACTCGCATGACGGGCGGCGAGGCTCTCGCCGCCCAGCTAGTACGCGAGAGCGTTTCCACGGTGTTCGGGGTGCCGGGTATCCAGCTGGACTACGCCATGGACGGGCTGGCGCAGCGGCGGGACGAGATACGGTTCATGGGCGCTCGTCACGAGCAGGGGGCGGGCTCTCTCGCCTTCGGCTACGCGCAGGCCGGCGACCATCCCGGCGTGTGCATGGTGGTGCCCGGGCCCGGTCTGCTCAACGCCGCGGCGGCCCTGTCCACCGCGTACGCGTGCTCCAGCCGGGTGGTGTGCATCGCGGGCCAGCTTCCGTCGCCGACGATCGGCCAGGGGCTCGGCCTGCTGCACGAGATCCCCCGGCAGAGCGACCTGCTCGCCTCGCTGACCAAGTGGTCCGCGATCGCGCGGACGCCGGCCGAGATCCCCGGCCTCGTGCGAGCGGCGTTCGCGCAGGTGCGCGCCGGCCGTCCGCGGCCGACCGGTCTCGAGATCCCGCCGGACGTGCTCCAGGCCACGGGGGACGTCACGATCCTCGACCCGGCCCCGGCCGCGCCGCTCGCGCCCGACACGGACGCGATCGAGCGGGCCGCGCGGGTCCTCGCCGCGGCCAAGCGGCCGGTGATCCTCGCCGGCGGCGGCGTGGCCGCCGCCGGCGCGTCCCTGGCGCTGACCCGCCTCGCCGAGGCGCTGGACGCACCGGTCGTGACCAGCCGCAACGGACGCGGCGCGATCAGCGACCGGCACCCGCTGGCGCTGACCCTGCTGGGCGGACGCCAGGTGCTGCCGGAAGCCGACGCGGTCCTCGCGGTCGGCACCCGCTTCATCACGCTTGGCGGCAAACCGGTGATCACGAATCCGGGCACCCGAGTCGTCCTGGTCAACGCCGACCCGGACGACCTCGGCGGCCCACGCAAGCCCGAGGTGGCGGTCATGGGCGACGCCAGGCTGGCGCTGGCGGCGCTCGCCGACGCGCTGCCGGGGCGCGCGGAACCCTCCGCCCGGCGCACCGAGGTCGAGGCCGCCCGTACCTGGTGCGCCGGGCAGCTACGCGCGCTCGCGCCGCAAGTCTCCTGGCTGCGCGCCATCCGCGACGCCCTGCCCGACGACGGCGTGTTCGTCGACGAGCTGACCCAGGTCGGCTACGCGTCACGGCTCTACTACCCCGTCTACGCGCCGCGCACCTACCTCACCCCCGGCTACCAGGGCACGCTTGGCTACGGTTTCCCGGCCGGCCTGGGCGCGAAAGTCGCCCGGCCGGACGTGCCCGTGGTCGCGATCACCGGCGACGGCGGGTTCGGCTGGAGCCTGCAAGAGCTGTCGACCGCCCGCAAGTACGGGATCGGCCTGATCACGGTCGTCTTCGCCGACGGGTACTTCGGTAACGTCCGGCGCATCCAGCAGGAGGACTTCGGCCGCACGATCGGCACCGAACTGGTCAATCCCGACTTCATGCGCCTCGCGCGCGCCTTCGGTGTCGCCGGCGCCCGGGTGTCCACCCCCGAGCAGCTGACCGGGGTGATCCGGGAGGCAGGCGCCGGCCGCGAACCGTTGCTGATCGAGGTTCCGGTCGGCGAGATGCCGTCACCGCGCGGGCTGATGGCCGAACCCAGCTACGACGGCACCCCGGCCCGGCCGTAAGCCCTCTTGTCGAGTCCTATCCGCAAAGGAGCACGCACATATGTCCGCAGAGCACGACGTGCCGGCCGTCGACACTCCCGTGGTGATCGTGGGCGCCGGACCGGTCGGCATGTTCCTCGCCCTGGACCTGGCGGCCAAGGGCGTCCGGTCCACGGTCATCGAGCGCGGCAGCTCGCACCGCCGGTATCCCAAGGGCGACACCCACAACGCCCGCACGATGGAGCACTACCGGCGGCTTGGCCTGGCCGGCGCCATCCGCGCGGCCGGCCTGCCGCCGGAACACTCGACCGACGTGGCGTACCTGACCCGCCTCAAC
>DASZKN010000086.1:0-6047 GCA_035552855.1 Trebonia sp. | reverse complement strand
GACCACTGCGCCCACCTCGGCGGTCCGCTGCATCAGGGCCGGATCGTCACCGCGCGCGGTGAGCCGTGCGTGACTTGTCCCTGGCACGGCTCTGTCTTCCGGCTGCGGGACGGCGCGGTCGTCCACGGGCCGGCGACGGCGCGCCAGCCCGCGTTCGCCGCCCAGGTCACCGAGTCCGGCCAGGTCCAGGTCCAGCCGCTCTTAGACGTTACGAATTAGCGGGCGGCCCAGGCGCTCCAGCGGTGCTGGCGGTGTTCGATCTCCAGCGGCACCCCGAAGCACCGGGACAGGTGCCGGGCGGTGAACACCTCGTCGATCGGTCCCGCCGCCAGCACCGAACCGCGGCGCAGCAGCATCGCGTGCGTGAAGCCGTCGGGGACCTCTTCGACGTGGTGGGTGACCAGGACCATCATCGGCGCCTTGGGGTCGCGCGCCAGGTTCGACAGCCGCCGCAGCAAGTCCTCACGGCCGCCCAGGTCGAGGCCCGCCGCCGGCTCATCGAGCAGGAGCATCTCCGGGTCCGGCATCATCGCCCGCGCGATCTGCACGCGCTTGCGCTCGCCTTCGGACAGCGTCGCGAACCGCCGCCTGATCAGGTGGGCGCAGCCGAGCGCGTCGAGCAGTTCCACGGCGCGGGTCACGTCGGAGGACTCGTACTCCTCCTTCCAGCGGCCGAGGATCGCGTAGGACGCGGTCAGCACGAGGTCGATGACCTTCTCGCCGGTCGGCACGCGCTCGGCGAGGGCGGCGCTCGTGATGCCGATGCGCGGCCGCAGGTCGAAGACGTCCACGTCGCCGAGTCGCTCGCCGAGCACCTCGACCGTGCCCTCGGTCGGGAACAGGAGGGTGGCCGCGACCTGCAGCAGCGTCGTTTTGCCAGCGCCGTTGGGGCCGATCACGATCCAGCGCTCGTTCTCATGCGCTGTCCAGTCGATGTTGCGCAACAGCAGCGACGTCTCGCGCCGCACCGACACGCCACGCAGCTTGAGCACCTCGTCAGACAATGCCTGCCCCTCCTCAGCCGGCTCGATTAGCCGCCGAGACGAACCTATGCCACTCCGTCCAGTTCAGCACAGCCGGCGGGAAGAAGGGGCGAGTAGTGCTTTGTCACACTGGTAGTTTGTGCTCGCGATGAACCGTTCACGCACGACGCTGCTGATCACCCTCACCGGACGGGACCGGCCCGGGGTCACGTCCCGCCTTTTCGGTGTGCTGGCAGGCTTCCCGCTGACCGTCGCGGACATCGAGCAGGTAGTCATCCGGGGCAGGCTGGTGCTCGGCGTGCTCGCCGAGTGCGAGGCGCCGCCCGACCTGACGGCCATCCACCACGCCGTCACCGAACTCGCGGCCGACCTGGGGCTGGACGCCGAGATCACCGCGGGCTCCGCGGAGCGGGGGGGCGCCCGCGGCGGCGGCGGCGCGCGCGGGACCCTGCACGTGACCTTGCTTGGCAGCCCGTTGCGGCCCGACGCGGTCGCGGCGGTCGCCGGCCGCGTCGCGGCCAGCGGCGCGAACATCGACCGGATCGCCAGGCTGGCCAAGGACCCGGTGACGTGCATCGAGCTTGACGTGTCGGGCGCCGAACCAGTGTCGCTGCGGGCCGCGCTGGCCCGCGAGGCCACGGAGCACAGCGTGGACGTGGCGGTGCAGCGCGGCGGCCTGCACCGGCGGGCGATGCGGCTGATCGTCATGGACGTCGACTCGACGCTGATCACCGGCGAGGTGATCGACCTGCTCGCCGCGCGCGCCGGCTGCGCCGACGAGGTGGCGAAGGTCACAGAGTCCGCGATGCGCGGGGAACTCGACTTCGCCGCCTCGCTGCGCGAACGGACAGCGCTGCTCGCGGGCCTCGACGTCGCGGTGCTCGACTCGGTGCGGGACAGCCTGCACCTGACCCCGGGCGCGGAGACGCTTGTCAGGACGCTCAAGCGGCTCGGCTACAAGTGCGGGCTCGTCAGCGGCGGCTTCACCGCGGTGATCGAGCCGCTCGCGGCCTCGCTCGGCATCGACTACATCGCGGCCAACACGCTGGAGATAGCCGGCGGGAAGCTGACCGGCCGCGTGCTGGACCCGGTCATCGACCGGGAGGGCAAGGCGGCGGCGCTGCGCGAGTTCGCGGCACGGGCCGGGGTGCCGCTCTCGCAGACCGTCGCCGTCGGCGACGGGGCGAACGACCTCGGGATGATCGCGGCCGCCGGGCTCGGGGTGGCCTTCAACGCCAAGCCGGTGGTCAGGGACGCGGCCGACACCGCGTTGAGCGTTCCGTACCTGGACTCGATTCTTTACCTGCTCGGCATCTCCCGCGACGCCGTCGAAGCCGCGGACCGCTCCGAGGCCTAGCCAGCATTCGTCCGGGAAAAGGACCGCTGGCCCGCGCCGCGCGGCGGCGGGCGGACCAGCGGTTCCGGTGACTACTCGGGTTTGGGCGGCGGCTGGTCGGCAGCCGAGCCCGTGGGGACATGGCCGTTAGCCGAGGCCTCGCCGGGCGCGTGCTGCTTGGCCGGGACCGTGCCGACCGCCGCGCCGGCGGTGCCCGCCGGCGCGGAGACGGCGGCCGGAGCGGTCGCGGCGCCGGTCTCGGCGCTCGCGGCTTCGGCCGGCTCGTCGCCAAGACCGTGCGCACGGCGCTTGGAGATGACGATCGCCGCGACCACGATGATCACCGCGGCCAGGGCGACACCCGTCCGCAGCCCCACGTTCGAGCTGTACTTCACCACGGAGGTCGCGATCAGCAGCGACACCAGGTTCATCACCTTGAGCAGCGGGTTGATCGCCGGCCCGGCGGTGTCCTTGAACGGGTCGCCCACGGTGTCGCCGATGACGGTCGCGGCGTGTGCCTCCGAGCCCTTGCCGCCGTGGTGGCCGTCTTCGACGAGCTTCTTCGCGTTGTCCCACGCGCCGCCGGAGTTCGCGAGGAACACCGCCATCAGCACGCCCGTGGCGATCGCGCCCGCCAGGAAGGAGCCGAGGGGGGCGTAGCCGAACGCGAACCCGATCGCGATCGGGGTCAGCACCGCGAGGATGCCCGGGGTGGCCAGCTCGCGGAGGGAGTCGGCGGTGCAGATGTCGACGACCTTGCTGTACTCGGGCTTCTCGGTGAAGTTCATGATCCCGGGGTGGGTGCGGAACTGGTTGCGCACCTCAAGGACCACGCGCTGCGCGGCCCGGCCGACGGCCATGATCAGCAGGCTGGAGAACATGAACACGACAGCGGCCCCGACGATGAGTCCGACGAGGACGTTCGGCTTGTCGACCGACAGGCTGAACGAGCCGGCCGCGCTGCCCAGCGACTGCTCCACCTGCGTGCGGAACGAGCCGAACAGCGCGGTGGCCGCGAGCACGGCCGTCGCGATCGCGATGCCCTTGGTGATCGCCTTCGTCGTGTTGCCGATCGCGTCCAGGTGGGTCAGCGCCAGCGCGCCCTCGCCCTCGACGTCGCCGGACATCTCGGCGATGCCCTGCGCGTTGTCGGTGACCGGGCCGAAGGAGTCCATCGACACGATCACGCCCACCGTGGTCAGCAGGCCGGTGCCGGCCAGCGCCACCGCGAACAGCGCCAGCGTGGCGTTGCCGGTGCCGAGCAGGAACGCGCCGTAGACGGCGCCGGCGATGAGCAGCGCCGAGTAGACGCCCGATTCCATGCCCGACGAGATGCCGGACAGGATCACGGTGGCCGCGCCGGTCCGCGAGGACTCGCCGATGTCGCGGACCGGGCGCCGGTTGGTCTCCGTGAAGTAACCGGTGAGCAGCTGGATGGCGCTGGCCAGCACCAGGCCGATGAGCACCGCGCCGATCGCGAGCCACCGCGGGCTGCCGCCGTGGCCGAGGACGGAGTGGTCGGTGGCGCCGGTGAGCTGGCTGAAGTGCGCGGGCAGGTAGGTGAAGCACGCGACCGCGACGAGGATGGCGGAGATCACCGCGGAGACGAAGAAGCCGCGGTTGATGGCGGTCATCCCGCTGCGGTCCCCGGTTCGCGGGCGGACCACGAAGATGCCGATGACCGCGGTGACCACGCCGATCATCGGGACGATCAGCGGGAAGATCAGGCCGTAGTTGCCGAACGCCGCCTTCCCCAGGTTGAGCGAGGCGACCAGCATGACCGAGTACGACTCGAACAGGTCGGCCGCCATGCCGGCGCAGTCACCCACGTTGTCGCCGACGTTGTCAGCGATCGTGGCGGCGTTGCGGGGGTCGTCTTCGGGGATGTTGTGCTCGACCTTGCCGACGAGGTCGGCGCCGACGTCCGCGGCCTTGGTGTAGATGCCGCCGCCGACACGCATGAACATCGCGAGCAGCGCGGCCCCGAAGCCGAAGCCCTCCAGGACCTCCGGCGCGTTCCCCCGGTAGATCAGCACGACGATCGCCGCGCCGAAGAGCCCGAGACCGACCGTGAACATGCCCGCCACGCCGCCGGTCCGGAACGCGATCCGCATGGCGTTGCGCTCGCCGCCCGCGCGGGCCGCCGCGGCGACCCGGACGTTGCCGCGCACTCAGAGCGACATGCCGGTGAAGCCGGTCAAGCCGGAGAACACCGCGCCGATCAGGAAAAAGATGCTGCGCCCCCAGCGCACGCCGGTGCCGTCGGCGGGCAGCAGGAGCAGGATCCAGAAGATGAGGAAGACGAAGATGCCCAGGGTGCGGAACTGCCGCCTAAGGTAAGCGGCGGCCCCTTCCTGGACCGCCGCCGCTATTTCCTGCATCTTCGCGGTTCCCTGGCTGGCCGCGAGCACCTCGCGGACCAGCCAGTAGGCCACGCCCAGCGCGAGCAAGGCGATGACCGCGACGATCACAACCCATGTGAGGTTGCCGCCGCTGACACTGACCGGTCCGCCCGCCGCGAGAGCGGGCCCGAGCTTTGGCATTCGGTCTCCTTCGACATTCGGTGTGCGCAGCTAGGGAAGTCGCCGCTTCGCCGCAAATGCTCTTTCCAATAAGTCCCTGGTACTCCGCGGGCGCTCAGCTACGGAAACCAGGCGTGGGCGGGAGTCTACGCTGGTTGTTCCGGATCTTGAAGAGAAGTTTTCCTGTCTTTTTGGCTACCAAACGCTGATGGTAGCGAAGAACATCCGTTCCCAATAGACCCGATTGTCACAGTGCCGCATGAATGGCCTTGTCGCCGGCCACAACAAGCCCATGCCCTGAATTCAGCGGCCAGGAGTCACTTACCAAGTGCCGCCCGGCGGCCCGCCTGTAGGCTGGCCACAATGATCTCGGAGGACGGTGCGGGCGGCGGTGCGGGCGGCGGTGCGGCGCGGTCGCCGCAAGCACCCGGCCGAGCGCGCCGGATTCGACCACGATTTCATGATCAGGAAGATTTTACGCAGCTATTCGATAATTAATTTACGTGGAGCAGAAGGCCTGGCTACGGGTGGAGGGCCGTCTGGACCAGGCGGCTGCCGGCGCGGCGTTCCACGAAGAGGCCGCGGCCCGGGGGCAGCGGCCCCGGGCGCACGCCGCCGAACAGCGCGCCCTCGTCCCGGTTGCCGGACATGATCAGCCCCGGCGTGCCCATCTCCCGCAGCCGCTGGATCACCGGCTCGAACATCGCCCGCCCGGCGCCGCCCGCCGACCGGGCCAGCACCACGTGCAGCCCGATGTCCCGCGCCTGCGGCAGCAGATCGGACAGCGCGACGAACGGGCTGCCGGCGGCGCCCGCCACCAGGTCGTAGTCGTCCACGAACAGGTACAGGTCCGCTCCGGACCACCACGACCGCGTCCGTAGCTGCTCCGCGGTCAGGTCAGGCGGCGGCAGCCGCTTGACCAGCGCGTCCCGCACCTCGGCGAGCAGCGGCCCGGCGGTCGCCGACGACGTGGCGTACCCGATCTGGTGCGGCACCTCCGAGGAATCGAGCAGCGAGCGGCGGTAGTCGACGAAGATGATCTTCGCCTGCTCCGGCGTCTGCGCGGCGGTGACGCCGGCGCACAGCACCCGCAGCAGGTTCGACTTGCCCGCCTCGGTGTCGCCGATGACCAGGAAATGCGGGTCCGCGCCGAAGTCCGCGCTCACCGTCGCCAGCGCGTTCTCGTCTATCCCGAACGGCACCTCC
>DASZKN010000085.1:0-1509 GCA_035552855.1 Trebonia sp. | reverse complement strand
CGGTCGGCCGGATGGCCCGCGAGGGCTGGTCCGTCAGTGACGACAGGAAGGTAAGGATCGGCAAGTGACTCGGATTCCGATCAGGCGCGCCCTGGTCAGCGTCTACGACAAGGCCGGCCTGGCCGAACTCGCCAAGGCGCTCACGCGTTGCGGGACGGAAATCGTCTCGACCGGCAGCACCGCGCGGACGATCGAGCAGGCGGGCATCCCCGTCACCAAGGTCGAAGAGGTCACCGGCTTCCCCGAGTGCCTCGACGGCCGCGTCAAGACCCTGCACCCGCGCGTGCACGCCGGCCTGCTCGCCGACACGATGAACCCGGAGCACAGCCGGCAGCTCACGGACCTCGGCATCGCGCCGTTCCAGCTCCTGGTGTCGAACCTGTACCCGTTAGAGCAGACCGTGGCTTCCGGCGCGGACACGAGTGAGATCATCGAGCAGATCGACATCGGCGGCCCCGCGATGGTTCGGGCCGCCGCGAAGAACCACGGCAGCGTCGCGGTCGTGACCAGCCCCGCACAGTACGGTGACCTGCTGGCGGCCATCGCGGAGAACGGCTTCACGCTCGAGCAGCGCCGCCGCCTCGCCGCGCAGGCCTACGCGCACACCGCCGCCTACGACGCCGCCGTCTCCTCCTGGTTCGCCGCCAGCTACGCACCGGACGAGGTCGCGCAGGAGACCGGCTGGCCGGACTTCATCGCCCAAGCGTGGACCCGCGCGGACGCGCTGCGCTACGGCGAGAACCCGCACCAGAAGGGCGCGATCTACAAGACTCTGTCCACCCGGGGGGCGCCCCCCGGAACCCCCGCTGTCGAGGCCCTGGGTGATAGCGGCATAGCCAATGCAGAAGTCCTGCACGGCAAGGTCATGTCCTACAACAACTACGTCGACGCGGATTCGGCCCGCCGGGCCGCCTACGACTTCGCTGAGCCCTGCGTCGCGATCATCAAGCACTCCAACCCGTGCGGGATCGCCATCGGCACCAACATCGCCGCCGCGCACGCCAAGGCCCTGGCCTGCGACCCGGTGTCCGCCTACGGCGGCGTGGTCGCGGCCAACAGTGCGGTGACCGACGCGATGGCCGAGCAGATCACCGACGGGTTCGCCGAGGTGGTGATCGCGCCTGATTTCGACCCCGCGGCGATCGAGATCCTGGCCGGGAAGTGGAAGAACATCCGGCTGCTGCGCTGCGCACCGCCGCCATGGGGAGCGAGTGGGCATGACGGAGGAAGCCGACCTCGTTCCGGATCGTCTGATTTTGAATTCCGGCCGGTCACCGGCGGGATGCTTGCGCAGACGTGGGACCGGGTCGACCAGCCGGGCGACGACCCGGCGAACTGGGAGCTCAAGACGGGGGAGCCGGCCGACGCCGCGTCCCTGGCCGACCTGGCGTTCGCGTGGCGGGCGGGCCGCGCGGTCAAGTCCAACGCGATCCTGCTCGCGGCGGACGGCGCGTCGGTCGGCGTGGGCATGGGACAGGTGAACCGGGTCGACTCCGCGCGGCTGGCTGT
>DASZKN010000084.1:0-3910 GCA_035552855.1 Trebonia sp. | reverse complement strand
ACAGCAAACCGCAGCCCTTAACTTCCCGGCATTGCGGCTAACGCCACCCGGCGGCGGGTTCCGCGCCGGGCGATGAATTCGGCCCCGCGCGCCGGTACATACCTCGTCAGTGCCGACGGGCAGGAGGCCCCGCATGAGCGTCATCGTCATTCAGTTCATCACCCTGGACGGGATCGTGTCCGACCCGGACGGGTCCGACGGCACGCCGGCGGGCGGCTGGGCGTTCCGGCACGGCCCCGAGGCCGTCGCCGGGGACAAGTTCCGGCTCGGCGCCACCCTGGACGACGGGGTCCTGCTGCTGGGCCGCCGGACCTGGCAGCTGTTCGCCCGGATCTGGCCGCCACGCGACACCCCGTTCGCCGCGCGGATGAACGCCGTGCCGAAACTCGTCGCCTCCCGCACGCTGCGTGACCCGTCAGCGTTTGCGAACTCGCAGGTCATCGACGGCGACCCGGTCGATGCCGTCAAGCGCGAGCAGCGCGACGTCATCATCACCGGCAGCCTGGGCATCGTCCGCGCGCTGACCGCCGCGGACCTGGTCGACGAGTACCGGCTGCTGACCTTCCCGGTGATCACCGGCGCCGGCGAGCGGCTGTTCCCGGCCGGCGGGCCGCCCGCTGACCTGGAGTGCCTGCTCGCCGACCGCACCGGCCCCGCCGTGTACACGCGATACCGGAGGGCGGCGCGATGACGGCCCGGTTCCTCGCCGTGTACGAGACGCCGGCTGACCCGGCGGAGTTCGACCGGCACTACCGCGAGGTGCACATCCCGCTCGTGCGCCAGCTGCCGCGGCTGCGCCGGTACGTGCTCGGCCGGGACGCCGCGGCCGTCCGCGGCGAGCCCTACTACCTGGTCGCCGAGTACGACTGGGACACGATGGACGACCTGCGCGCCGCTTTCGCCTGCCCCGAGGGACGCGCCACCGCCGCCGACGCCGCCCGCCTCCAGGAGCTCGCGCCGGTCCGCAGCATGATCTTCACGGCGGAGGAGAGCCGAGGGCAGTAGCGGTTCGGATCGCACGCCGATTCTCATGGACGACGCGAACCGCTAGCGGTGAGGAGATCGAGCGTGGCCGTCCGCGAAGGCAAATACGCCAGGGTCGAGCGGGAGCGGCGCTTCCTGCTGCCCGGCCCGCCCGCGCCGTCGGCGGCGGCCGGCCGGCGCCGCATCACCGACCGCTCCCTGCCCGGCACGCGCCTGCGCCTGCGACGCGTCGACCACGCTGACAGCGGGGCGTGCGAGCTCAAGCTCACCCAGAAAGCCTGTCGGCGGCCGAGTACGACCTGCTCGCCTCGCTCCCGGCCGCGGTCCTGGCCAAGACCCGGCTGAGCATCCCGCCGCTGAGCGTCGACGTCTTCGATCCGCCGCTGCACGGCCTGGTCATGGCCGACGCCGAGTTCGGCACCGACGAGGCGGCCCGGTCGTTCGGCCCGCCCGCGGGGGTGGTCGCCGAGGTCACCGATGACCCCCGGTTCACCGGGGGCCGCCTCGTCCTGGCCCGCCGCGGCGAGCTGCTGGCCTGGCTGGCCGAGTACGGCATCGAGCCTCAGCCGGGCTCGTGACGATGACTCAGGGCGCGCCGCTGCTCAGGCCGCTTCGAGGCGCAGGCCCGCGATGAGGAGCCCGACCATGCGGCGCGCGTCGTAGCGGGGGTTGCCCTCCCCGCCGATGCAGAGGTTGCCGACGGCCAGCATCAGCTCGAAGGCGTCCGTGCCCGGGGCGATCTCGCCCGCCGCGGCGGCGGCGCCGAGCAGGCTCGCGCAGGCGGGCACGAGGCGGTCGAGGAAATAGGCGTGCAGCGACCCGAAGGCGGCGCTGTCGGACTGCAGCGCCCTGGCCAGGCCGTGCTTGGTGACCAGGAAGTCGACGAACAGGCCGATCCAGCGGGCCAGGGCGGCGTGCGGCGTGCTGCTGCTGGCCAGCAGCGCCGGGCCGGCCTCAGCGCACGCCTCCACCTGGTGCCGGTAGACGGCGACGATGAGATCGGCGCGCGTCGGGAAGTGGCGGTAGATCGTGCCGACGCCCACGCCCGCCCTGGCCGCGATGTCGCGCACGGGCACGTCGACGCCGGACGCGACGAAGGCCGCGGCGGCCGCGTCCAGCAGGGCCGCCTCGTTGCGCCGCGCGTCGGCCCGCTTCCGCGGGGGCGCCGCCGCGGATCCAGCCCCGGTCCCGGGTCCGGTCCCGGCCCCGGGCGCGCTGTCGATGTCGGCCACTGGGCCGCTACCTCCGTCTGCTCGCTTGGCAAGCGGAACCAAGTTCCGTATATTAACTACCGGAACAATGCTCCGTTTGCCGATGATGCCAGATCCGTCGCGCGAAAGCCACGGCGCGCATGCGCCGGCCCGCATCCGCGCCGCTGAAAGGACGCACCGCCGATGCCGCCAGCACCCCGTCCGCGTTTCGGGATCGCGACCGCCCCGCAGCAGGTCACCTACGACGACATCCAGCGGGTCTGGCGCGAGGCGGACGCCATCCCGCAGATCGAGCACGCGTGGCTGTTCGATCACCTCATGCCGATCGCCGGGGACCCGGGCGGGCCGATCTTCGAGGGCTGGACGCTGCTGTCGGCCCTCGCCGCGCAGACCGGGCGGCTGCGCCTCGGGCTGCTCGTGACCAGCAACCGCTTCCGCCCGCCGGCCATGCTGGCCAAGATCGCCACGACGGTCGACATCGTGTCGGGCGGGCGGCTGGAGTTCGGCATCGGCGTGGGCTCCCGGCCGAGCCATCCGCTGGCCCCGCGCGAGTACGCGGCCTACGGGCTGCCCTTCCACGATGCGGGCTACGCCGTGGGGAGCCTGGCCGAGGCGTGCACGGTCATCCGGCGGCTGTGGACCGAGGCCGAGCCGTTCGACTTCCACGGCACCTACCTGAACCTGACCGGGGCGTTCGGCAATCCCAAGCCGGTCCAGCGCCCCCATCCGCCGATCGTCATCGGCGGGCGGTCGGCCGCGACGCTGCGCGTGGTCGCCGAGCACGCCGACGTGTGGAACATCCCGGGCGGCGACCTCGCCGACGCGGTCAGCCGCAGCGCGCTGCTGGACCGCTACTGCGCCGAGATCGGCCGCGATCCCGCCTCGGTGACCCGCTCGATGTACCTGCCCGTCTCCTACGACCAGCCCGGCGTCACGCAGGACGCGATCGGCCAGGCGCTCGGCGCCGGCTTCGGGCACATCGTCCTCGGGCTGCCCGCCCCCTACCCCGATGGCGTCGCCCGGTGGGTAGCCGACAAGATCATCGGCGCCCGGGCCTGACCGGGGCAAAACGGACGGCCGGCGGGGGCGGCGGGTGGCCAGTTCCGGCGCGACGTGGCACGATCGTGCAGGTGACCAGCAAAGCTGACGAGTCGCAGCGCCTGCGCGACCTCGCGCGGCTGCGCCGCGTCCGCGACCGGATCGACCGGGAGTACGCGCAGCCGCTGGACGTCGAGGCGCTGGCCCGCGGCGCCCACATGTCGGCCGGGCACCTCAGCCGCGAGTTCCGGCGCGCCTACGGCGAGTCGCCCTACGGCTACCTGATGACGCGGCGGATCGAGCGGGCGATGGCGCTGCTGCGCCGGGGCGACCACACCGTCACCGACGCCTGCTTCGCGGTCGGCTGCTCGTCGCTCGGCACCTTCAGCACGCGCTTCACCGAGCTGGTCGGCGTGCCGCCCAGCGCCTACCGGCGGCAGGCCGCGGACGCGATAGCGGGGATCCCGTCGTGCGTGGCCAAGCAGGTGACCAGACCGGTCAGGAATCGAGAAGCGCCGGCCGGCCAGCCGCAGCTAGCGTGACTGGCATGGACATCAGCATTCACGCGACGTTCCTGCCGCAGGACGACCCGGAGGCCGCGGTGGCCTTCTACCGCGACACCCTGGGCTTCGAGGTCCGCAACGATGTCGGGTACGGCGGCAGGCACTGGATCACGG
>DASZKN010000083.1:0-22988 GCA_035552855.1 Trebonia sp. | reverse complement strand
GATCGGCGTGCTCGTCACCGACGGCGCGGACGCGGACACCATCGCGGCGCTGCGCAGCGCCGCCGCGGAGGAAGGCGCGATCGTCGAGATCGTCGCGCCGACGGCCGGCGGGGTGGACGCCAGCGACGGCAGCGTGATCCCGGGCAAGCAGATCGACGGGGCGCCCTCCGTGGTGTTCGACGCGGTCGCCATCGTGGCGGCCGCGGGAGCCGCCGGCGTGCTGGCGGCGAACCCGGCGGCCCGCGACTTCGTCTCCGACGCCTACGCGCACTGCAAGTTCATCGGGCTCACGGACGGCGCTCAGCCGCTGTTCGCCGCGGCCGGGCTCGGCGGCGAGGGCACGGCCGACGGGGGGTTCGTCGACCTCGGGGAGCACTCGGCGGCCGACTTCGTGGCCCGGTGCCGGCAACTGCGGTTCTGGGACCGCCAGCGGGCCATGGCCGCGTCGTGACACCCGGACCGTAACGCCGTGACCGTTACCGGGTGGCGGGCTGGCGGGCTCGCCGGCCAGTATTAGGGCAGGGGCAGCGGTCGTCGCGCTCGCCGTGAGCGCCGGTTCTCGCTCCCCGGAGAGAAGGCGATGGATTGGGTTACCAGCCGGCGCGCGACACACTCGTCGTCGTGACGCTTCCGGGCGAGATCGACATCACTAACGCGGACCGGGCCTTCGACCGCCTGGAGACCACCGTGTCGTCCGGGGCCGCCGTGGTCATCGCCGACTTCACCGGCACCTACTTCTGCGACGCCGCGGGCGTGCGCCGCCTCGTGCGCATCCGCTCTCGCGCGATGGTCAGGGGCACCCAGCTACGGCTGGTGATCCCCCTTGGCGGGCTGCTGCGCCGCGTGCTGGCGCTGCTCGAGGTCGACCACTTGCTGCCGGTCTACCCCAGCGTCGGGCAGGCCGGCGTGCTCGCGCCCCCGGCCGCGCAGGACCCGTTGACGCTAATCGGGTAGGTCGAACAGCGCGGTCACGCAGCGGCCGGCCGACCCGTCCGCCATCGTGACCTGATCGGCGGCCGCCTGCACGAGCCATAGCCCGTGTCCCGGGCGGACAGGCCACGGGCGCGCGGCCGTCACGGTCCTGACCGCCTGCCCGTCGATCCGCTCGGCGCCTGCCTCACTGACCTGGCACCGCAGCTGGCTGCCCATGACCGCCATCGACACCACCCCGGCGCCGGCGCCATGGCGGACCGTATTGGCGGCCAGCTCATGCACCGCGAGCACCACGTCGCTGGCCCGGTCACCGGGCAAGCCCGCTCCGGTGGCCTCGTCCAACACCGCCTTGCGCAAGTCAGACAGCGTGTCCGCGTCGAACTCGAAGTTCAACGCCATGCACCCGCCCTCCATCACCCCGCCCGGGTCCGGGGTCCTCAGGGTCCTCAGGGTCCTGCGCCGGACGATTACCCGGGTAACGAGCCAACTACCACGGCGGGACACGGCTAAGCATCCGTTCCGGAATCGCCAATTTCCGGGTTAGCCGGCGTGGCGGGGGGTATCCCACCTTGTCCGTACCACGGCCGAAGGAGACAAGCACATGTTCTGGACTCGACTCGGCCGCGGCCTGGCCGCCGGCGCCGCCGGGGTCACCGCGCTGAACGCGATCACCTATCTGGACATGGCGGTGCGCGCGCGCCCGGCCAGCGGCACCCCGTCGCAGGCGGTGGAGCGGCTCGCCGGGAAAGCGGGCGCGCGGATCCCCGGCGAGGGCGCGGAGCGCGACAACCGGCTGGCGGGACTGGGACCGCTGGCCGGCATCATGACCGGCGCGGCGGTCGGCGTGACCGCCGCGTTCGCCCGGCCGGTGCTGGCCAGGGTCCCTGCTCCCGTCGGCGTGGCGCTGCTCGGCGCGCTGGCCATGGCCGGCGCCGACGGCCCGCTTGTCGCGCTCGGCCTAACGAAGCCAGGTGGCTGGACCCCGGCCGACTGGGCCAGCGATGTGATCCCGCACCTTGGCTATGGTGCCGCGACTTACGCCACGGTCATGGCGCTGAGCGCCGACTGACCCGGTGGCGGCGCGATTCACCATCGGTACCAGCGGCGGCGCGAGCCGCCTTCACTGACGCGCACGAGGAAGCCGACCAGCCAGATAACGAGGACCGCGAGCGCGATCCACCACAGGATGTGGATGGCGAACCCAAGGCCGCCCAGGATGATGGCGAGCAGAAGAACTAGAAGGATGATCCCCATCAGGTCATTCCTTTCGGTAACGAGTACGCGGGCCCGTCGCGGACGCCGCCATAACCCGCTGGCTACCCCGGACGCGCCTTCCTATTCGTCGGCAAATGCGGGAAGTGTCCCAGCTGGGATCGGGCCTGGCGTCTCGGGTACGCTGCCACGCGTGACGCCACCTATCGAACCTCAGCCGGAAAGCCGGGATACACCGGCCAGCCGGCTGCGGGACATCGAAACAGTGGCGGACGCCGCGCTGTCGCGGCTGGATGAGCGGTCGCTGCTGGAAACCCTCCTCGAACGCGTGAAGAAAGTGCTCCAGGCCGACACCGCCGCCGTGCTGCTGCTCGACCCGTCGGCCCGGCAGCTTGTCGCCACCGCCGCCAGCGGCATCGAGGAAGAGGTGGTGCAGGGCGTGCGGGTCCCGCTGGGCACCGGCTTCGCCGGCCGCGTCGCGGCATCCCGCGAGCCCGTCATCCTGACCCGGGTGGACCACACGACCGTGCGCAACCCGCTGCTCGTCGACCGCGGCATCAAGTCGCTGCTCGGCGTTCCCCTGTTCGTCGGCGGCAAGGTCATCGGCGTGCTGCACGTCGGCTCGCTGACCGGACGGCCGTTCGACCAGCAGGACGCGGAACTGCTGCAGCTGGCCGCCGACCGGGCCGCGCTCGCCGTGCACTCGATGACGGCCCAGGCCGACGCCCTGGCGGCTGCGGCACTGCACCGCAGCCTGATGCCAACCGAGCTGCCCGCCATCCCCGGCGTCGACCTGGCGGCCCGGTACGTCACCGGCTCGGGCAACGTCGGCGGCGACTGGTACGACGTGTTCGTCTTGCCGGACGGCAAGCTCGGCGTCGTGGTCGGGGACGTGGCCGGCTCCGGGCTGGCCGCCGCGGTCATCATGGGCCGCATGCGGAGCGCGCTGCGCGCCTACGTGCTGGAGACGCGGGATCCCGCGGCCGCGCTGCGCAAGCTGGACCGCAAGATCCAGTACTTCGAGCCGGACGCGATGGCCACCGTGCTGTACGGGGTTTACACGCCCGGCACGGGTGAGTTCGTGATGTCGTCGGCCGGTCACCTGCCGCCGGTGCTCGCCGCGCCCGGCGCGGCCGCCGAGCCGATGTCCGTCCGGCCGGACCCGCCGATCGGCACCGCCGATGACCCCGCACGCCACACCACCGCGAGCGTCATGCCGCCGGGCGCGCTGCTGCTGTTCTTCACCGACGGCCTGGTGGAGCGCCGCGACCAGCCGATCGACCGCGGGATCGGCCTCGTCGCGGCGGCGCTGGATGACATGCTGGCCGTCGCGGCCGACCGCGACGGCCGCGACGTGCCGCTCGGCGAGGACGCGTGCGCCGCGGTCATGCGCTCCCTGGTCGGGAACGCCGCCCCGCGCGACGACATCGCCATACTCGCGCTGCACCGGCACGCATAAAGCCCTCCAGGCGGGTAACCGGCCACCAGCTCCGGAACGCGCCCTGCCCCGTCCTCGTGGTGCCGTCCTAGCCCGCGGCCTCAGGCCGCCGATCCGAGCGCCCGCAGCGGGCCGGCCAGTTCCCGGGTGAAGAAATCCATGAACCTATCCGGGTCAGGACCGGCGTTAAGCGCGACCAAATGGTCGAAGCCCGCCGCGGCGAACGGCCTGGCCACCTCGATGTGCCGCTGCACGCCGGGGCCGCACGCGAACTGTTCGCGGACCTGCCGCGGGCCGATGCTCGCCGTCGCGGCCTCGAAGTTGACCGGGTTGGGCAGCTCGGACATCACCTTCCAGCCGGTCAGCGCGAACGTGTTCTTCTCGAGCACGGCCCGCACGGCCGCCTCTTCGTCCCGCGCCCAGGCCAGCGGCATCTCCGCGTACGCGGGGCCGGTACCGCCGTGTCGCTTCCAGTCCCCCACCAGCCTGGCGTCCGGCTCGGTGGCGAACAGCCCGTCGCCGAGCTCGGCGGCGATCATCGCCGCCGCGGGACCGCTGGCGGCCACCGCGATCGGCGGCGGCTCGGGCGGCAGGTCGAACACGCGGGCGTCCTCAAGCCGCAGGTACTTGCCCTCGTAGGAGCGGTAGCCGCCCTGCCACAGCAGGCGGATGATCTCCAGCGCCTCGCGGAAGCGCTCCTGGCGCACGCGGCGCCCGGGGAAGCCCTCTCCCGTCACGTGCTCGTTCAGCCGTTCGCCGGCGCCGACCCCCAGCGTGAAGCGCCCGTCGGAGATGATCGCCATGGTGGCCGCCGCCTGGGCGATGATCGCCGGGTGGTACCGCATCGACGGGCAGGTGACGCCGGTCGCGAGGCCGATCCGCTCGGTCTTCATCGCGATCGCCGCCAGCAGGCTCCATGTGAACCCGCTGTGCCCCTGTGCCTCCACCCAGGGGTGGTAGTGGTCGCTCATCTCGACGAAGTCGAAGCCGGCCTGCTCGGCCAGCACCGCCTGCCTGATTATCTCCTTGGGCCCGAAGCCCTCGGTGGCGAGCTTGTAGCCGATTCGCACTGTTCTCTCCCTCTGTCAGATTCCGGGGGCGGTGATCCGCAGCTGCCGGTTCAGGCCGGCGAGGGTGGCCCGGTCAGGTAAGACGCACGGGGCAGGCAGACCACGTCGAGGACGGCGGCGGCCGGGCTGCCCGGCTCGGCCACCAGCGTGAGCTCGTTCCCGTGCGCGGCGAGCTGCTCGCTCAGCTCGGCCAGCGCGCGCACGCCCGCGCTGGCCAGGATCGTGGCGGCGGTCAGGTCCACGGTCAGCGGCAGCAGGCCGGCGCGGCACGCGATCAGCAGGCGGCTGCTGAAGTGCTCGCCGGTCGTCGCGTCGACCGGCCCCCCGACCCGCACCCGCGGCACGGGCCCGGCGGTGACCAGTTCGGCGCTGAATGGCGCGGACGCCGGCCGCACCGCCCTGGGCGCGGGCGCCCGCGACCCGAGCATCGCCGGACGGCGCAGCCGGTGCCGCAGCGTGACCACCGTGCCCCGTGCTCCCGGCGGGCGCGCCGCGTCCTGCGGCGGGTGAGTCACCCGCAGCTCGTCGGCGATCTGCCCGGCGAGCATCAATCCCTGCCCGCGATCACGCTGGGCTGGGTCGGGCGTGCGCCACTGCCCGCGGTCGGCCACCCTGACCTCGAGAAACCCGTCAGACCCGAGCGCGGCCGCCAGCCGCACCGGGCCGCCGCGCATCGCCCGGTAGGCGTGCTCCACGGCGTTGGTGACGGCCTCGGTCACTCCTAGTTCCACGAGCTGCCGGTCCGCCTCGGCGATGCCGACCCGGTCCAGCCAGCCGTCAAGCTCGCGCCGCAGGACGACGACCGTGCCGGGCTCGGCGGGCAGCTCGGCCGCCAGCGGGCCGGGCGCGGCGGCCAGCCGCTGGGCGGCCAGCGCGGTCACGTCGTCGCCGTATCCGGCGCGGGTCAGGACATCCACGGCGTGCTGGCACACCCGTTCGGCCGGGCTCGCCGGCCCGCCAAGGCGCGGCGCCCGGTCGGCCGACGCGCCGCCGGCCGCCGCCGCCAGCGCGGCCAGCCCGTCGGCGCGGCTGTGGCCAGGCTGTTCGATCAGCCCGTCGCTATACAGCAGCAACACCTCGCCTGGCTCCACCCCAGCACACTTAACGGCCATGGCGGATCCGGTGCCGAGCGGTCCCGACCCGGTGGCAGGCAGATACCGGGCAACGCCGTCCGGCGCCGCCACCAGCGGAGGCGGGTGTCCGCAGGTGACGTAGCGCAGTGTGCCCTGCTCGGGGTCGAGCACGGCCACGCACGCGGTCGCCGCGCGCAGCACGGGCTCGCCGGCCGCCACCGCCTCGATCTCCTCGAGCACGGCCACCAGGTCGGGTTGCCTGGTCAGCACGTGCCGGAGCACGGCGCGGAGCTGTCCCATCGCCGCGGAGGCCCCGACCCCGTAGCCGGCCACCTCACCGACGACCAGCGCCACGTCACCGCCGGCCAGCGGCACGGCGTCGAACCAGTCACCGCCGGGCGCCTGATCCGCCGCGGCCACGAGGTAGCGGGCCGCGATCCTGGCCCGCGGCAGCACCGGCAGCGCCGCCGGCAGCAGCGCCCACTGCAGCTCGGCGACCACGTCCCGCGCCGCCTCGTAGCGGCGCGGCGCCGCGGTCGCCGCGTCTCGCGCCGCCTGATACCCCCCCGGCTCACCGGTGATGTCGAAGGCGTATCCGATGATCCCCGCGATCCGGCCAGCGGCCAGCGACTCACTGTCCCAGGCGATCACGCCTCGCCTCCTCGCGGTTGCTTTCGGTCGAGGCGCCTACCCGCGAGGGAGCGCGCCATTCACCGTAATCTCACCGGTGACGACGCATGTCACGAGCGCGGTTAGGCTGGCGGCCGTGAAGGAGGTGGGGCGATGTCTGAAGACAACACTGGCGCCGGCGTAGTTGAGCGACTGGATGAGGTCACGGGGCACCTGACCGAACTGGCTGGGGTGCTTGAGGCCGAAGAAAACCTGGAGCGGGTGCTGCAGCGCAGCGCGGACCAGGTCGCTAGCGCGGTCCCGGGCGCGGACATGGTGAGCGTGACCGTGCTGCGCGGCAACGGGGCCGAGACGGTCGCGGCGACCAGCGGGCAGGTGTGGGACATCGACCAGGACCAGTACGCCGCGGGCGACGGACCGTGCCTGGAGGCGGCCCGCACCAGGCAGGCCGTGCGGACCGGAGTACGTGAAGCGGAACGGCGGTGGCCCGATTTCGTCCGCAGTTCCCGCGCGGCCGGAATCGAAAGCTACCTGTCCTGCCCGCTGATCATCGACGAGGACTTCGCCGGGTCGCTGAACCTCTACAGCGAAAAGCGGCACGGGTTCGCCGACTTCGAAGTGGCGCTGCTGCGGCTGTACACGACCGCCGCGTGCGCGGCGATCGCCAACGCCCGCCGGTATGCCCGGGCACGCAAACTCGCCGACCAGCTTGGCCAGGCGCTTGATTCCCGGGCAGTCATCGACCAGGCGATCGGCATCCTCATCGCCCGGACCGGGATGAGCGCCGACCAGGCCTTCGCCGAGTTGTCCCGGCAATCACAGAACTCCAACGTCAAGCTCAAGGACATCGCGGCCCGGGTGGTGACCGGCCAGTACCGCGTCGACCCCTGACCGGTGGCGAGCTGGTGGGAGCGCGCCGCCGTGCCGGCCGGCGGCGCGCTCGGTGGTTGTCATGACGTCTGCTGTTCCAGCCAGGCGTGCGCGTACTGGAGCAGGTCGGCGCCCGCCAGGGCCGCCAGCGTGCCGATGGCGAGCCGTGTGGCGCGCGGCAGGAAGATCAGCCCGGCGGTCAGCCCGGTGGCCGTCCACACGCCCAGGCAGAACGGGCAGCTGATGAGCTCGCCGACCGTCCGTTGCGCGCCGGTGCCGCGGACCTCCTCGTTCACCTCCGCCGGCCCGGCCGTGCCCTCGAACCGGGTGAACGGCGCGCGCAGCGGGCTGGTCACCGGGTCCTTGGCGAGCATGCGGCTCAGCTTGTAGGTGGCCGCCGCGGCCAGCAGCACCTGGCGGGTGTCGAATCCGTCGGGGATCTCCCGCCCGGCCGCGCGGGCGGCCGCGGCGATCGACGCGGCGACGGCGCCGTACACGCTCATGGTCCCCAGGTAGCCGGCGAGCGGCTGCTTTTCGTCGCCATCGCCGTTATAACCGCGTTCTGAGGACCGGACCACGCCGGTGGCCTTGTCTTTGATGTCGGTGAGCACAGTCATGCGAACTGGGTTACCCAGCCGCTGGCGTTTATTCGGCGGTGTTATGCGCGGCTAACCGGGGGCAGGAGTGTGCACCGGCACCGCGAGTGCCGGCGTCGAAAGGAGAAGCCATGGACGACAGCGTGCCGCTGGATGTCGAGACCGTCTGGGACAGCTTCCACCAGGTGGTCAACATGACCTCGGAGGAGCTGCGGGCCTGGCTGCTGGCGGAGGATTCCGGGGAAGAGCCGTCCCGCCCGGCAGCCGGCTCAGGGCTGCCCGAGCTGGGCCTGAAGGTAGTCGACATCCTGCACAAGCGAAAGGTCGACCTGACCGCGGCGGACGCCGACGTCATGGCGCAGGTGACGGACTTCGTCACCGAGCAGGAAAACGATCCGCCGCCGGACGGGGCCGGGAACGACGAGTGGCGCTGGTCCCTGATGACAGTGGGCCACGACCCCCTGAAGCGCTGACCGCTGCCGCCTCGGCATCGTGAAGACTTTTTTATTGGGTTAATTTCAAGTGCTATTTGCACGCGGAACTTACCCATTGTCCGAATGACGCGGGCGAGCGTCGCTCAGCCGGGGATCCGCTGGTCGCTGCCCTTGGAGGCCGCGCCGCTGGTGATGTGCGGATAGTGCATCTCGAACGCCGGCCGCTCCGACCGGATCCGCGGGATGGCCAGGAAGTTATGCCGCGGCGGCGGGCATGACGTCGCCCACTCCAGCGACGAGCCGTAGCCCCACGGATCCTGGTCGGTCACGTACCGCGGGGACCGCCACGTGATGTAGACGTTCCAGAAAAACATCAGGATCGATAGCGCCAGTATCCACGAGCCGACGGTGGAGACGATGTTCAGCGTGGTGACGTTGCCGGGCAGCAGCGGGTAGTTCGCGGTGCGCCGCGGCTGGCCCTCGACCCCGATCCAGTGCTGCACCAGGAACGTCATGTTGAACCCGAGGAACATCAGCCAGAACTGGAACTTGCCCAGCTTGCTGTTCAGCATCTTGCCGGTCATCTTCGGCCACCAGAAGTACAGGCCGGCGAACATCTCGAACAGCACCGTGCCGGCCAGCACGTAGTGGAAGTGGGCCACGACGAAGTACGAGTCGGAGACCGCGAAGTCCAGCGGCGGCGACGCCAGGATGATGCCGGTGATCCCGCCGAACAGGAACACGACGAGGAACCCGACCGTGAACAGCATCGGCGGCTCGAACGACAGCTGCCCCCGCCACATGGTCCCCGCCCAGTTGAAGAACTTCACGCCCGTCGGGATCGCGATGAGGAACGTCATGAACGAGAAGAACGGCAGCAGAACCGCGCCGGTGGTGAACATGTGGTGCGCCCACACGGTCATCGACAGCCCGGCGATCGCGATCGTCGCCGCGATCAGCGTCTTGTAGCCGAACAGCGGCTTGCGCGAGAACACCGGCAGGATCTCGGTCGCGATGCCGAAGAACGGGAGCGCGAGGATGTACACCTCGGGATGGCCGAAGAACCAGAACAGGTTCTGCCACAGCACCGCGCCGCCGCTGTTGGCGGAGAACACCTGGGCACCCAGGCGGCGGTCGATCTCGAGCACGAGCAGGGCGGCGGCCAGCACCGGGAAGGCCAGCAGCACGAGGATCGAGGTCAGCAGCGCGTTCCAGGTGAAGATCGGCATCCGGAACATCGTCATGCCCGGCGCCCGCATGCAGAAGATCGTCGTGGTGAAGTTGACGCCGCTGAGGATCGTGCCGAAGCCCGACAGCCCCAGCCCCATGATCCACATGTCGGCGCCGATGCCGGGCGAGTAGGTCGCGCTGGTCAGCGGGGAGTACGCGTACCAGCCGAACGCGGCGGCGCCGCCCGGGCTCAGCCAGCTGAGCAGCAAGATCAGCGCGCCGAAGGCGAACAGGTAGTACGACAGCAGGTTCAGCCGGGGGAACGCGACGTCGGGCGCGCCGATCTGGAGGGGCATGACCACGTTCGTGAAACCGATGAACAGCGGGGTCGCGAACAGCAGCAGCATGATCGTGCCGTGCATGGTGAACAGCTCGTTGTACTGCTGGTCGGACACGAAGTGCATGTCCGGGCCGAGCAGCTGGATCCGGATCATGAGCGCCATGACCCCGGCGAGGCAGAACATCGTGAACGAGGTGATCAGGTACATGTACCCGATGACCTTGTGGTCCGTGGAAGAAAGCCAGCCCGCCAGGACGGAGCCCTTGCGCGGCGAGGCGAGCCTGGCACCTCCCGCACTAGGTGCCCGCGGTCCCTGGACGGTTGTCACGAGGCCCACCTCCGGCTGTCGGTACCGGTCGGTGTTCATTGCCCGGGGCGGCAGGGCTAAACCTGCCCGGCGAGAAATTTGTTTGCCCGGGAATTCCGCGGGCAGACCCGCCACAACCAGCTGAGAACCTCACCGGGAGGACCCATGACGCTGGCGCCGGGTGAGCAGCGCGCGCTGCTGCGGATGGAACGGTCGCTGGGCAGGGACCGGGCCCTGACCACGGTCCTGCGCGCCTTCGGCTGCCCCTGCTGCGAGCAGGACTCCCCCCTTGAGGAGCTTTCCCCGTGGCATCCGTTCTTGTGGCGCGCGGTGCCGGCTGCCCTCATCGCTCTGACGCTGCTGGCCGCCGCGCTGATCATCGGGGGGGCACTCGGCGTGATCTAGCTCTAGCGGCGGCAGGCAGCCGGCGCTCTCGCGTCATTCCGGGTCTATCCGCATCGCTGACTCTTCGGCGGTGTAGCCGCCGCCGTCGGGTCCGACCTCGGTGGCGACCTCGTCAGCCTCTTCGTCCCCGTGCGCTCCCTCGTCGGGCGCGACCAGCCGCCCGGCGGGCCGCGGCTCTTCCCATACCTGTCCCGACGGCTCTTCCGGCTGCGCCGGCCACTCCCCCGGAGTCCCGGTGTCCGGCTGGAACTCGGTGTCCAGGTCGGAGCCGACGCCCAGGCCGCTGTCCGGGGAGACGGCGTCCAGATCGTCCGACCGGTCGGTGGCGTCGGGGTCCGGGAGGATCTCGTCGGCGGGCTGCACGGCGGGCGCCACCGCCGGCTCCTCCCCGGCGCCGAACATCGCCTGGTCCTCTGGCACTTCCCGTGCCACCCGCTGGTCCAGCGGCTCTCCCTCGGACTGCTCCGCCGCCGTCGTGCCGAAGTCCTCAACCGCCGTCGGATGGTCCGCGGGCAGCGGCGCGCGCTGCGGGTCGACTGCCCATTCCTGCTCCGGCCTGCCGGCCTGCAGATCGGGAATGCCCTCGTCCTCAAACTCGGAATGCGGGTCACGCTCTGGCATGTCACTAGTCACGGTCGGCCTGCCTTCCCTGTGAGTTCCGGTCGTGGTACCTGACGCACGCTGCCCGCGCACGCCGCGCACTAACACGCGCGCCGACGGCAATATCGCTGTTTACCGGCTCGCCCGGGGGTAGCGCGGTCACGGCGGTCGTAACCCGCACGCGACGCAAGGCCGGGAGGCAGGCAGACATGTCCGCAGGTTCGGGGCAGGGCACGGAGACGCGAGGCGCGGAGCGCGGATCGCAGCCGGAATTCCGCGTGATGCCGCGCCCGATCGGGAGCAGCCTCCCGCTCGGCTTCTTCGCCTTCACCGCCGGCACCGTGCTGCTGTCCGCGCTCGAGCATCAGCTCCGGCAGACAGAACAAGAGCCCGGCGTGCGCCGGCAACTGTGAGGTTTGGGCCCCGTCAGGGGGGAAGGCGGCCCGGCACGGATGACCGAGCCGGGCAGTGGAGAGAGGAAGTAGGGAGACGCTCATGGCAGACGTATTCGACGTGCTGGCCAAGGATCACATCGAGGTTAAGCGCATGCTCGCGGAGCTGGAGCACGGGCCGACCGAGGTCACCGGGGCAACCGATGACCAGCTGCTGCTCCGGAAGAAGATGGCCGAACAGCTCGTCATCGAGGAATCCAAGCACGAGGCGCTCGAAGAGATGTATTTCTGGCCGGCCGTCCGCGAGCACGTGACAGGCGGCGACGCGCTGGCGGACGCGGCGATCGCGCAGGAACAGGAAGGCAAGGAAGTACTGAACGAACTGGATAAGGCGGACGCCAGCGACGCCGAGTTCGAGCGGCTGCTCGCGACGTTCATCCGGGCAGGGCGCGAGCATATCCAGTTCGAAGAGGAAATGGTGTGGCCGCGGGCACGCGAGGCGCTGACCGCCGAACTGGCGACCGAGATCGGCACGCAGATCGCCGAGGGCAAGGAGACCGCGCCGACCCGCCCGCACCCGCGTACCCCCGCCTCGCCCGGCGTGCTCAAGACGGCGGGCCCCGCCGCCGCCGTGGCGGACAAGGCTCGCGACGCCGCAACGGGCCGCGGCGACTAACGCGCCCGTCCCCGGGCGGCGTGCCCTTCCCGCCGGGCCGCGGCACGCCGCCCGGGCTCCGTGGCGCTAGTCCTGTTTGCGGGCGATCGCCTCGGCCAGCTCTTCCTTGGACATCTTCGACCGGCCGCGCACGTCAAGCTCGCGCGCCCGCTTCATCAGGTCTTTCTTGGAATTGCCGAACAGGTCGACGCCGCCGTAGGACTTCCCGTGATCCTCGCGTGACCTCGGGTTGGCCGCACGCGGGTCGGACGGACCTTTGTGATCCTTCGGCTCCCAGTGGTCGCCGCGCTTCTCGTGCGTGTGCTTGAGCGCCGAATAAGCGACGCGGTGCGCGCGCTCTCCTTCTCCGTACTCCTCGGCGGCCGAATCGTGCGCTTTCGCGAACGTGCGCTGCGCCTTGGCCGGCGAGCGCTTGATCGTCCCGGGCAGCTCGTCCTTGATCGGCTTGCCGTTCTTATTGGTCTTGGGCATAGCAGCCCCCTCCGTCGCCACGTCGTCCTTACCCGGCGGACTTACCCCATCGGACAGGCGCAAACATCAGGTGCCCGCCTTGGAGGTTTGCGGGGCCGCCAGCCGGGCAGCAGTCCCGGAGCCTCGACAGCCGGCAGATGAAAGGAGAAAATCCCATGGCGCAGGCCGAGTTCATCAAGGTGCAGAAGTTCCTCGGCGGCATCAGCTACCCGGCCAGCAAGGAGCAGCTCATCGACCACGCGCGCGGCAAGAACGCCGACCAGGATGTCCTCGACGCGCTGCAGGACCTGCCCGACCGCGAGTACGACGGGCCGAACGCGGTCAGCCAGGCCGTCGCCAGGTAGGCGCGTAGCGAATAGCCCACAAGGAAGCCAGATGAACGCACACGAGCACAGCCAGCTACCGCTTCGGGACTACGACCATCTGCCCGTGCCCGCGCTCGGCCGTCGCATCCGCTCGCTCACCGCCGACCAGGTCGGTGAACTGCTGGACTACGAGCGCGCGCACGCGCACCGCCTGGCGGCGACGCAAGTCATGGAGGCACGGCTCGCGCAGCTGGAATCCGGCGCCGAGCCGAGCGGCGGCCGCCAGCAGACGGGTCCTGACTGGCCACCGCCCGCCGCGGACAAGTCGCCCGCCGGGCCGCGAACCACGGCGGAGACGCCGTCTCCGCCACCGCACGGCGTGCCCGCGCAGCCCGCGCGGCCGAAAGGAGACCGGCAAGCGCCGTAACGGTTGCGCCCGCCGCATATTACGAGGGGGTGTAGTCGGTGTAGACCCGGCGGGAAATCGTGCCGTGACCGACGTCACGCCCGCACCACAGCCGGAACCGCTGCCCGGCGCAGAAGAACGTTCCGGCGTCGTCGTCCGACATGTTAATCGTGACCACCGCGTGGTCGCCCGGACGCAGCGCCTGGGCGCCATCCCAGCAGATCTCCACCGGGAAGTACCTGACACTGCCCGCCTGGCCCGGGCAGTGGACCTTGACCATAAGGATATGCGTACGATTCGAATACGCTAGCGCAGACCCGCGGGCGCGCCCACCCAGGGGATCGAGCGTAATCAGCGCTCTGAAACTAGTCTTATGCACCTTCCGCGCTCCCTCCGGGTAGTTATATCGCAACGCGATATTGTTATCCTTACCCGTTCAGCGCTGGTTTAAAGGTCCCGGCGTCATGCGGCGCGGTTTGCCGCGGCGCGGCCGGATAGGCCGCCTGACCCGGGCGCCGCGACGATACCCGCGTCCCGACGGACGCGCGCCCGCGCGGCGGGCCGCCCAGGCCGGCGAGGGCCAGGCCCACGGTCGCGCACGCGACGAGCAGGGCGATGACAGCGAAGAGCAGTTTGGTCACGCCGGGCCGCCTGCGTCGTTCGCGCCATGGTGACAGAAATTCACGGGCAGCTACCTGTCCGGGCGCCCGCGTCGCCAGCACGGCGAACAGGTCGGTGAACTCGGGACGGGAAGTGAGCAGCCTGGTCTCGATCGCGGCCAGTGCCCGCTGCTCATCGCGCGTGAGACTCATGTCACACCTCCAGGGAGGGCCGTCGGCGTTACGGCCTCCAGTTACCACCCGCCGCGACAGGCAAACGGCTCGCGGCTAAAAATATCGTGTCGCGACCTATATTCCGTCAGCGGGCGTCGGCTGCCAGCCGGTTTGCCTGGTTTGCGGGTCGCGCCGCGAGGTAAAGGGTGGACGTGACTCACGGCGACTCGCCATTCCGGAGGTGGCACATGCACGTTTCGCTGCCGCACCTTTCCGGTCACTACCTACAGCGGCGCGGGAGTGAGCTGACCATGCTCCTCGCGCTCGCCGCCTTGCTGCAGCTGGCAGCCGGCGTCGGCCTGGCCTACGTCGAAGGCTTCACCAGCGTGCACGCCGTGCTCGGCGACTTCGACTGGCCCTGGATCTTCGCGCTGATCGGCGCGCTCGGCGTGTCGTTCGCCGGCTACTACTACGCCTACGAGGGCATCTTCTCGGTCGCGGGCGGCCCCCGGCTGCCGGGGCCGCAGCTCCGCACGGTGGTTGCCGTTGGTTTCGGCGGCTTCCTCGCGCGCGGCGGCGGCGCCATCGACCAGTACGCGCTCGAAGGCGCGGGCGCGGGCGAGCGCGAGGCGAAGACCCGGGTCTCCGGCCTGGCCGGCCTCGAGCACGGAATTCTCGCGATCGGCGGAACGGCCGCGGCGATCGCCGTGCTGGCGCAAGGCCGGAACGCACCGCCGCTGGACTTCTCGCTGCCGTGGGCCATCATCCCGGTGCCGGGATTCCTGATCGCGTTCTGGCTTGCGAACCGCTACCGGGACCGGTTCCGCGGCCGGGACGGCTGGCGGGGCATGCTCGGCAATTTCCTCGAGTCCATCTACCTGATCCGGGTGATGTTCGGCAATCCGCGCCGCTACGGGATCGCGCTGGCCGGCATGGCGCTGTTCTGGGCCGCGGACGCGTTCGCCGCCTGGGCGGGGATGGCCGCGTTCGGTTACAAGATGAACGCCGCCGCCATGTTCGTCGGGTTCGCGACCGGGATGGTGTTCACCCGGCGCACGGGGCCGCTGGCCGGCGCCGGCGTGCTGGCCCTCTGCCTGCCCCTGACCATCTGGTACAGCGGTGCCCCGTTCGCGGTGGCGATCGTGGGCATTTTCGTCTACCGCGTGCTGGCGCTGTGGCTGCCGATGCCGGCCTCGCTCGCCCTGCTGCCGCAGCTGCGCAAGCTGGGCGAGCAGCGGCGGCCTGAGGCACCGGGCAAGGCGGCCGAGCCCGCCGGGGAACCCGGCCTGCGCGACGGCGACTGACTGCCCGCCGCATGAAGCAGCCCCGGCCGGGCTGGGGGGCGCTCGGCCGGGGCTGGGATCCGGGTTAGGACTTCAGCCGGCGGTAAGCGATGGCCGCGCCCACGAGCAGCACAAGGACCGGGACCGCGGTCAGCGCCACGCGGGTGCCGGCCAGGCCGCCGGGGATCTTCTGCCGCGCCGTTTCCAGCGCCTTCTTCCGCGCCTGCGCCACCGCGTGCACCGCGCCGCTGCGCGCGTGGCCGGCCGCCTGCCGGGCCAGCACCCGCGGGTTACCCGCCTCCAGCAGCCGCTCGGTCAGCTCGCCAAGCGTCTCCGCGGCCTCGCGGCCCGCCTGGTCGGCGCGGTCGCGCAGCTCTTCGAGTTCCGCGGTTTCCTCATGGTCGGCCGCCGTGCCGTGCCGGTCGGTCTCTTTACTGGAAGTCACCGCCGCCTCCCGCCCGCCGCGAGCTCGCCGATTTCCTTGCGGACACTGTCCGCCGTCATCTTCAGCGGCGGCACGCCGCGGGCCAGCCGCTTGCGGCCGAGCATGGCCAGCCCGCCGGCCAGCATCCCCAGCACGCCGCCGACGATCAGCGCGGACGCCCAGACAGGCAGCCCCGCGGCGATGCCGGCGATGGCGGCCGCCACCATGGCGAGCCAGGCGCCGAGCCCGACGACCCCGGCGGCGCCGAACAGCCCGCCGCCGAGCGCCGCCTGCCGTGCACTGGCGAACATCTCCGCCTTCGCGAGCGCGGTCTCTTCGCGCACAAGGCGCTGCAACTGCTCGCCCAGCTGAACGGTCAGCTCCCGGACGGGCACATCGCGGTGATGGCCGTCGGCGGTGGCCGTCTGCCTGTCGTCTTCGCTCATGGCACGTCCTCCGGAAGGGTCCGCGGCCCGTCTTGCCCCGGCGCGCCCGGAGCGTCCGGCGCGTCCGGCCGTGGGCCGCCGCCGAGGTCGGAACCGCCCTGCCCGGGCTTGCCGCCGTCGGTGTTGTCGGTGAGGGCCGGGTCGTAGGACACGTCCGCCTCTGCCTTGCGGCGGCCGGCGCCGATCGCCGCGAGGAACCTGCTTATCAATCCAGCCATGACGGACCGCTACCCGCGTGCGGCCGGTAAAACATCCGCGCCCGCGGTCGGGCCCCTGCCGGGCTGGCTGGTTTGCCTAGTCCTGTACGGGGTATCGGGTCGCGTAGCGTTGCGTGCGAGGTCCGGGGCGGAGGTGCGAGAAGTCATGGTCGATCGCCTGCGAGTCTGGGCCCAGGGCCATAACGGTTTGTGCGTCTTGCGGGTAAGCGGCGAGCTCGACCTGATGGCCGCCGACGAGTTCGCGGAGCGCGTGGCCGCCGCGGTGCGGCGCATCGACGGGCCGGTCGTGGCCGATCTAGCCGGGCTAGCGTTCATCGACGCGCGCGGCGGACGCATGATGGCGGCGGCGTTCCGCGCGCTGCCGGGCGACCGGAAGGCAGTGATCCGGTGCTGTCCGCCGCAGATTCGGCTGGTCCTCGACACGCTGGGCTTGTCCCTCACTTACGTGCCCGCCGATTACCTGGCCAGCGGGCGCCAGGACGCGCCGCGATCCGCCACCCGTGACCTAGTGGACCAGGTACAGCGGGCGCGGCTGAGCGCCGGCCAGGCCCGGCTCGGCGCCAGCTGGATGCTGGCCCAGCTCACCGACACCGGCATCCGGCTGGCCAGCACGCGGGAGCGGCTGGGCCTGATACGGGAGCAAGGCCAGCAGACGGTGGCGACCACCCGTGCCGCCAGGAAAAATCTCGTGTGCCACCGGTCGGATGCCGCGCTCTTAGTCCTCTCCTTGGTTGAGCCGGCGGGCGGCCGACCGCCCGAGCGTCGTGAGCCGGTCGAACAGGCCGCCCGGCAGCGCCGGGCGCAAGTCCTTGCCCGGTACGAGGCCGTCGGGCACGGCGGCCGGGTCGGGCAGCAGCGCGGCCATCTGGTGCAGCAGCCTGCTGGTGAGACCCGGGAACAGGCTTGCGCCGCGGGCGGCGAGCTGCGCCGCGGGGGTCAAGATGACCTCGCTTTGCCGCGTCCGCATCGCCGACACGATCCGGCGCGCGGCCCGGCTGGCGTCCATCGACACCAGCGGGAGGCTCGCGCCCAGCGAGAACCAGGTGAACTCCTTGTCCGGCTGCCCGCGGAACAGCGCCTGCGTGTGCGAGCCTGTTCGCATGAGCCCGGGAACGGCCGTGGTGACTGTCACGGGCCCGCGTCCCAGTTCGGCCCGCAGCCCTTCCGACAGCGCCACCGCCGCGAACTTGGCCATCGAGTAGGGCAGCAGATGCGGCACGCTGATCTTGCCGCCGATCGAGGTGATGGTCACGATGCGGCCATGGCCTTGCTCGCGCAGCACCGGCAACGCGGCCAGCGCGATCCGCGCTGGCGCCAGCGCCATGAGGGCGATGGCGGACTCGTAGTCGATCTCATAGGTGTTCTCGACCGGCGCCACCTGGATGATCCCCGCGTTGTTGACGACGATGTCCAGCCGGCCGTAGCGGGCGATCGCCGTGTCGATCAGCAGCCGCGGCGCCGTGTCGTCGGTGACGTCACAGGCGACGGTGGTGACCTCCGCCCCGCCCGACCGCAGGTCTTCGGCCGCCCGGTCGAGCTCGGCGTGATCGCGCGCGCAGATCACGAGGCGGCACGAGTGGCGGCCGAGTTCGCGCGCGAGCGCCAGGCCGAGCCCGCGGGACGCGCCGGTGACCAGCGCCACCTCGCCGGCGATGTCGTCCGGCGGGAAAAACAGTGTTCTCATGGGGTACCTCCCTGGTCGGGCCGGCCGGAACGCCCATCGCTGACCTGCCCTTCCTGCTCATGCCGGCTGGAACGAGACCCGGTTACCCGCGGCCCAGCCGGGCACACATCAGCGGCGCGACGAATTCGGCGGCCGCGGCCTACGGAGGCCGGCCGGTACCGCGACATCGGCGAGCATCTCTCCTAGCGCTGGTCAATGACCAGGATGATCCCGCTGACGCCGCCCTCCTCGGTCCGCATGGGAGAGGCGGCGATCTGCAGGTCCACGGTCTTGCCGCGCCGGTTGACGGCCGTCACATGGTGAACGTGCGCGGGGGCCGCGCCGTCAATCGCCGCTGAGCGGAGCACTTCCCTGAGCATCGGGGCGAGCTCCGCGACCGGCAGGCCGATGTCGAGCGTCAGCAGCTCCTCGGATTCGGCTTCCTCCGGCCGCAGGCCCCACAGGTCCTCCGCGCCCGGTGACCAGACCCGGACCCGCAGGTCGTCGTTCAGCACGATGACCGCGCTGCCCAGGCTGCGCAGCACCAAGCCGAGAAAGCTGTTGGTCTGGTCAAGCTGCTCCGTACGCCCGCGCAGCTCTTCGTTGATCGACTGGAGCTCGTCATTGGTGGACTGGAGCTCCTCGTTCATCGTCTCCAGCTCCTCGTTGGTGGACTGGAGCTCCTCGTTGGTTGTCTCCAGCTCCTCGTTCAGCGACTGGAGCTCCTCATAGGCCCGCTCGAGCTCGGTGTTGGCGTACGCCAGCTCGTCGCGCACCCGCCGGTACCTGGTGACGTCGACGAAGCTGATGCCCACGCCGATGAGGTCCCCGGGCGCGGCGAACAGCGGCACGATCGCGACGTCGTAGTAACCCGGCTCGGCGCCGCCCGGCCGGCGCCACTCGACGTCATGCAGCTCGACCGGCCGCAGTTCGTTCCGCGCCTGGTCGATGCGCGACCTGAGCTCGACCGGCCGGTAGGACACCTCGAGGTCCTGGAACGGGCGGCCGAGATCGCGCGGCCGCAGGTTGAACAGCGCCTCGGCCGCCGCGTTGGCGACCCTGAGCTTGTCCGACAGGTCCACCGCGAGCTGCACCACGGGACCCGATGACAGCGCGGCGCCCTCGATCCGGTCCCCGGAAAGCTCCCGGCCGCTCACCTCGGGCCATCCAGGCAGGCCGGGGGGTTCGAGCACGCCAGGCGCGGCCTTGCGGAACAGGCGCTTGCGGAGGTCGACCGGCACGAACCGGTCGGCGTGATTGAGCAGCATCTCGGCTTTGCCGAGGAATAGATAGCCGGGAAAGGAAAGCGCGAAGTGGAATCGCCTGATGACATTGATCTGAGTCTCCGCGTTGAAATACATCAGCGTGTTGCGGGCTACCAGCAGGTCCACTCGTGAGATGGGCGCGTCACGCGTGAGGTCGTTGCGCCCGAAAATCACCTGCCGTCGCAGATCCCGGCGGAACGCGCGTTTCGTCCCCGCCGGCTCGAAGTACTTGTCGCGCAGTTCTTCCGGAATGTCAGCGAGCGCGCTCGTCTCATAGGCGCCGGCGCGCGCTTGCTGCAAAGCGTCCTCGTCGAGGTCGGTGGCGTATATCTTCACCCGCTCGCCGAACTGGTCCGGCCCGAGCGTCTCGGCCAGCACCATCGCGAGCGTGTACGCCTCCTCGCCGGTCGCGCAGCCCGCGCTCCACACCCGGATCGGCGATTTGGCGCTCTTGGCGGCGACCAATTCCGGCAGCACCGTGTCCCGCAGCCCCTGCCAGGCCAGCGGGTCCCTGAAGAAGCCGGTCACGTTGATCAGCATGCTGTCGAAAAGCAAATTGAACTCGTCCGGCTGGAGTTCGAGGAAATCGCGGTACTCGGCGAACGTGGCGACGTTTACCAGTGCCATCCGGCGCCGGACCCGCCGCTGGAGCGTGGACCGCTTGTAGCCGGTGAAGTCAAAGCCGCGCGTCTCCTTGAGCATGACAAGAAGGTCGTCGAACTCCGCATCTGATCCCATCTCCGCCACAGGCCCGAAGCTTACGCCTGCTGTGACTTGGCGGCGACCTCCGCGGTCATGCCGCTCGCGACCGAGCGGATGGCGTCCGCGGAGTCCTGCGCCTCCGCGGCGGCCTGCGCGAACTGCTCAGCGGACGCCGCGTGGCCGCGGCCGCGGGCCGCCTCGGCCAGCCTCGTGGTGAGCCGCCCGCGCTCTTCGAGCGACCTGATCGCCAGCCACAGCGCCCGCTCCAGGGCCGCGGACTGCTCCTCGAACAGCGTTTCCGGGGCCCAGCGGTGCCCGACCAGGCAGTCGTAGGTCTCGGCGTGCTCCTCCGTCGCCCGGTACAGCGGCCCGCCGCATTCGGGGCAGGTGAACTCACTGTGGGTGCGGGACTCCGTGTTGGTCTTCAACGTGCCGGTCAGCAGGCCGCCGATCTCGCTGACGAGTTCCTCGTCGGGGTCGGAAGTGTCGGCGAGCGGCATATCGACCTCCTCCATGACCAGCCGGATGAGCTGCTTCGCGAGTCGCCAGGTCGGCACGATCTCCGCGTGCTCCGTCGCGCTGAACGCGCTGCATGGCATGCTGTCGTAGTCCGCGTCGTCCGGGTCCTGGACGATCACGCGGCCGCCGCGGCGTTCGACTGTCGCGCTGCCGAGCGCGGCGTCGTCCATGGTGCCGCTGAGAACCACGCCGATGACCCGCGGTCCCGCGTGCAGCGCCGCGCTGCGGAACAGCGGGTCCGCCGCCGGGCGCACGCCGTTCTGCCGCGGGCCGCGGGACAGCCGCACCGTGTCCTTGACGACGAGCATGTGCTTGTCCGGGGGCGCCACATAGACCCGGCCGAGCCGGAGGCGCTCGCCGTTGACGGCGGCGGCGGCGGGCAGCGGCCCTGCCCGGTCCAGGATGCGAGGCAGGCTGCTGCCGCCGGTAGCGGGCACGTGCATTACCACCAGCACCGCGGCCGGCAAGCCGGCCGGCAACTGGCTGAGCATAGCGCACAACGGTTGCAGGCCGCCCGCGGAGGCGGCCACCACGACGACATCTCGTCCAGAGGCCATGATGGCGACTACTGCCCTGCCCTGTCGCCGCTACACATCGCCCCGTCCGCCGCCGCCGATTTAGTGCACACCGGTAGCTTAACCCGGTTTGCCGCGCGCCGCCCGGGTAGCGGGCCGCCGACGGCGATCCCAGAGGAGGAGACTTCCGATGGCACAGAAGGTACGTGAGCTGATGACGTCGGCGCCGGTGTCGGTGACGCCCGCGCAGCCGCTGACCGCGGCGGCGCGGGCCATGCGCGATCAGGGTATCGGCGCGGTCCTGGTCACCGACGGCGGGCAGCTGAAGGCCCTGCTGACCGACAGGGACATCGTGGTCCGGGTCGTCGCCGACGGCCGCGATCCGGGCCAGACGCCGGTGGCCGAGGCCTGCAGCCCCGATCTCATCACGGTGGGACCGGACGACGACGTCGACACGGCGGTGCGGCGGATGCGCGAGCACGCGGTCCGGCGCGTCCCGGTGGTGGAGGACGGGCGGGCCGTCGGCGTGCTGTCGATCGGCGACACGGCGATCGAGCGGGACGAGAATTCCGCGCTCGCCGACATTAGCGCCGAGGCGCCCAACACCTAGACGCCTGGACACCTAAGCCGCCTGGCTCAGCATCCGGATCGTGGCGCTCTCGGCCCGGCCTCTGGTGGCCAGGTCGCCGAACTCCGAGTCCTTGCCCAGGTCGGCGAGCGCGGACGCGATCGTGATGCCGCGCTGGTAAAGCTCGATCACGCGCGGGTCGATGTAGGAGGCCCTGGCCACCGCGGGCGTGTTGCCGAGGTAATCGGCCACCTCTCGCACGGCCCGCGCGATCGCCCGCTTGGCGGCGCTCTCGCTGGTGGCCGCCGGCTCGGACACGGCCAGGCCCACGGCGGTGAGGACCGTCGCGTGCCAGGTGCGGAAGTCCTTGGCGGTGTACTCGCCGCCGGATATCTCGCTCAGGTACGCGTTGATGTCCGCGGCGGTCACGTCGTGCCACGACCGGCCGCGGCGGTACACGAGAAGCCGGTCATCGGCCGGGGCCCGGCGGCGCTTGAGGCTGTGCACAACGGCGCACACCCGCTCTTCCGCCACCGCCTGCTCCCGGCGCTTGGCGCCCTTGGCGATGTAGTCGAACACGATCTGGTCGCCGCTGATGCTGACGTCCTTCTTCTGAATCGTCGCCAGCCCGTACGTCCCGTTCTCCTCCGCGTACTCCTCGCTGCCGGAGCGGAAGAAGCCCAGATCGATCAGCCGGATCGCGGCCGCGAGGACCCGCTCCCGGGTGAGGCCGCGGGTCTCGAGGTGGCGGCTGGCGACCTCCCGCACCTTGGGGAGGCCGGTACCGAATTCCAGCACCCGGTCGAATTTGTCATGGTCGCGCTGCTCGCGCCACAGGTCGTGGTACCGGTACTGGCGGCGGCCCGCCGCGTCGGTGCCGACGGCCTGGATGTGCCCGCGGGCGTCGGCGCAGATCCATACCTCCTGCCAGGCCGGGGGGATGACCAGCGCCTTGATGCGGGACAGGATCTCCGGGTCGGAAATCCGGGTCGCGTCGGGTCCGATGTAGACGAACCCCCGGCCGCACCGCCTGCGCCGGATACCCGCGCCGCCCAGGTCACTGCGGGTAAGCCCGCCACATCCACCGCGTTCCACAGCCGCCTGCTACCCGGCGTGGCCGTCGAAAAACGACGGGTGACCTGCGTCACATTATGTTTGGGTGCCGCCCACCGGGCATGACCGCCACGACGCACTCCCACGGCCCCGGAGGTGACCCATGCCCGACCGCCCCGCACCCCGCCACCACACCCCCGCCGCCCTGGCCGGCGTCCCCGACGAGGAACT
>DASZKN010000082.1:0-5908 GCA_035552855.1 Trebonia sp. | reverse complement strand
CCAGCGCGGCAAGCTGCTCCCCCGCGACCGCGTCGACACGCTCACCGACCCCGGCAGCCCGTTCCTCGAGCTCAGCCCGCTCGCGGCGATGAGCCTGTACGACGGGGACGCGCCCGCCGCGGGCATCATCACCGGGGTGGGCCGGGTCAGCGGCCGCGAGTGCGTGATCGTCGCCAACGACGCCACCGTCAAGGGCGGCACCTACTACCCGATGACGGTCAAGAAGCACCTGCGGGCACAGGAAGTCGCGCTGGGCAACAACCTGCCGTGCATCTACCTGGTCGACTCGGGCGGCGCGTTCCTGCCCCGGCAAGACGAGGTGTTCCCGGACCGCGAGCACTTCGGCCGCATCTTCTACAACCAGGCCACGATGTCGGCCAGCGGCATCCCGCAGATCGCCGCCGTCCTCGGGTCCTGCACCGCGGGCGGCGCGTACGTGCCCGCGATGAGCGACGAGAACGTGATCGTGGCGAACCAGGGCACGATCTTCCTCGGCGGTCCGCCCCTCGTGAAGGCGGCGACCGGCGAGGTCGTCACCGCGGAGGAACTCGGCGGCGGCGACCTGCACGCGCGGGTGTCCGGGGTCACCGACCACCTGGCCGAAGACGACACCGGCGCGCTGAACATCGTCAGGGACATCGTCGCCACGCTCGCGCCCCGGCCGCCGCGCCCGTGGGACGTCGCCGGCGCCCGCGCCCCCGAGCGCGACCCCGGCGAGCTCTACGGCGTCGTCCCCGCCGACCTGCGCACCCCCTACGACGTGCGCGAGGTTATCGCGCGGATCACCGACGGCAGCGAGCTGACCGAGTTCAAGCGCGACTACGGCCCGACGCTCGTCACCGGCTTCGCCCGCGTCCACGGCCACCCGGTCGGGATCGTGGCCAACAACGGGATCCTGTTCAGCGAGTCGGCGCTCAAGGGCGCGCACTTCATCGAACTGTGCGACCAGCGCCGCGTCCCGCTGGTCTTCCTGCAGAACATCACCGGCTTCATGGTCGGCCAGCGCTACGAGGCCGGCGGCATCGCCAAGCACGGCGCGAAGATGGTCACCGCGGTCTCGTGCGCCCGGGTGCCGAAGCTCACCGTGATCATCGGCGGGTCGTTCGGCGCGGGCAACTACGCGATGTGCGGCCGCGCCTACTCGCCCCGCTTTCTGTGGATGTGGCCGAATGCCCGGATCTCCGTCATGGGCGGCGAGCAGGCCGCCAGCGTGCTCGCGACCGTGCGCGGCGGCGAGAGCGAAGCCGAGGCCGAAGCCGCGATCCGCACGCAGTACGAGCACCAGGGCAGCCCCTACTACTCGACCGCGCGGCTGTGGGACGACGGGATCATCGACCCGGTCGACACGCGCCGCGTCCTCGGCCTGGCCCTGTCGGCGGCCGCGAACGCGCCGCTCGGCGAGCCCGGCTACGGCGTCTTCCGGATGTGAGGGATCGTTAACATGTTCGGTAAGGTCCTGATCGCCAACCGCGGCGAGATCGCCACCCGGGTGATCCGCACGCTGCGCCGCCTGGGCATCGGCAGCGTCGCGGTTTACAGCGACGCCGACGCCGCGGCCCGGCACGTGCGCGCGGCGGACGAGGCGGTGCGGATCGGGCCGGCCCCGGCCGCCGAGAGCTACCTGAGCATCGGCCGGATCATCGACGCCGCGCGGGCCACGGGGGCCGCGGCCATCCATCCCGGCTACGGCTTCCTCGCCGAGAACGCGGCGTTCGCCCGCGCCTGCGCCGCCGCCGGCCTGGTCTTCATCGGCCCGCCGCCGGAGGCGATCGAGGCGATGGGCGACAAGATCGCGGCGAAGGCGACCGTCGCCGCCGCGGGCGTGCCTGTGGTGCCCGAAGTACCTGTCGACCCCACGACACATTCAATTCTCCTGAACGGTCCCATGGTGCCTCTCCTCGTCAAGCCCTCGGCCGGGGGCGGCGGCAAGGGGATGGTGCTCGTCCGGGACGCGGCCGAACTGCCCGCCGCGATCGAGTCGGCGAAGCGGATGGCGAAGGCGGCCTTCGGCGACGACCGGCTGCTGATCGAGCGGTACATCGACCGGCCCAGGCACATCGAGATCCAGGTGCTCGCGGACGCCCACGGCAACGTCATGCATCTCGGCGAGCGGGAGTGCAGCATCCAGCGCCGGCACCAGAAGGTCATCGAGGAGGCCCCGTCGCCGTTCCTCGACGCCGAGCACCGGGCGGCGATGGGCGGCGCCGCCGTCGAGGCGGCCCGCAGCGTCGGCTACGCGGGCGCGGGCACGATCGAGTTCATCGTTAACGGCGGCGACCCCGACGAGTTCTTCTTCATGGAGATGAACACCCGCCTGCAGGTCGAGCACCCGGTCACCGAACTGATCACCGGCCTGGACCTGGTCGAGTGGCAGCTCCGGGTCGCCGCCGGCGAGGCGCTGCCGTTCACCACCGCCCCCGCGGCCCGCGGCCACGCGATCGAGGCGCGGGTGTACGCGGAGGACCCGGCGCGGGGCTTCCTGCCGACCGGGGGCACGGTGCTGGCGCTGCGCGAGCCGGCGGGCGAGCACGTCCGCGTCGACTCGGGCCTGTCCGCGGGCGCGACGGTCACGAGCGCCTACGACCCGATGCTCGCCAAGGTCATCGCCTGGGGTGAGGACCGCGCGACGGCGCTGCGGCGGCTGGACGCGGCGCTGGCCGGCACGGTGCTGCTCGGCGTGCCGGCGAACACCGCGTTCCTGCGCGCGCTGCTGAGCGACCCCGACGTGCGGGCGGGCGACCTGGACACGACGCTCGCCGAGCGCGTCGCGGACGCGCTGCCCCCGGCCGGCGTGCCCGCCGAGGTGCTCGCCGCGGCCGCGCTCGCGCGGCTGATCACCCGGCCGGCCGCCGATCCGTGGGACATCCCGGACGGGTGGCGGGTCAGCGGGCGGGCGTGGACGACGTTCCGCTTCCGGGCGGGCGACGGGCACGCCGAGGTGCGAGTGCGCGGGCTGGCGGAGGTCGCGTCCGGCGACGGCGGCCCCGTGCCCGCCCAGGCCCGGTTCGACGGGCCCGACCTCGTCCTCACCTATGACGGCCGGACCATCCGGTTCGCATGCGCCCAGGACGGGCGGACCACCTGGCTCGGCCGGGGCGGACAGGCCTGGGCGCTGACCGAGGAGGCCGCCGCGCCCGTCCGGGGCGGCGCGTCCGGCGGCGACGCCACCGTCCGCTCCCCCATGCCCGGCACGGTGCTCGCCGTGCACGTGATCCCCGGCCAGCCCGTCCGGGCCGGGCAGCCGCTCGCCGTCGTCGAGGCCATGAAGATGGAGCACACCGTCGCCGCCCCGCGGGACGGGATCGTCACCGAACTGGCCGCCAAACCCGGCCAGCAGGTGCGCATGGAAGAACCCTTGGCGGTTATCGCACGACAGGAGACCCCGGATGCTCGCTTACCGCCTGGAGCCAGAACACGAAGCGCTCCGCGCGACCGTGGCGGACTTCGCCCGCGACGTGGTCGCGCCCGTGATCGGCGACCTGTACGAGCGGGGCGAGTTCCCGTACGACATCGTCGCCCAGATGGGGAAGATGGGCCTGTTCGGCCTGCCCGTCGCCGAGGAGTACGGCGGCATGGGCGGCGACTACTTCGCGCTCTGCCTCGCCCTTGAGGAACTCGCCCGCGTGGACTCGTCCGTGGCGATCACGCTCGAGGCGGGGGTGGCGCTGGGCATCATGCCGGTCTACCGGTACGGGACCGAGGCCCAGAAGCGGCAGTGGCTGCCGAAGCTGTGCGCCGGAGAGGCGCTCGGGGCGTTCGGTCTCACCGAGCCGGGCGGCGGCACCGACGTGGCCGGCGCGATGCGGACCCGCGCCCGCCTGGAGCCGGCGGAAGGCGCGGCCGGCGCTGGCCAGTGGGTGATCGACGGGACGAAGTCGTTCATCACGAACTCGGGCACGGCGATCACCTCGGTCGTGGCGGTCGCCGCGGTGACCGGGACGACGGCGGCCGGCAATCCGGAGATCTCGACGATCCTGATCCCGGCGGGGACGCCCGGCTTCACCACGTCGAAGAAGTACTCCAAGGTCGGCTGGTCCGCGTCGGACACCCGCGAGCTGTCGTTCGACGGCTGCCGGGTGCCGGAGGAGAACCTGCTCGGCGCCCGCGGGCGCGGGTACGCCCAGTTCCTCGCGACGCTCGACGAGGGCCGGGTCGCGATCGCGGCCCTCGCGACCGGGCTGGCGCAGGGGTGCGTCGATCAGTCGCTCGCGTACGTCAGGGAGCGGACGGCCTTCGGCGGCCCGATCGGGCGGTTCCAGTCGCTCCAGTTCAAGATCGCCGACATGGAGGCCCGCGCCCACGTCGCGCGGCTGGCGTACTACCACGCGGCGGCCAAGATGGCGGCCGGCGAGCCGTTCAAGAAGGAAGCCGCCATCGCCAAGCTGACCGCGTCCGACGCGGCGATGGACAACGCGCGGGACGCGACGCAGATCTTCGGCGGGTACGGATTCATGAACGAGTACCCGGTCGGGCGGTTCTACCGGGATGCCAAAATTCTCGAGATCGGCGAGGGCACGTCGGAGGTTCAGCGGATGCTGATCGCCCGTGAGCTTGGGCTGGTCTGAATAGAAAAGAACCCTTACCATTTCCACCAGGCCGCGCTTACGTTAAGCTCACCCCAACAACGAGCAAGGATGCGAAGGAGTCCCCCTTATGGCCCAAATCGTGCTGGATCACGTGGAGAAGACGTATTCCGGTGGGGTGAAGGCACTCGATGACCTGAACCTGGACGTTAGAGAGGGCGAGTTCATGGTCCTGGTAGGACCGTCCGGGTGCGGGAAGTCGACAGCGCTGCGGTCGATCGCCGGGCTGGAAGAGATCAGCGGGGGGACGATCTCGATCGGGCCGCGCGTGGTCAACGACCTGCCGCCGAAGGACCGGGACATCGCGATGGTGTTCCAGAACTACGCTCTTTACCCGCACATGACGGTGGAGGAGAACCTGGCGTTCGGGCTGCGGCTGCGGCACACGCCGAAGGAGGAGATCCGCCGCCGGGTGACCGACGCGGCGAAGATGCTCGGGCTCGACCCGTACCTCAAGCGCAAGCCGGCCGCGCTGTCCGGCGGCCAGCGGCAGCGGGTCGCGATGGGCCGCGCGATCGTCCGCGAGCCGCAGGCGTTCCTCATGGACGAGCCGCTGTCGAACCTGGACGCCAAGCTGCGCGTGTCGATGCGGGCGGCGCTGAACCAGCTGCACGAGCGGCTCGGCATCACGACCGTGTACGTCACCCACGACCAGGTCGAGGCCATGACGCTGGGGCAGCGCGTCTGCGTCCTGCGGGACGGCAAGCTGCAGCAGGTCGACACGCCGCAGTCGCTGTTCGAGTCTCCGGTCAACCTGTTCGTGGCGGGCTTCATCGGCTCCCCGGCGATGAACTTCGCGACCGCCGAACTGGTGCGCGACGACGGCCCGGCCGTCACGTTCGCCGGGTACAAGATCCCCGTGCCTGACGACGTGATCTCCTCGCGGACCGGCCTTGACAAGTACTTCGGGAAGAGCGTGATCATCGGCGTGCGCCCGTCGGACTTCGAGGACGGCACGCTGGCCGACGCCTCGTGGGCGCGGGTGCCGGTGACCGTGGGCGTGACCGAGGAGCTGGGCAGCGAGATCCACGTGATCTTCACGATCGACGCGCCGCCGGTGGACCACCCGTCGGTGTCGGACGCCGCCCGCGCCGAGGGCGAGGAAGACGACGAGGCGGTCGCCGCCCTGGCGGGCGGCAAGTCGCTGTGGACCGCCCGGGTGTCGGCCCGCTCGGCCGTCCGCCCCGGAGCCGCCCTCGAGCTGGGCGTGGACACCCGCCGCCTGCACTTCTTCGACCCCGACACCGGCCTGGCCATCAGCCCCGTCGTCAATTAGCGCCCTCGCCGGCGTCCCGCGGCACGTCGAGTGCGCAATCGATCCTGTA
>DASZKN010000081.1:0-2611 GCA_035552855.1 Trebonia sp. | reverse complement strand
TGGCGCCGGCCAGCGTGGCGCGCACCGTGACGATCCCGCCAGACGGCGAGTACTTGAAGGCGTTCTCGAGAAGCTGGCCAACGATGATGTCGGTCGCCATCGCGTCCCCGTGCGCGAGCGGCAGGTCGTCTGGCACATCCGCGATCACCTCGTGCCTGTCGGACAGCGGGCCGAAGGAGACCACGGTGGCCCGGAGCAGCGCGGCCAGGTCAAACGGCGCGTTGTTGACGGGGAGCGCGTCGGCGCCTGCCCGCGCGCCAAGCAGAAGCTGCTCGACGAGGCGGCTCAGAGCACCGGCCCGTTCCGCGATCGTCCGGACGGCGGCGCGCCGGTCGGCGTCGGACAGCTGCTCCCACCGGCTGGCGAGGGTCGACGCGAATCCCTGCACCACGGTGATCGGCGTGCGCAGCTCGTGGCTGGTCGTGGCGAGGAACAGGTCCTTGGCCTCTTCGAGCTCCTTGGCCGCGGTGACGTCGCGGAAGTCGACCACCTTCTCGTCGCTGTCGGCAAGCTCCGTGCACAGCACGTCAATCCAGCGCCCACTGGCCAGCTTGTGGGTTTGCCGCTCACCCGGGGCAGGCAGCGGGAACGGCGGCGGCGCGCCCATCGCCTCGCTCGCCTGCGTGCCGGTGATGCGGTACGCGGCGGGGTTCCACTGCTTGACGTTGCCCGCGCCGTCGAGCACCGCGATGCCGTCGGCGCTGCCGTCGATGACGGCGCGCTCGTGGGCCTGCTGCTTGACCACTTCCTCGAACGCCATCGCGTTGGTGAGGGCGACGCCGGCGTGCCCGGCGAGCAGCTCAAGCAGCTCAAGCTCGACATGGCTGAGGGTGCGGCGGCTGTAGAGGGCGTAGAGCGCGCCGTAGGGGCGGCCGCCCACGTGGGACAGGCTGAGCGCGATCGTATGCAGGCCGGGCAGCGCGGACCAGATGAGGTCGTCGAACCCGCCGGACTCCCCGGTGGCCATCATGACCGTCTTGCCCGAGCGCAGCAGCTCGCCCACCAGGCTGCTGGACAGCGAGGCGACCCGGCCGCGCAGCCGCGCGGGCAGGCCCGCGGTGGACACCAGCCGCAGCCGGTCCTCTTCGATCAGCACGAACCCGCCGGCGTCGGCGCCGGTCAGCTCGCGCAGGCTAGCGGCGATCCGGTCGAGCACAGACTCCAGGTCGCGCTGCGCGTTCATGTCGGCGACCACGTCGCCGAGGCGGCGGACCACGCGCGCCCGCTCGGCCATGTAGTGCCGGGCGACGTCGTCCTCGCCGGTCTGGTGGCAGATGTTGACCCAGCCGAGCACTTCGCCGTTGCCGTCGGTCAGCGCGCTGGTGTCGATGCGGACGTCGAGCATCGCGCCGTCCTTGCGGATCCGCCTGGTCGCGAAGGAGATCTGCCCGCCGCCGCGGACCCGCTCGAAGACCGCGTTGTGCTCGGCCGCGAGTTCCTCGGGGATGGTGGGCGGCTCAAGGCCGATGACCTCTTCCGCGGCCCATCCGAACATCCGCTCCGCGGCCGGGTTCCACAGCATCACGTTCCGGTCGGTGTTGAACGCCACGATGGCGTCGGCGGCGGATTCTATGACCGCGCGCGCAGTTACGTCTACCCGCTCCCCGCCGCGTTCCGCGGCCCGACCGGGAGGGGTAGGCCCCGTTCCGACACCCCAGGACGGGTGTGCCTGATCTGCCACCACCCCTTTATGGTGCCACCTTGGAACCACCGCAGGCAGCGGAAGGCCGTTACTACTCTTCTTGACGGGACATGGACGACGTAGCAGAATGTCCGATTCTTCCGGGGTTGTTGGGGTTCCGGTGACCAACGTCACGGTTTCGCGACGGTGAACGGCAGCCGGCCGGGCGTTCTTCCGCCCGCGCCGCCCCGGCCCCTATAGTTCTGCCAGCGCGGCCCGCATAAGTCAGTCAGTACAGGGGATTTCCTCAAGTGGAGCAAGCGATCCGCTTAACTTGACGGCGGATACTTGCTATAACAAAACTATCGACTCCCAGTGGCCGCGAGGACGCGGAGATGGACCAGCCTTCCCCGGAACAGGGCACGCCCGACGAGCGGCAGCCCGAGCGCCGTCGCCCGCAGGACCGCCTGCGCCCAGAACCGATACAGCGCGAAGCGCAGCCACGCCCGATCTCGCTAGCCCATCCCGTCGTGGCCGGGTACAACGGATCGGCTTCGGCCCGCAACGCCCTCGCCTACGCCGCCGGCATGGCCCGCAGGCTTGGCAGGCCGCTGCTCATGGTCTACGTGACCTCGCCGGGCGTCTACTGCGAGCCGCTCACTGGCCAGGTGGTCGGCCTGCTGCGGGACGCCGACTCGCTTGAGCGGTGGCTGCTCACCGAACTCGACCAGGCCGCGGACGCGACCGGACTCGAGGTCCACGTGCGCACGAGGCGCGGCAGCCCGGCCCGCGAGCTATCCTCCATTGCCGCCGAGTTCAGCGCCGACGCCCTCGTCATCGGCGCGCCCCGGCACTTCTGGCATCACCTGATTGGGTCCGTGCCTAGCTGGCTCGCCCGCAACGCCCGCTGTCCGGTCATCGTGGTTCCCTAGGCCTCAATCAAAGTCAACTTCAAAGCCTTTTTCGCCGGGGCGGTCGCGCTGCGGTGAG
>DASZKN010000080.1:0-2497 GCA_035552855.1 Trebonia sp. | reverse complement strand
CAGCGCAACCCGCATCCCTGCCCGCGCCGCATACCAGGCGCAGGCCGCCCCCGTCATCCCGGCCCCGACAATCGCCAGGTCACAGTCCCGCGGCGGCAGTTCCACGCTAGTACAATGTCACACCTCAACCCGGCCCGCCAGGCCCCCGGGGCCGGCGTGGGCGAGCCTCAGCGCCGCTTACCCTTGTCCCTGACCCAGATCCTGGCGGCGTTCGGCAGATGGAACGGGGTGCGCGGCCATCTGCCCCTGGCCCGGCGCGCGTGCGGGCCCGGTCGGATCGGCTCGACCGTGAGGGTCCGGCGCGGCACGCCGGCGAGCACCCGTTCGAGGTCGACGGCGAATCCGGCCGGCTCGTTGAGCCCCGGCGCGACTCCTATCCCGGCGCCCGCCATCCGAAGGCGGCTGCGTTCGAAGCCGGCCGAAGACTCCGCGCTGCCCGGACGGCGCGACGCTCGTCTCAATGCGCTCATACAGGCCAAGGTAGCGGGTGATGCCGGCGTGCGCCCGGCATTTTCCGCCCCGGCAGCGTGGCGCCAGTGCCGCGCCGTTGCGAGCATCACCGAGCACAACGCTGCCGAGACACACCGTTGTGGCGGCCGAACGGCTCCGTGCAGAGGCGATACTCGGAGGGCGTATGGCGAGCCCTGACCAACCCGATCATCCTGGTCTAGCGCTCTGCCAGGCATGGGCCAAAGCGGAAAGCGCGCCGTCGGAAGGCTAGGAGACGACGGCGAGCATCTGCGCGACGGTGTCGGCGAGGGCGCGGCGAGCCGGCTCGAGGTACTTGCGCGGGTCGACGGATTTCCCGTCCCCGGCAAGGAAATCGCGCACGGCTCCGGTGTACGCGATGTTCAGCGCGGTCCCGATGTTGACCTTCACGATACCCTCGCGGACGCCCTTGGCGAGTGCGTCGTCCGGCACGCCGGAGGAGCCGTGCAGCACGAGTGGCACGGGCACTGCCTCGCGCAGGCGGGCGATCAACTCGAAGTCGAGGCCTGCGGTGCGCTCCGTCATCGCGTGCGAGCTGCCCACGGCCACCGCCAACGCGTCCACGCCGGTCGCGGTCACGTACGCGGCGGCCTCGCCCGGGTCGGTGCGGGCGCCGGGCTCGTGCGCGCCCAGGTGCACTCCGTCCTTGCCGCCGACCTGACCGAGTTCCGCCTCGATGACCAGCCCGTTCTGGTGCGCCCACGCGGCCGCTCGACCGGTCTGCCGGACGTTCTCCGCGTAGTCGGCATGGGAGGCGTCGAACATCACCGAGCTGAAGCCGGCGTCCGCCGCCTGGTGCAGCAGCGATTCGCTCTCCACGTGGTCCAGGTGCAGCGAGACCGGCACTCCCGCCGCCTCGGCCACCGCCCGGCTCGCCCACGCGATCGGCAGCAGCCGGCCCTCGTGGAACTTCACCGCGTTCTCGCTGATCTGCAGGATGACCGGCATCCCGGCCCGCTCGGCCCCGGCGACGATGCCCTCGGCGTGTTCGAGGGTGATGACGTTGAACGCTGCGACGGCCCGGTTCGCCGCGCGCGCGGCGGCCACCAGGTAGCCCGTGGAACTCAGAGTCATGCGAAGTCGTCCTTCGGTTCGGGGTCGACGGAGGTGAGCAGGTCGAGCGCGTGCAGGGCGGCCCCGGCGACGGCCGCCTCGTCGCCGAGCGCCGCCGCGGTCAGCCGGGGCGGACGCTGGAAGGTGCAGCGGGTTTCCAGGCGCTCGCGCAGCGGGCCGAGCAGTTGCTCGCCGGCCTTCGCGACGCCGCCGCCGAGCACCACGAGTTCGAGGTCGAGTACGGTCACCGCGCTCAGCAGCGCCGTGGCGAGCGCGTCGAGGGCATGCGACCAGACGGCGACGGCGCGCGCGTCGCCCGCGGCGGCCCGCCTGGCCACATTCCGGGCCGACACGGCGGCGGATGCGGCGGACCGGCGGGTGGGGCCGGCTGCGCCGGCGGTCGCCTCGCGGTAGAGCCGGGTGATGCCGGTGGCCGAGGCCAGCGTCTCCAGGCAGCCGCGCTGCCCACAGCCGCATTCGGCGCCGTCCGGCTCGACGATCACATGCCCGAGCTCGGCCGCGCGATGGTGCGGGCCGAGCCGGGGCACGCCGTCCAGGCAGAGCATCCCGCCGACGCCGGTCCCCAGCGCCAGGAACAGGTAGTCGCGGCTGCCGGCCGCCGCCCCGATCCGCCCCTCCGCCAAGCCGCCGAGCCGCACGTCGTGCCCGAGCGCCACCGGCAGCCCGAGCCGCTCGGCGAGCAGCGCGCGCAGCGGCAGGCCGGTCCACGCCGGAGCGACCGAGAACTCTGCGATCCCGGCCGCGTCGTCCACGATTCCCGGGATCGCCACGCCCACCGCGTCCACCGGGCCGTGCGCGGCGATCAGCTGTGCGGCGAAGGCGGCGAGCGCGTCCGCCGCGGTCGCGTCCGGCGGCGTGGCGGTGCGCGTCGGGTGCTCCGGGCGGCCGAGCTTCCCGTCGGCGCCCGCGGTGCGGAAGGCCGCCTTCATCGTCG
>DASZKN010000079.1:0-3889 GCA_035552855.1 Trebonia sp. | reverse complement strand
ATCCCCGGCCGGCTGCTGCCGCCGGTCCTCGATCCCGGCGAGGTCGCCGGGCGCCTGCTGCCCGCGGCGGCGGCCTGGCTCGGCCTCGCCCGCGGCCTCCCGGTCGTGACGGGCGCCGCCGACACCGCCGCGTCGCTGCTCGCCGCCGGCTTGCCCGGCGACGCCGCGCTGCTCACGCTGGGCACCGGCGGCCAGTGGGTCGCGCGGACCACGGCCACGCGGCCGGCGGCCGGCCTCAACCTGTTCAAGGCCGCCGACGGCGGCGCCTATCACCTGGCCGCGGCCCAGAACGCCGGCCAGGTCTTCGACTGGCTCCGCGCCCTGCACGGCGTCTCCTACGACCACCTGTACTCGCTCGCCGCGCGCGGCTGGCGCGCGGACAGCCCCGTGTTCCTGCCGTACCTGACCGGTGAGCGCTGGGACTCGCCGGCGGGCGGGACCTGGTCCGGCCTCACGCTCCGGCACGACCGGGACGACATGCTGCGCGCCGCCCTCGAAGGCGTCGCGTTCCTGCTGCGCGACCGGCTGGCCGACCTGCGCGCCGTCGGCCACGACCCGCGGCGCGTGCTGCTCGGCGGCGGTGGCGTCCGGCCCGCGGGGTGGCGGGGGCTGCTGGCGGACGTGTTCGGCCTGCCGCTGCGGATCGCGCCCGGTTCCTCGTGGCTCAGCGTGACCGGCGCCGCCATGCTCGCGGAGAAGGCGGCGGGCTGGGGAGTCACCAGGGCGCGTTCGGGGGAAGCGGAAGCGATCGAACCGCGGCACGCCGAAGCCGCACAGGCCGGTTACGCGCGGTTCAGCGCGCTGCGGCGGCGAATCCAGGAGCCGCCCACAAATTGACGCCGTGCCGAATTGGCGTGGCCGGCTCGTGACGCGCCGGCGTCCCGGCCCGATAATCGCGGCATGGACGTTGCCAGGCTGGACGCTATTGACGTACACACCCACGTGCAGCGCAGCGTGACCGCGCCGCCGGCGAGCGCGGCGGACGACGACCGCCTGGCCGCGATGGCCTCGTACTTCAAGACCGACGCCGCCGCGTACACCGTCGATGACCTGGCCGCCTACTACCGCGAGCGGAACATGGCCGCGGTGACGTTCACGGTCGACGTCGCGGGCAAGCCGCGCGACCCGCACTCCGCGACGAGCGTGGAGATCGCCGAACGCGCGCGGGAGCACCCGGACGTGATCATCCCGTTCGGGTCGGTGGACCCCGCCCGCGGGGCCGCGGGCGTCGCGCTGGCCAAGCGGCTCATCAGCGACCACGGCGTGCGCGGTTTCAAGTTCCACCCGAGCGCGCAGTCGTTCTACCCGAACGACCCGGCCGCCTACCCGCTGTATGAGGTGATCGCCGCGGCGGGCCTGCCGGCGTTGTTCCACACCGGCCAGACCGGCGCCGGGGCGGGCACCCGGGGCGGCGGCGGCATCCGGCTCGCGTACTCCAACCCGATGTACCTCGACGACGTGGCCGTTGACTTCCCGGACATGCCGATCATCCTCGCCCACCCGTCGTTCCCGTGGCAGGAGGAGGCCCTGTCCGTCGCGACGCACAAGCCGCAGGTGTACATCGACCTGTCCGGCTGGTCGCCCAAGTACTTCCCGCCGATCCTCGTCCAGTACGCGAACACGCTGCTGAAGGACAAGGTGCTGTTCGGCACCGACTTCCCGGTGCTGACTCCCGAACGCTGGATGCGCGACCTCGCGAAGACCGAGATCCGCGACGAGGTCAAGCCGGGCATCTTCAAGCACAACGCGGCCCGGCTCCTGGGCCTGACGCGGTAACGGCGCCCGCCTCGCTTAGCCCGCGCTACAGCCAGGAGTCCTGCATCACGCGGACCGGGCCGGCGACGGTCACGGGCATGCCGGTGAGCGATACCACCTCCTCGACCGTGAACCCGGCCGCGATCTCCTCGAGCACGAACCCGGTGACGGACCGCGACGGGCGCCGCAGCAGGGCCAGGTCGGTCACGATCACGTCCACGCACCCGGGCGCGGTGAGCGGGTAGGTGCAGGCGCCGACGAGCTTCGGGTTGCCGCGCGAGTCGGTGTGCTCGCACATCGCGATCACGTTCCGCGCCCCCGCCGCCAGGTCCATCGCGCCGCCGATGCCGCCGCCCGTCATGCCCGGCGCGGACCAGTTGGCCAGGTCGCCGTTGGCGCCGACCTGGTAGGTGCCGAGCACGACCGCGAACAGCCGCCCGCCCCGCGCGATCTCGAACGATGTGACGCTGTCGAAGAAGGCCGCCCCGTCCCGCAGCCGCACGAAGTACCCGCCCGCGTCGTGCATGTCGGGATCGAAGTCGTCGCCGCGCGCGAACTCCCCGTAGTTCAGCATCCCGTTCTCGCTGTGCAGCACCACCGGCCGGCCGGCGATGAAGTTCGCGACCTGGGTCGGCAGGCCGGCCCCGAGGTTCACCACCGCGCCGTCGGGGAACAGCGCGGCCACGCGCCGCCCGATCTGCTCCCGCGACAGCGCGGGCTTCCCGAGGTAGGACCGGGCCGAGGACGCCGGCCGGTTGGCCCGCATCGGCAGGTTCTGCACGTCCATCCGCACGCTGACCGGGACCACGCGCGACACGAACACGCCGGGCAGATCCACCTCGGACGGCTTGATCGCGCCGGTCGGCACGATCTCCTCCGCCTCGACGATCGCGATCCGCGCCGCCTTCGCGAACGAGGTGTTGAAGTTCTGCGACCCGCCGCGGAACACGAGGTTTCCCATGTGGTCGGCCTTCTGCGCCCGCAGCAGCGCGTAGTCGGTCGTGATGCCGCGCTCGAGCACGTACGGCCGGCCGTCGAAGTACCGCACGTCCTTGCCGTCCGCGATCGCGGACCCGTAGCCGGTCGGCGTGTAGAACGCGGCGATCCCCGCGCCGCCGGCCCGCATGCGCTCGACCAGCGTGCCCTGCGCGACCATCTCGAGCTCCAGCTCGCCCGCCAGGATCTGCTTTTCAGCCTCGGACACGACGCCGGGCCGGGCCGAGAAGCAGGTGACGAGCCGCGCGATCTGATGACCCTCGGCGAGCAGGTGCGCGGTCGGGAAGCCGGGCTGGCCCAGCCCGTTGCAGTACACGGTCAGGCCGGTCGGGCCACGTTCGCTCAGCGCCGTGATCAGCGAGGATGGGTACCGGTGGGACACGCCGAACCCCGCCACCGCGACGCTGGCCCCGTCCGGGATGTCCGCGACCGCTTCCGCCGCCGACGACGACACCTTGCTCATAGCCAGCCCTTCAGGTTCGTTAAGGCTAGAAAAGATTGTCCGGGAGGCCGAAATGCAGGCGCGCTACCTCCGCCGCGACCACGTCGTGGCGGGCGGAGATGTGGCCCAGGTAGACGGACATGTCGCGGTAGTAGCGCTGCATGCGCGTGCCGCGCTTGGCCGCGGAGGAGGACGCCGCGCCGAACAGCTCGGTGGTGGCGCGCATCGCGAGCTGCGCGGCCTGCTGGATCATCGCGTACATGCGCGCGTCGTCCTCCCGGGTGAACGGCTCGCCGGTCCGGTACCAGCGCCCGGCTAGCTCCATGTACCGCTCGCCGATCCGGATGATGATCGCCTCGGCGCAGTCGGTCAGCGCCTGGGCCTGGCCGTAGTGGCGCTGATATTCCTCGACCGTGTAGCGGGGCACCTGCGGGGGGAAGTACGTCTTCTTCGTCGTGATGATGTGCTCGTACTCGCGCAGGCTCGCGCGGGCGGCGCCGATGACCGGGATCACCAGGCCGGCGTGGTACATCGCGTAGATCCGGCCGCAGAACAGCGGGTCCTCGTGCAGCGCCATGCCGGGGGCGGGTTCCGTGGTGTTGTGCGTCCAGTCGCCGGAGCAGGTACGGTGCGCGGGGACGAACACGTTGTCCGCGCGCACGGAGTTCGAGCCGCTCGAGTTCATCCCGATGATGT
>DASZKN010000078.1:0-10042 GCA_035552855.1 Trebonia sp. | reverse complement strand
GTCAACGGAACCGTCTTCTTCGACGTGGTCTTCACCGGGCTGCCGTCACTGCCCCTGCGGGGCACCGAGATCCAGGCGTCGGGCATGGGCTCGTGCCCGGGCGGCATCGCGAACCTGGCGATCGCCGCGAGCCGCCTCGGCGTGCGGACGTCACTGTCGGCGGCGTTCGGCGACGACGTGTACGGCGACTTCTGCTGGTCGACGCTGACCGAGCAGGAGGGCGTCGACCTCAGCTACTCACGCCGGTTCGCGGACTGGCACTCCCCGGTCACGATCTCGATGGTCGTCGAGCGGGACCGGGCAATGCTGACCCACATGCACCCGGCGCCCGTGCCCGGCAGCGAGCTTCCGGCGGCGGTCCCGGCGGCGCGGGTGGGATTCGCGCACCTCGACGCCGAACCGCAGGAGTGGTACGCGAAGGCCACGAAGGCCGGGATGCTGCTGTTCGGCGACACCGGCTGGGACGGGGAGGGCAAGTGGTCACCGAGCCTGCTCGATCAGCTCAAGGACTTCCACTGCTTCCTGCCGAACGCCGACGAGGCGATGGCTTACACCCGCACCGACGACCCGCACGACGCGCTGCACGTGCTCGCCGGCCGGGTGCCCGTCGCGGTCGTCACCTGCGGCGGGCAGGGCGCGCTGGCGATCGACTCGACCACCGGCGAGCAAGAGTGGATGCCGTCGCTGCCGGTCAGCGCGCACGATCCGACCGGCGCCGGTGACGTGTTCGGGGCCGGCTTCGTGCTCGGCACGCTGCGCGGCTGGCCGCTGCGGCAGCGGCTGGCGTTCGCGAACCTGTGCGCGGCCCTGTCCGTCCAGTACGTTGGCGGTTCCCTCGCGGCGCCGGGCTGGGGCGACATCATCGACTGGCTCGCCAGGACGCAGTCGAAGGCCGCCGACGGCTCCAGCCACGCCGCCGAACTGGCCAGGGCCTACGGGTTCATCGCCGACGTGCTGCCCGCGACCGGCCGCATCTCGGTCCGCCGCGCCCGCGCGACGATCGCCCGCACCTCCGACGCCGAGGTCCACCGCCCGCCGCCCGCCCCCTGATCCGCCGCCCGCCGGTCGAACATCTGATAACAGCAACAAGCGCGCAGCGCAGTCACCAGGCGCGTTAGGGAGCCTGGTTTTAGTGAGACTCCCGCGGCACCTCATGCCCGCTGTTACCGACGAGGAAGTCCAGGTCGGCGCCCGTGCTTGCCTGCTCGACATGTTCGCTGTACAGGCGGGTCCAGCCGCGGCTCGCGGGCGGCGGCGGCGGCGTCCACGCGGCCCGGCGGCGGTCCAGCTCGCCGTCGGGCACCTCGAGCGTGAGCGCGCGGGCCGGGACGTCGAGCGTGATCCAGTCGCCGGTCTGGACGAGGGCCAGCGCGCCGCCGGCCGCCGCCTCCGGCGCGACGTGCAGGACCACGGTGCCGTAGGCGGTGCCCGACATGCGGCCGTCGCAGATCCGCACCATGTCGCGCACGCCGCGCTTGAGCAGCTTCGCCGGCAGCGGGACGTTCGAGACCTCGGGCATGCCGGGATAGCCCTTGGGGCCGCAGTAGCGGATGACCAGCACCGTGGACTCGTCGGTCTCCAGATCGGCGACGACCGCGTGGTACGCCTCGGGGGAGTCGAACACAAGCGCCTGACCCCGGTGCTTGAGCAGCTCAGGCGAGGCGGCCGACTGCTTGATGACCGCGCCGTCCGGCGCGAGGTTGCCGCGCAGCACCGCGGTGCCGGTGCCGGCCGGCTGGAACGGCGTGCCGAGCGCGCGGATCACGTCCCGGTTCCAGCAGGGCGCGCCCGCCACGTTCTCCGCGACGGTGCGGCCGGTGACCGTGATCGCGTCCTCGTGCAGCAGGGCGCCTAGCTCGCGCATCACGGCGGGCCGCCCGCCCGCGTAGCAGAAGTCCTCCATCAGGTACTTGCCGCTCGGCATCAGGTTGAGCAGCGTCGGGATGTCGGCGGCGAGCGCGTCGAAGTCGTCCAGCGCCAGCTGCACGCCCAGCCGCCCCGCGATCGCCAGCAGATGGATGACCGCGTTGGTCGAACCCCCGATCGCGGCGTTGACGCGGATGGCGTTCTCGAACGCCGCCCTGGTCATGATCGCGCTCGGCCGCAGGTCGTTTTCGACCAGGTCGACGATGACCTGCCCGGCCCGCTGGGCGGTCTCATACCGCCGCGCGTCGACGGCGGGCCACGTGGCCGAGTACGGCAGCTGCATGCCGAGCGCCTCGGCCATCGAGGCCATCGTGGACGCGGTGCCCATCGTCATGCAGTGCCCGTTCGAGCGGGCCATGCAGGCCTCGGCGAAGAAGCACTCCTCTTCGGTCATGCGGCCGGCGAGCATCTCCTCCTCGAACCGCCACACGTGCGTTCCGGAGCCGACGTCGGCGCCCTGGTACTTGCCCGACAGCATCGGGCCGCCGGTCACCATGATCGCCGGAAGGTCGACGCTGGACGCGGCCATCAGCAGGCCGGGGGTGGTCTTGTCGCAGCCGGACAGCAGGACCACGCCGTCGAGCGGGTTCGCGCGGAACAGCTCCTCGGCCTCCATCGCCAGCAGGTTCCGGTACAGCATCGCGGTGGGCCGCAGCAGCGTCTCGCCGAGCCCCATCGCCGGGAACTCGAGCGGGAAGCCGCCCGCCTGCCACACGCCGCGCTTGACCGACTCGGCGACCCGGTGCAGGTGGACGTTGCAGGGCGACAGCTCCGACCACGTGGTGGCGATGCCGACGACCGGTCGGCCGTCGAAGACCTCGGGGGTGAAGCCCTGACCGCGCATCCACGACCGGTGGGTCATCCCGGTCCGTCCGCTCGCCCCGAACCACGCTGTGCTACGCCTGCCTGGATTGATCGCCATACATCAATGTCTAGTACAACAAGCCGGTCGCGTCACGCTGGTCACGGCGATCCGCCGATCCTGGGGAAAACGGGGCGTCCCGTATGTATCTTGACAGAGGGAACGCGCGTCCTGTCTTCATGTCGTCGGTTCCTGCTGGACAGAGCTCTATGGACCGCTCTATGGACCCGACCGTCACGAAGCCGTCAGCCTCCCGCCTGACGCCGCGCAAGCCCGCTCAGGGGATCGTGCGCGGCGCCGTCATTATCGCGGGGCTCACGATCATGTCCCGGGTCCTCGGGCTGGCCCGGACGCTCGTGTTCTCCCAGAGCGTCGGCGCGGGCTGTCTCGGCACCGCGTACACGACCGCCAACCAGGTGCCCAGCCTCATCTACGAGCTTGCCCTCGGCGGCGCCCTGACCAGCGCCATGGTGCCGGTGCTGGCCCGCTTCGCCGAACGCTCCGCCGAGCCCTCGGCCGCCGGCGAGGAGGCGCGGCGGCACGTCACGCAGACCACGTCCGCGCTGCTCGGCTGGACCGTCGTGCTCCTCCTGCCGCTGACCGCGGTCATCGTGGCGGTCGCCGGGCCCGTCGCGAAGCTCCTCAATCCCGTCAACCCCAACGCCCACTGCTCGCACGCCCTGATGATCACGGACACCACGCAGCTGCTGCTCGCGTTCGCGCCGCAGGTGTTCTTGTACGGGGTGTCGGTGGTGCTGTTCGGGCTGCTGCAGGCGTACCGGCGGTTCACCGGGCCGGCGCTCGCCCCGGTCGTCGCCAACGTCGTCCTGATCAGCTGCTACCTGGCGTTCATGCCGCTCGACAGCGGGCCGCGCGGCGCGGGCGGGCACGCCGGGGCGCTGGCCTTCGCCGCTACGCCGGAGGCGGCGTTGCTCATCCTCGGGGCCGGCACCACGCTGAACATCGCCGCGCTCGCCGTCGTCCCCGCGTTCCCGGCCTGGCGGCTGCGCCTGGCGGTCCGGCCGACGCTGCGCTTCCCGCCCGGCGTCGCGCGGCGGGCCGGCGGCCTCGTGCTCGTCGGCGTGGCCGAGTTCCTCGCGCAGGACGTGCTCAACGTCGTCATCATCGCGGTGGCCAACGGCCGCGGCGACACCGGCGCGCTCGTGCTAGTGAACTACACGACGCAGGTGTTCAACGCCGCCTACGGCGTGCTCGCGCTGTCGATCATCACCAGCGCGTTCCCGGTGCTGTCGGCCCGCGACGGTGACGCCTTCGACCGCATGTGCGCCGGGTCGACGCGCGCGGTGCTGCTCGTGAGCTGGCTCGGCACGGCGCTGATCGCGGCGGTCGCCGTCCCGATCGCCCACGTGCTCGCCAAGCAGCCCGGCCAGGTGTCCCAGCTGATCGAGGCCTGCGCGGTGATCGCGCCCGGGGTGGCGGGGCTCGGCGTGGTGACGAACTTGTCGCGGGTGATGTTCGTGCTCGGCAGGCTCAGGGTCGCCGCCGTGGCGCTGACCGCGATCTCCCTCGTCGCCCTCGCGGTCGACGTGGTGGTGGCGGAGTTCGCGCCGCCCGGCCTCGTGGTCGCCGGCCTCGCCGCCGGGACGGCCGTGGCCAACACCGCCGTCGCGCTGCCGATGGTGCGCGTCACCAGGCGGCTCCGCGGTGGCGCCGCCCTCGCCGGCTTCGGTCGCGCGAACATCACCGGCATCATCGCCGCGGCCCTCGCCGCCGCCGCGGGGGTCGCCGTCAGCCTCTCGCTGCCGGTGGACCGCAAGCTCGTCGCGGGCGGCACGGCCGCGGTGGCCGCGGCCACCGCGCTCGTCGTGTTCGCGCTCGTCGCGTTCTGCCTGGACGCCCGCGACATCCTGGCGATCGCCCGCCGGGGACGGGGACGGGCCGGTCGCCGGAACGCCGGGTGACGTCTTCGCGGCGGCGTCTTCGCGCCATCGTGACTCCGGGGAAGGCCCGGCGGTCCGCGCTGGTTACCATGAACGTAATGACTGAGCGCAAGCCCCAGGGAATGAGCTTCCCGTCATGGATCGACCAGCAGGTTCGTGACGCCGAACGGCGCGGCCTGTTCAAGGACCTGCCGGGCGCGGGCAAGCCCCTCGACCTGAAGCGCGGCGCGGACAGCGACTACGGTCAGGCCTGGGTGCGGGATTACGCGCGCAGAGAGGGCGTGGCGGCCGAGGAGTTCCTGCCCACGCCGCTGCGGCTGCGCCGGGAGATGGAGCGGCTGGCCGAGGTCGTGCCGGAGATGCGCGGCGAGGACGAGGTACGCGCGGCGGTCTCCGAACTGAACCGGCGGATCGTCGAGTGGCGCAAGGCGCCCGTCGGCCCGCCGGTGTACGTGCGTCTGGTGAACAAGGACGACATGCTTGCCCGCTGGCGGCAAGCGCGGGCCGCGCGGGCCGCGCGCCCGGCTCCGCCCCCGGCCGACCCGGCCGGGCAGAGGCTGGCTGGCTCGCCACGGTGGCTGGCTGACCGGCTGGCGGTACCGCAAACCCCGCGCCTAACGCCCGCCTGTCAAGGCGTGGCCCCGCGGCCCCGCCGCGAAGCCGGCCTCCGCAATCACGCTCACCTCTAAGCTGCGCGCGGGCGTCTACTGTCCCGCCTGTCTCGGCAGTTAGGCTGCCTGTGCTACCCGCGAGGCCGGTAGGTTAAGCGCTTTGCTCCCCTGGCAAGGCGTGCCGGCTGGTGTTAAGCGACCGCGGCGAAGAACGCCAGCGGCATAACCGGCCGCGCAGCCTGCAAGGTGACGAACGGCAGGGATGCGCCTGCTTCAGACAAGCTTTACGCCCTCGGGCCAGGCGGGTCCCGCCGACGGGGCCACGCAGGCCGTCGGCGCGGCCAGGCGGGTGAGGCCCCGGCCGACCGAAGACCGGCCCGATCACACGCCAGCCGACGGCTCCGCCGGCCGGCTCCTAGCCGGCGTGGCTGGCGGCGACCGAGGCTACGTAGGCCATGGCCTTGTCCGGGTCCATGAGGAAGTCGTGGATCGTCTCCGGGTACGGGAACAGGTTGCCGAACCGCGTGGCGATCTCCTGGTACTGCGACGCGGCGCCGAGGACCTGCTGCGCATGGTCGGGGAGCGGGTTGAGCAGCGCGTCGGTCAGCGCCGTGGAGTGCCGGGCCCGGGCCTGCCAGAACGTCTCGAACGTCTCCTGCATCCACGTTGGGTCGAACGGCTTGTCGCCGTGCTCGATAATGGCCTTCAGGTACATGCCGGCACAGTGGGCCGCGTTGTTGGCGCCCTGCCCGGCGATCGGGTCGTTGACCACGACGACGTCGGCCATGCCGAACACGTACATGCCCGGCGCCATCTCCGCGTACGGGCGCCGGATCATGCCGGTGAACGCACCGGACAGCGACGCGCGCGCGTCGGTCGGCTCGCAGTCGCGGTACAGTTCGGCCTCCCACGGCATGTGCTCGGCCAGCTGGTGGCGCAGCCGGCGCAGGTGCTCGGCCGGGTTCGGGCGGTCCCTGAAGGCGTCGAACGGGCCGCCGGGGATCGCCTCCACCAGTGCGATGCGGCACGGGCCCGACATGGTCAGCGCGGGCATGGTGAACAGCTCGGTCACGCCGGGCTCGACGTTGATGCGCATGGCCACATCGGGGAATTCGGGGGATTCAGCCATGCCGTGCAGGTAGATCGCGGACAGGATGCGGCCCGGGGCGTCATACTTCGACCTGGCGTTGTCCCGGTCGAACAGGTCGACAAGCTCGCCCTTGCCGGCGGCGATGATCATCAGGTCGTACATCGGCGCCAGCCCGGCGAGGTCGGACGTCATCACCGGGTGGTAGATGACCCGGCCGCCGCGGTTCTCGAACAGCTCCAGCCAGGCGGACATCTTCACCCGCTGGTCCACCGACATCGCGTAGGGATCCCACGGCCCGCAGAAGCTGAACGCCCGCGTCCCCGGGGCCGGGGCCAGCGAGACGCCGACCGCCGGGATGTGCGGCGCCTCGTTCTCCCACAGGTTGAGATCGTGGGCCCGCTCGTAATTCAGGGCGGGGTCGAACATCACCTGCGTCGACGTGGGCCAGCCGCCGCGGATCTCGTCGGGGGTGCGTGCCGACATGACCGTCACGTCGTAGCCTTCGGCCTGCAGCGAGAGAGCTAGCTGAAGACCGGACTGGCCGGCGCCGACGATCAGGATCTTACGCACGTCAACTCCTTGTGAGGGGTGGTTCGGGGTGAAGAGCTGTGAGGGGAGGCTTGAGGGGGGGTCTAACTTGTGGGATTGTAAGGGGCCGTTAAGGAGCGGCGACGGGAGCGGTCTTGTCCATCGTGTTCGTCAGGACCGTCAGCAGCGTCGTGATCGCGGACTTGCGGTTGCGCGCGTCAACCGTGACCAGCGGTATCGATTCCGCGATGCCGAGCGCGTCGCGCACCTGGTCAAGCGGGTGGGTCTGGACGCCGTCGAACAGGTTCACTGCGACGATGAACGGCACGTCGGAGTCGTTCTCAAAGTAGTTCACCGCCGGGAACGACGCGTCCAGGCGGTGGGTGTCGACCAGCACCACCGCGCCGCTGGCGCCGCGGCACAGGTCGTCCCACATCGGCCAGAACCGCGGCTGGCCCGGGGTGCCGAACAGGTACAGGATCAGGTCCCGCGCCAGCGTGAGGCGCCCGAAGTCCATCGCCACCGTGGTGGTCGTCTTGCTGTCGCCGACGGTCAGCGGGTCGACGGTCTTGCTGGCCTCCGTCATCCACGCCTCGGTGTTGACCGGCGGGATTTCCGAGACGGTGCCGACCAGCGTCGTCTTCCCGACACCGAACCCGCCGGCGACGACGAGCTTGGCCGACGAGATGCCCGCCGGCGGGCCGTCAGGCGTACTCGCGAAGGCCATCGATCACCCTTCTCAGCAGCCCATGGTCGTAGGGGGAGACGTACACGTCCTCGTTGATCTGCACGCGGCCGGCGGCGGCCAGGTCCTCGAGCAGCACACGGGTGACGCCGAGGGACACGCCGCAGTGCGCCGACAGCTCGGCCACCGACTGCGCGCCGGTCGACGCCCGCTCATACAGCCGGCGGGCCTCGGGCGACAGCCGCGCCGCGGCGGCCGGGTCGTACCATGACGCGGTCACGAGCGTGTGCACGTACAGGTGGTGCCTAGTCCGCGTCCGCCCGCCGGTGAGCACGTACGGGCGGACCCACGGGTTCCCGCTCACGGATGCTGCCTCCCGGTCATGGCGGTCATCCGGCGCAGGTCATCCCGCAACTGCGGCGTCAGCACGTGCCCGACCGCGTCGACGAGCTGCGCCATCTGATGGGCGACCACGCCCAGGTTCGCTCCTTCCTGCACGAGCACGGCGAACCCCGCGAGATGGCCGATGCCCATGAACAAGAAATGCCCGGTGGGGAACTTCAGCATCACCTGGTCACAGCCCGCCTCGCCGACCTTGCTGGCGATGTTGTTGCCGAGGCTGATAATTCCGCTGGTCATGGCGGCGAGCGGGTCGGCCAGGTCGGCTGGCATGCCGCCCGCCGTGATCAGCGGCAGGCCGTCGGCGGACACGATCAGCGCGTGGGTCACGCCGGGCGTCGACGCGGCGAAGTTGTCGATCAGCCAGCCGAAGTCTTTCGGGTCCCGCGGGATCACCGGAGTTGTCATCACGACGTCGTTCCTTTCCCTGTCGACTCCTGGCTACCCAAAGAGAACGCGGCGATGTCGTCGGCGAAGGCCCGGCGGGCCGCCGCCTGGATCTCGGCCGAGACTTCCAGTGAGGGCTGGCTGTCATCGCCGTCGCCGTCGTCCCGCCTGGGCCGGTCACCGCGCAGGCTGGCGCGCTGGCGGCGGGGGAGGCCGCCGGTCCCGGCCGGCTCGTCCCCGGCCTGGCCCATGTCCCCGGACTGGCCTGGATCGCCGGCCCGGCCGAGGTCGCCGGCCTGGCCTGGATCGCCGGCCCGGCCGAGGTCGCCAGGATGCCCCGTGTCCCTGACGTGCCAGATGTCTCCAGGCTGTCCTTGGTATTCCGGCTGCGGCTCCCCGGCCGGCTGGAGCCAGTCGGGCCGCTCCGCGGCAGGCTCCCTGGCCGGGCCGGCGGCGAACCCGTCCGGCCCGCCCGGTCCCGCCGCTCCGGCGAACCGGCCGGCCCGCTGCGACGCTCCCGGCCTGCGCCGGGCCGCGCTCGGCAGCATGGTCACGCTTTCGGCCGGCTGGCGCGGGGCGGGCGGCGGCGCGGGTCTGCCCAGCATGTTGTCGGGAATCTCGCACAGCAACTGGGCGGGCAGCGAGACCATCGCGATCATGCCCCGGGCCGGGCTGGGCCGGGCGGCGAGCCGCACGCCGATCTGGTGCTTGCGCGCGATCCGGTGCACGACCGGGAAGCCGGTGCGCAGCCCGGCCCGCTCGTCGATCTCGAGGACGGGGCCGGCCAGCATCGCGTTGATGCCGGCCACCATGTCCGGCGCGATGCCGATGCCGGTGTCCTCCACGCGCATCAGCACGCTGCCGTCGCCGGTGAGGTGCGCGCTCACGGTCACCCGGCCCGGCGAATAGCGGGTGGCGTTGTCGAGCAGCGCGGCGATCAGCGACCCGACGTCGTCGGCCGCGTAGCCGAGCACGGCGAGGTCCGCGACCTTCGCCACGGTCACCTGCGTATAACGCTCGATGGCCGACAGGGCGAGCCGGATCACGTCGAGCAGCGACGTCACCGGCCCGGTCAGCTCCTGGCCGCCTTGCCCCGCGAGCGTCCGCAGGTCACGGCTGGCGCGCCGCATCCGGGTGACGGCGTGGTCGATCCGGTAGAGCCGCTGGAGGCGCTCCGGGTCGTCCTCGTCGGCCTCGAGCTCGTCGAGGGAGATCCGGAGCTGTTCGGCGAGGACCAGCAGGTGCAGGCCGAACTGCTCGCAGAGAGCGGGCCACGCGCCGCCGGGCGCTCCGGGCATCCCGGCGTCGGGCCCCGGCCCCGGTCGCTGCGGCGTGAACATGGCCGACTGCGCCTGGTCCACCATGGTCTGGTAGCCCCGCGCCCGCGGGACGCCCGCCACCGGCAGCCCGCCCGCGGCAAGGTGCTCGCCCGGCAGGCCGCCGCCGGGCAAGCCGCCGCCAGGCAGTTCCCCGCCAGCCAGGCCCCCGCCCGGAAGTCCCTCCGCCGACAGGTTGCCGCCCCTGGGCGGCAGGCCCCTGGCGGCCCGCTGCTCGTCACCGGGCGCGCGGCTGGCGCGGAGCGGGCTGGTGTCCGCGGTCTGGCCCCCGGTCTGGCCGCCCGCGGGCGGGTAGCCCTCCGGCGGCGTGGCGGCC
>DASZKN010000077.1:0-4033 GCA_035552855.1 Trebonia sp. | reverse complement strand
CCCCGATCAGCACCGGGTTGTTCTTCGTCCGCCGCGATAGCACCTCGACCGTCTGCTCGATCTCATTCTCGCGGCCGACCACCGGGTCGAGGCTGCCATCGCGGGCCATCGCGGTGAGATCGGTGCTGTACTCGTCGACGGTGGGAGTGTCCGACGGCGGCTTGCCTCCGGCGCCCGCGCCGCCGCCGTCGCCCGTGGCCGCCTGCTGCAGCGCTTCCGGGGTAACCCGTGCCTCCCGGAGCTGCCGTCCGGCGGCCGACTCGGGGTTGACCGCGAGCGCGAACAGCAGGTGCTCGGGCCCGATGTAGGACGAGCCGAACGCCCGCGAGATCTGCCGGGCGTCGAGCAGCGCCCGCTTGGCCGACGGGGTAAGGCTCGGCGGCTCGTCACGGGACTCGCCGCGCTGCGCGCTTGATGCGATGTCCCTGGCGATGGCGTCGGGATTAGCGCCGGCCGCCGCCAGCAGCCGGCGGGTCGTGTCCTGTCTCGTGGCGGCCCAGAGCAGGTGATCGGTGTCGAGGTCGGGATCGCCCCACTGGGCGGCCTGCGTGGCCGCGTCCCTGACGAGCTCGCGGGCCTGCTCGGTCATGAGCTGGCCGATGTCGATGCGCTGCGCGGGCCGCCGCTGCACGGGGCCGCCGAAGAAGCGCGCTAGGAATTCGTCGAACGGGCTCGAACCGAACTCGCCCGACCCGAATGGGTCGTACGCCATGATTTTCTCCCTGACCAGCGGCCATCGATGGCGGGGACGCCCGCCTAAGCCCGGCGGCCCCCCAGCGAAGCCCGCCTTACCCGCTCCCGCTCGTGAGAAACCGTCATTGCAGGTAGGTCAGCACCGCCAGGACACGCCGGTGATCGGAGTCCGACGGCGGCAGTCCGAGCTTGGTGAAGATGTTGCTGATGTGCTTTTCGCTCGCGCGCTCGGTCACGACCAGGCGGCTCGCGATCGCGCTGTTGGATCGGCCTTCCGCCATCAGGGCCAGCACGTCGTGCTCTCGCGCGCGGTCAGCGCGACCAGGGCGCTGGCGTGCCGGGTGACGGCCAGCAGCCCGGCGACGACCTCGGGATCGAGCGCGGTGCCGCCCGCGGCGACCCGCGTGACCGCGTTCACGAACTCGCCGACGTTGGCGACCCGGTCCTTGAGCAGGAGCCCCGGCCGTAGTTGAACGCCCACTGCCGCACCCGGCCCCCGGCCTGCTCGACGATCCCGGAGAAGCGGCCCGCGTCCGCCGTGCGGACGCGCACGAGGGTGACGGGCCGCAGCGGCGGGGGCGGCGGCACCCGCTCGCCGAGCAGCCGCCACGCGAGGAAACGGTGCGCCGCGGCCAGCTTCCTGACCACTGGCGCGGACACCGCCCACAGGATCCCGTTGTAGAGCGTGGGAAGGGCGAACGCGACGCTGACGACGGCCAGCGGCAGCGTGACGAGCGCGTACGCGAGCTCGGCCCAGGCGCGACGGGTAAACGGCGCCTTGAGCGTGCGCGCGAGCGGCACGACGGCCTGCCCGGTCATAGCCCGATTGTCGTATATCTCAGCCATACCTCGATGCTGCGGGTCGGGACGCCCCGGGGTCGATCGTGGCAGCGCGGGTCCCGCGGTACGGCTAACACGACTGTTTCCCCGGCCGGCCGTGCGTTACCTGGCCGTCCAGCCGCCGTCGAGGACAAACGAGGAGCCGTTCGCGAACGACATGCCGGGCCCGCACAGGAACACCGCGAGGTCGGCTACCTCCGCCGGCTCGACGAGGCGCTTGACGCCGGGCTCGGTGAGCATGATCTTCTCCACGACCTCCTCCGCCCGGATGCCGTGGAGCTGCGCCTGGGACGCGATCTGCTTCTCCACCAGCGGCGTCCGCACGTAGGCCGGACAGATCGTGTTCGACGTGACGCCGCGCTCACCGCCCTCGAGCGCGATCGTCTTCGACAGCCCCTCGAGGCCGTGCTTGGCGGCGACGTAGGCGCTCTTGTACGCCGACGCGCGCAGACCGTGCACCGACGAGATGTTCACGACCCGGCCCCAGCCCTGCGCGTACATGTGCGGCAGCGCCGCCCGCACCAGCCGGAACGGCGCCTCGAGCATGAGCGCGAGGATCAGCCGGAACTTGTCCTCGGGGAACTCTTCCAGTGGCGCCACGTGCTGCACGCCGGCGTTGTTGACGACGATGTCCGCGTCGCCCGCCAGCGCCGCCGCGTCGAACGCCGGGTCCGCCAGGTCCGCTACGGCCGCCCGGCCGCCGATCGCGTCGGCGACCCGCGCCGCGCCCGTGGCGTCCAGGTCGGCGACCGTCACGACCGCGCCCGCGGCGGCGAACTTCCCGGCGCACGCCGCGCCGATGCCGCTCGCGCCGCCGGTGACGAGCACGCGGCGTCCGGTCAGGTCAGTCGGCTCCGGCATTTGATTGCCTCCTCGCGATAGTCGGGAGCACGTAGGTAGCAACGTGACCATATAGAGGTTGGCTGAATCACGGCTATCTTCAGTGGTGATGATTCGGTTGATTCACGGCCGCCGGCGGCGGGGGAAGCCGTTCCGGGTGCTCGTGCTCGGCGGTGCGCGGTCCGGCAAGTCAGTGACCGCGGAGCGGATGCTCGCCGGGCGAGAGCATGTCGACTATGTCGCCACCGGCGCGGAACCGGACGACGCCGACCCGGAATGGGCGGCCCGCGTCAACGCGCACCGGCGGCGGCGGCCGGCGCACTGGGTGACGCTGGAGACGCGTGACCTGGAGGCCGTGCTGACGCCGGCGGACGGGGCGGCAGCCGGCGGGGTCCAGCGGCTGGCCACGCCCGTGCTCGTGGACTGCCTGTCCACGTGGCTGGCCGGCGTGATGGACGAGACCGGGCTCTGGACGGGGCGGGCCGACGCGGGCGCCGCGCTGGCGTCGCGGGTCGACGGCCTGCTGGCGGCCTGGCAATCCACCCGGCGGCACGTGGTGGCGGTATCGAACGAGGCCGGTCTCGGGGTCGTCCCGGCCACCGCTTCCGGCGTGCGGTACCGCGATGAGCTCGGGGTCCTCAACGCCCGGATCGCCGCCGAATGCGAACAGGTCTGGTTCTGCGTGGCGGGCATTGCCCGGCGGCTCAAGTGAGCTGGACGCGCGCCTGCCGGACCGCGGTCAGCCTGTTCACCGTGCTGCCGGCCGGGGCCGGAGAGACGCTGGCCGAGGGCGACGCCGCCCGGGCCGTGCTGTGGATGCCCGCGGTCGGGCTGCTCCTCGGCGTCCTCGGCGGTGCCGTGGTAGCCGGTGCCGGCGGCCTGGGCGCCGGGGATTCGGGTTTGCGACGGCTGCTCGGCGCGGCGCTCGCGATCGCGCTGGTCGGGTTGCTCACCGGCGGCCTGCATCTAGACGGGCTGGCCGATACGGCCGACGGGCTGGGCAGCCGCCGGCCCGCCCCGGTCGCGCTCGACATCATGCGCCGCTCCGACGTGGGACCGATGGGGGTCGCCACGCTCGTCCTCGTGCTGCTGATCCAGGTGACGGCGCTGGCCGCGGTGCCGCGGGCGGCCGCGGCGGGCCTCGCGCTCGTGCTCGCCGCGGTCACCGGACGGGTCGCGGTCGTGCTCGCGACGGGCTCGGACGCCGCGCGGCCGGGCGGGTTCGGGGCGCTGGTGGCGGGCCGGACGACGGGACGGGCCAGGGCGATGACCGCGGTGGGCCTCGGCTGCGCGATCGTCGCGGCCGGCTTCGGATTCGGTGGCCCGGCGCTGGCCGTCCGCGGCCTCGTCGCCGCCGCGGTAGGGCTGACCGCCGGCTCGGCCGTGCGGCTGACAGCGGTTCGCCGGCTGGGCGGGGTCACCGGGGATGTGTTCGGAGCCGTGCTGGAGATCGCCGCCGCCGCGACCCTGGTCACGTGCGCGCTGACCGCGTGAGCCGACGGGCTCAGGCGGCTTGTCGGGGTGGGGGCGGGTGGCTGCGGAGGACTTCGCCGGCGGGGCTGGTGACCTTGACGGTGCTGTCGGGGAGGATTTCGGCTTCCCATCCCCACCGGTGGATGCAGATGTCGTGGTGGTACTGGCAGAAAAGCCCGCACATGGC
>DASZKN010000076.1:0-25506 GCA_035552855.1 Trebonia sp. | reverse complement strand
GAGGCCGTGCTCACCCAGGCCGCCGACGCGATCAGCGGCGGCCGGCCCGGCGCCCGCCGCGAATCGCTCGAGATGTACGTCAAGCGCCTCGAGCGCCTCGAGGAGATCGCGACGACCCACGAGGGCGTCGAGAAGGTCTTCGCGATGCAGGCCGGCCGCGAGATCCGCGTCATGGTCAAGCCCGACCAGATCGACGACATCCAGGCCCAGGTCATCGCCCGCGACATCGCCAAGCAGGTGGAGGAAGAGCTCACCTACCCCGGCCAGATCCGGGTGACGGTCGTCCGCGAGTCCCGCGCCACCGAGTTCGCGCGCTAAGACGCGAAGCATCATCCCTAACGTGCCCTGCTGACTCGCCCCGACCCCCGCATCCGGGACCGGCCGCCGCCCGCACGCCCCTATCCTGGTCAGGTGGGACAAGGAAAGACCTACGAGATCCGCACCTACGGGTGCCAGATGAACGTGCACGATTCCGAGCGTGTCGCCGGCCTGCTCGAGGAAGCGGGGTACGCGCGCGCCGCCGAGGGCAGCACGCCGGACCTGATCGTGTTCAACACGTGCGCCGTGCGGGAAAACGCCGCCGACCGGCTCTACGGCAACCTCGGTCACCTGTTCCCGCTCAAGAGCAAGACGCCGGGCATGCAGATCGCCGTCGGCGGCTGCCTCGCGCAGATGGAACGCGACAGGATCGTCGAGCGCGCGCCCTGGGTCGACGTCGTCTACGGCACGCACAACATCGGTGCCCTTCCCGCCCTGCTCGAGCGCGCCCGCGTCCGCCAGGAGGCGCAGGTCGAATTCGAGGAGACGCTGTCGACGTTCCCCTCGCTGCTGCCGGCCCGCCGTGAGTCGCCGTACTCGGCGTGGGTGTCGATCTCCGTCGGGTGCAACAACACCTGCACGTTCTGCATCGTGCCGTCGCTGCGGGGTAAGGAGAAGGACCGCCGCCCCGGGGACATCCTCGAGGAGGTCCGGGCGCTGGCCCGCGAGGGCGTGCTCGAGGTGACGCTGCTCGGCCAGAACGTGAACAGCTACGGCGCCGAGTTCGGCGACCGGCAGGCGTTCGGCAAGCTGCTGCGGTCGTGCGGCGAACTGGCCGGTGACGGCCTGGAGCGCGTCCGGTTCACCTCGCCGCACCCGCGGGACTTCACCGACGACGTCATCGAGGCGATGGCGCAGACGCCCAACGTCATGCCGAGCCTGCACATGCCGCTCCAGTCAGGCTCGGATACGGTCCTCAAGGCGATGCGCCGCGCGTACCGCCGCGAGCGGTACCTCGGCATCCTGGAGAATGTCAGGAAGGCGATCCCGCACGCCGCGATCACCACCGACATCATCGTCGGCTTCCCCGGCGAGACCGAGCGGGACTTCGAGGAGACCCTCGACCTGGTGCGGCAGGCCAGGGTCGCGGGCGCGTTCACGTTCCAGTACTCGATCCGCGCGGGCACCCCGGCCGCGACCATGCCGGACCAGGTGCCGCGCGCGGTCGTGCAGGAGCGCTACGACCGGCTCGCGGCACTCGTCGAGGAAGTCTGCACGGCCGAGAACGCCGCGCTGACCAGCACGACCGTCGAGGTCCTGGTCGCCGAGGGCGAGGGCCGCAAAGACGCCGCGACCCACCGCATGTCCGGCCGGGCGCGGGACAACCGCCTCGTGCACTTCGCGCCGCCCAGCACGCAGCCGCGGCCGGGTGACATCGTCACGACGACCGTGACCAGGGCGGCGCCGCACTACCTGATCGCGGACGGCGAGCCGCTGGAGGTGCGCCGCACCCGGGCCGGCGACGCGTGGGAAGCCCGCCAGGCGGCGCCGGCGGACACGGCGGGCGTGTCGGCAGGGGCCGGGGCGCCGGCGCCGGTCCTGCTCGGCATGCCAGCGCTGCGCGGCTGAGGCGGCGGTCCGGGCACGTGCTCGTCATCGTCGGCGCGACCGCCACCGGCAAGTCCGACCTGGCGGTCGAGCTCGCGCTGGCACTGAACGGCGAGGTCGTCAACGCCGACTCGATGCAGCTGTACCGCGGGATGGACATCGGCACCGCCAAGCTCACCGCCGCCGAGCGGCGCGGCGTGCCGCACCATCTGCTCGACGTCTGGGACGTGACGAAGACCGCGAGCGTGGCCGAGTACGCGGACCTCGCGAACGCGGCCATCACGGATATCGAGGCACGCGGCCGGCTGCCGGTCCTGGCCGGCGGTTCGGGCCTGTACATCAGGGCGGCGCTCGGCGACCTGGACTTTCCCGGCACCGACGACGACGTGCGGCGCCGCCTGGAGGGCGAACTCGCCACGGCCGGCCCCGCGCCGCTGCACGCCCGGCTCGCGCAGCGGGACCCGGCCGCCGCGGCGGCGATCCTGCCGTCGAACGGGCGCCGCATCGTGCGGGCCCTCGAGGTGATCGAGATCTCCGGCCGGCCCTTCAGCGCCACGATGCCCGGGTACACAGCGTCCTCCGGCGCCCGCGGCCGCCCGGCGACCCAGCTTGGCCTGCGCGTCGACCGCGCGGAACTCGACCGGCGGATCGGCGCCCGCGTCGACCGGATGTGGGCGGCCGGCTTCGAAGCCGAGGTCCGCGCGCTGGCGGCGGCCGGCCTGCGCGACGGCAAGACCGCGAGCCGGGCGCTGGGCTACCAGCAGCTGCTGTCCTGCCTGGACGGCGACCTGAGCCTGGACGAGGCGCGCGCGGAGACGGCGAAGGCGACGCGCCGGTTCGCGCGCCGCCAGGAGTCGTGGTTCCGCCGCGACCCGCGCGTCACCTGGCTCGAGCCCGGGCCGGACCTGGCCGCGCGGGCGCTGTCGGCGCCGGACCCCGGCCCTTACTCCGGCAGCCGGTAGACGCGGGCGGCGTTCTCCGCCGCGATGAGGCGGGTGACGCGCTCGGCGTCGTCGTAGGTGATGTCGCCGGCGTCCAGCCGCTCCTTGAGGAACCGCCCGAGGCCCTGCCGGAAGAGCAGCGTGCCCAGGTAGTACAGCTCGGGCAGGCCGAAGGCGTCCGACGAGAACAGGAACTTCCGCAGCGGCACCATCTCGAGCGCCTCGGCGAGCACCGCCGGGGCCCGGCTGCCGGTGTTGTGGGTGGCCAGCCCGAGGTCGGCGTACACGTGCGGGAAGACCTGGGCCAGGTACCCGGCCTCGCGGTGGTAGGGATAATTGTGCAGCAGCATGACCGGCCCGCCGGACGGCTCGAGCGCGCGCAGCAGGTCCGTGAGCAGCAGCGGGTTGCACTTGCGCAGGTCGATGTCCCTGTCGCCGTAGCCGACGTGGAACTGGATCGGCAGCCCGAGGTCGGCCCCGCACCAGACGAAGAACCGGTGCAGGATCTCGTCCGCCAGCCGGGGCACGGGCGCGCCCGCGCCCGCTGAATATCCGGCCAGCCACCGGCCGGCCGCCGTCACGACCTCGGCGTCCGCCGGCCGGCCGGCGCCCAGCCCGAGTCCGACCCGGTACGCCGCGATCGACTTGAAGCCCACGACCGGCACGTCAGACGGTCCCGCGGGTGACACGCGCGCGGCCAGCGCGGCCCGGAAGGCGTCAGGGAAGCTCGCCGGGGTGGCCCCGCCGGCGGCCAGGGTCTCGGCGACCTGCTCGAAGCGGACGATCTCGAACGCGGCCGCGCCGGCGAACGCGGCTGTCTCGGCGGGCGAGGCGAGCTCCGCGGGCGTGTACCCGGTGTCCACGCACAGCGCGGCGAGGCCGGACGCGGCGAGGAACCGCTTGCTGACCTCCGGCGTGCCCAGCTCGCGACGGCGCGCGACGTACTCGGTAATGGTCGCGTGCGGATCGAGGTCGAGCAGCGGCGGGCACCAGCGCCGGAAGGCCAGCCCGGCCAGCGAGTCGAAGGCGCTGCCGCCCGCGGCGGAGCCGCCGTCGCCCTCGGTGAGCAACGACTCGAGATCTTCGCCAGCGCGCAGCACGCCGTGGCAATGATGGTCGATTAGACGCGCGGATGCGAGGAAGGGGAGGAGATAGGGAGATAGCAGGGACCGTTCAGGGGGCATGAAAAGAGCATAGCGATCGCAGAAAGTGACTATATGAACCATAATGCGCAAAGTTTCGTCACTCATAGTAGGAAAGGGCCGAAGTCTGACGAGGAGTGATCAACGTGACCGCAGCGCAACTAGCGGCACTCAGCCCGGCGCGGGGTGCCCAGAAGTTCCCGGGTGACCGGGGCCAGGTCCGCGCGGCGCGCACGTTCGCGGCGCGTGTCCTGATCGGCTGCCCGGCGCGGGAAACGCTCATGACCTGCGTATCCGAACTGGCCACCAACGCGATCGAGCACACGGCGTCCGGCCGCGGCGGAACGTTCACCGTCGAGGTGGGCCGGCCGCGTGACGGTCTGGCGTTCGTCACGGTGACCGACGAGGGAAGCCCGGAGACGCCCGTAGCGGGACCCGCGGACGATTTCGCCGAGGGCGGCCGCGGCCTCGCGCTCGTCGCCGCGCTCAGCAGCCGGTGGGGCTACCGGGACACGCCCGCCGGGCGTACCGTATGGGCGGAGGTGACCTGGCCTGTCCCGGTACGGGCGGCGCGGGCATCGCCTAAGTCAGAACTTAATACACTACACCGGCTAGTTCACCCCGGGACGCTATATTCTGTTACCCGTGCTGGAAACGGTGTCGGAACGGAAACACGAGGCGATCGCTCGAGCGGCGCTGACGCTGTTCGCGAGCGACGGTTACGAACGGACGAGCGTGGACGCCATAGCCGCCGAGGCGGGGGTGTCCAAGCGCACTGTGTACAGCCATTACGGGGACAAGGAGAACCTGTTCCTGTCCGTGGTCCGCGACACGTACGAGGGAATGCTCGCCCGGATCGGGGAGATCGTGGACCGGACCACGTGGGATCCGGACCTGCCGGGCGCGCTGACCACGTGCGTCACCGAGATCACGCGCTCGATCGCGCGGGCGCCGGAGCGCTCGACGCTTGTGCGGCTGCTGATCACCGAGGCCCCGCACTTCCCGGCGCTCATCGACCTCATGCACACCCGCGCGGTCACCCCGCTCATCGCCGCGCCGCTGGCCAGGCTCGGGCGGGCCGGCCGGCTTAAGGTCGCGGATGCCACGCAGGCCGCCGAGCACCTGGCGGCGCTCACGTTCGACCAGGTCAGCAGCAGGTCGCTGCTCGGCACGCTACCGCTGTCGGACGAGGAGACGGGCCGGCTGATCGTCAGCGGCGTGCGGGTCTTCCTGTCGGCCTACGGCGCCGCCGACTGAACTGCCCCGCCCGCTCGCACCTCGCCCGCTCGCACCCCCGCCCGCGCCGCGCTTCCCGCCCCTCCGCCGCGGCATCCCGTTCCACCGTCCCCGGGACTGGCGGCTATCTCATATGTGAGATACCGTTCTTGATGTGGACGATGGCGATGGCTTGCCGTTGCTGCCCGGCTTTCGCGAGATGGCGCTGCGCCGCATGGCGGACCAGCGCAGTTCGCTGGTCCGCGAACTGGCCGCGCACCGGCAGGCCGCTGGGCTGTCGCAGACCGAGGTGGCGGCCCGGATGGGCACCTCCCAGTCGGCCGTTGCCCGCCTTGAGTCCGGCACGACCGACGTCCGCGCCTCCACGCTCGAGCGGTACGCGGCCGCTGTCGGCGGCGAGATCACCTGGAAGCTTGATGGCTGAGGACTGTTTCTGCCGCCTGCCCGATTTCTCGGGCGCGCCTCCCGGCTTCTCGGGCATTCCGCCCGAGTTCCCGCCGGTTCCGCCTGGCTTCCCGCCGCCGGGGCCGCCCGGGCCGCCTGGTTTCCCGCCTGGTCCGCCGGGCGCACCTGGTTCGCCGGGCGCACCTGGTTCGCCGGACGGGCCAGGGCCGGTGCCACCCGCGCGCGTCTGGATGGATCCGCACCACGCGTGGCAGGACAAGCTGTACGAGCGGCTGCTGGAGAAGCGGATCGTGCTGGCGTCCGGCATCCTCGACGACGAGGCGGCGACCCGGATGTCCGCCCAGTTGCTCACGCTGGACGCCGAGGGTGACGGGCCGATCCGCCTGGAGATGCAGAACCTGCGGGCCGACTTGTCCCCGGCGCTGACCGTGATGGGCGTGCTTGACGTCGTTCGCGCGGAAGTGGTGGCGTGCACGAGCGGGGAGACGGCGGGCGCGGCGCTCGGCGTACTCGCCTCGTGCTCGCGCCGGGAGGCGTATCCGAACGCGATCTTCACGCTGTCGGAGCCGCGGCTTCAGTTCGGCGGGACGGTCTCCGCGGTGACCGCGCGAGAAGAACAGATCCGTCGGATGACCGACTCGCTGTACTACCGGATCGCGGAGGCGACCGGCCGCGAGGCGGACGAGATCCGCGCGGACGCGCGGCGCGGGCGCTCGCTGACCGTCGCCGAGTCGCTCGGCTACGGCCTGATCCACGAGCGCGTCACCAAACAGCGCGACGCGTAACCTGGTCGTCCCGGCGGCACGGCGCGGCGCGGGACTCGCTGGTGCCCTCGCCGCGCCGCCGAGCGGTGGCTCGCACTGGCGGCGCTGCTTCGGGTTCCTCGCACGGCGAAATCTTCGGGCGGGCGCGACGTAACATGCGCACCAGTAATCACGGTGGTGCCTTGTGGCACTTGTGACTGCGGGGCCGGAATGGGCTATGGGTGATTACCGCGATTGAGGAGATTACTTCAATTACGATTAGTAGCCGATGGCCAACTATTTGTAATTTTTTAGGCGCTTAGGTCTAGGGTTTCCCGGTTTCTCTCGTTACCATCGAACCAAGAGCCCGGCGCGCACGAAGTTCTAAGTGTAAGGCGCGTGCTCGACGGAACTACAGAGAGTTATCTGCAATGACTCGGAGTAACTCATGACTGGCGCCAGCTCATACGAGAATGGCGAGGCGCATTCTGCGGCGTCCATGTCTAGAGCGGACTGCGATTCTTACGATACGTCCGGACAGGGCGATGCGGAGCGTTTCGCGACATCTGCTGTGCCCGGTTTCGGCGGCGCCACGATATGGCCGAGCTGGCCAGATGCGGCGCGTCCGGCGGGCTGGTTCCCGCCGGCCTCCGGGGAAGCGGCCCCCCCGGCAGGACCCGGCGCGGAACCAGCCCGTCCGGACCCCTCGGATTACGCGGATTACCCGGTCCGCGAAACTCCGCCCGTGAATTCGGATCACGCATGGCGACCTGATTCCGGTGCCCGCCGGGACACGGGTCCGCAGTGGAACGGGGGCCCGCGATGGTACGAGGCTGCGCAGTGGAATGGCTATTCGCGATCGAACGGATCCGCGTCGGCGGGCGCGCCGCCCGCAAGCGGCGGGGCTCCTGCCGCCGGGGCTCCTGCCGTCGGGCCGACCGCGGCGCGCTACGGGCGTGCCGGCGGCCCTGGCTTCGACGTCGAGGCGGAGAGTGCCGGTGAAACAGGAGAGGCGGGCCGTCGCTCTGGCTGGCAGGTCGCCCAGGGCGTATGGCAAGGCTCGGGAGTTAGCTGGGAACAGCAGCACTTCGTCCCGGCACCGGAGTCCGCCCCGCCGCCACGGCGGCAGCCCCGCGCCCCGGCGCAGCCGCCTCAGAACCCGCCGATGGCGTCACGGCAGCCACCACTGTCACCATGGCCATCGCGGTCACAGTCGCGGTCGTACACGCCCGCGCGGGCCTTCCCGCCGCCGCCGCCACCGTCTCCGTCACGAGCACCGGCGCCGGCCTTCGCGGCCGCGCCGACGCTCGCGGACGGCCCCGCGTTCGCCTTCGCGGCCGCGCCGACGTATGCCGACGCGCCCCCGCTTACCCGGTCCGAGGCGGTAGTCCCGGGCACACCTCTGGGGTCGGGGAACGCCGATGAGCTGTACCGGGCGTGGCACGAGTCCGTCCGCACGGCGTCGGCGGTCCCGCGCGCCACCGCCCAGCGCCGTCATCTCGCCTGGCAGGTCGCCCGGGTGGGCGTGCCCGCCGCGGTCATCGTCACGGTCGGCGCCGGAGCGGTGCTGATGCTGACCGGCAAGTCCGGCGAGATGCTGGCGGACAGCGCGGACCTCAGGCCGCCGGCCGGCAACACCGCGGCCGGCGGCCTGAGCGGGACGGCCCTGGTCGAGCAGGAGGGTTCGGCCGCGCCGGCCGGCGCGTTCGCCGGCTATCCAGGCCAGCAGGGCACCGTGACCGTCAGTTCGATCGCGTCGGCGGGCACCACCCAGCTCGCCGCGGGCAGCGCCGACGGCCACCCGGCGATCTGGCGGCGCGCCGCGAACGGCACGTGGTCGCTGGTGTCCGCGAACCAGCCGGCCGTTTCCCAGCTGCCGGGCATCGAGGATCTGACCAGCATCGCGCACGGCCGGGCGGGCTGGATCGCCGTCGGCGGCGTCGTCTCCGGCACGGCGAACCATCCGGTCGTCGTCATATCCGCCGACGGCATCACCTGGCACGCGGCCGGCATCAGTGCATTGGAAGGCGTCGGCCTGCACATCAGCGCGGTCGCCGCCGGCCAGGACGGCTACGTGGTCGTGGGCCAGGAGGCAGACGGCCCGCGCCAGTTCGCGGCCCTCTGGTGGTCACCGGACCTCAAGAACTGGGTGCGGGCCGCCAACGGCAACCTGGACGGCAGGCTGGCGCCAAGCGCGATCTACGGCGTGACGGCGACCGCGAAGGGCTATGTCGCGGTCGGCACCCACGCCGGCGCCCCGGCCGTCTGGACCTCCGGGGCGGGAATGTCCTGGACGCCGCTGACCTTCGCTAACCCGGCCGGCGCCGCCAGCGGTTCGCTCCGGTTCGTCGCCGCCAGCGGCACCCGTGTCGTCGCGGCGGGCACGGCGACGGCCCGCGCGGGCAGCATCCCGATCGCGCTCACCTCGGCGGACAACGGGGCACGGTGGACGCAGGCGGTGCTGCCCACCGCGCACGGCACCGGCACGGTGACCGCGCTGGCGCCGTCGGGCACCGGCTTCGTCGCCGCCGGGCTGACGGGGCCATCCGGCGGCGACCAGCGCCCGGTCACGTGGACGTCGCCGGACGGCGTCAACTGGTCAGCGCCCGCCCGGCTGCCCGGTAGGCACGGTTAACCGAGGTGGCGAACGCGGCGGCCGCGGATCGAGGCGTCGAGGATCTGCGCGGTGTGCGCGGTGGCGATGGACTGGCCGCGGCTGGCCAGCTCGGCGGAGATCTGCAGGGTGCAGCCCGGGTTGGCCGAGATGACCAGCGACGCGCCGGACGCCAGCACCGCGTCGGCCTTCCGGACACCGAGTTCGCGGGCGGCTTCGGGCTGCAGCAAGTTGTATACGCCCGCCGAGCCGCAGCACGTCCCGGCGTCCGGCAGTTCCACGAGGTCGAGAGACGGGATCGCCCCCAGCAGCTCCCGTGGCTGCCGGGTTATCCGCTGCGCGTGGCCGAGATGGCAGGCGTCATGGTAGGCGGCCGTCACCGGCACGGGGTGCCGCGGCGCTACCGGGCCGACTTCGGCGAGGAATTCGGCCAGGTCACGGACGCGCGCTGACAGCGCCGCCGCCCGCCCGGCCCACGCGCCGCTTTCCGCTTCGCCCGAAAGGTGCGCGAACAGCCGCTCGTACTCCTTCATCGCCGATCCGCAGCCCGCGGAGTTCACGACGATCGCGTCGACCTGGGCTGCCTCGAACGTCTCGATCGTCTGCTTGGCGAACCGCGCCGCCTCGTCCATCCGGCCTGAGTGCAGCGACAGCGCCCCGCAGCAGCCCTGTTCGCGCGGGATCACCACGTCGCAGCCCTCGGCCGCGAGGACGCGGGCCGTCGCCGCGTTGACCGCGGGAAAGAAGACGGACTGCACGCAGCCGGTCAGCATGCCGACCACCGCCCGCCGCTTGCCGAGGGCGGGCACCCGCTCCGGGAACCGCCCGGCCGGGAACGCCCGGCCCGACGACGGCGGCGCGAGCCGCAGCGCCGCGTCGGCGGACGGGGAGACCCGGCGCGCCAGGCCGCTGCGGGCGAGAAATCCGTCGAGCCCCAGGCGCTGCGCCGCGCGCAGCGGCGCGGTCAGCGCCCGCAGCCGTCGCGGGTACGGGAAGACCGCGAAGATCGCTTCCCGGGTGGCCCGGTCCCGCAGCGGCCGCCGCCCGGAAGCATCAGGATCGCGAACCGGCTCGGCCCCGGCCGCGCCCTCGTCCGCCCACGACCGCGCCATCTCGATGATCTGGTCGTACTGCACGCCGGACGGGCAGACGGTCATGCACGCCATGCAGCCGAGGCACCGGTCGAAGTGCTCCGCCCCGGCCGCGGTCAGCGGCGCCCCGTCCAGCAGCTGGTTGACCAGGTGGATCCGGCCGCGCGGCGAGTCCATCTCCTCGCCCCACAGCTGGTAGGTCGGGCAGGCGGGCAGGCAGAACCCGCAGTGCACGCAATCCTTCGTCACCGCGCGGATCCGGTCCGCTTCGGGACCCGTCATCGGACTACGGTCGCTCACGTCACGCACCTTCCGCCGGGAACCGGCCGGGCGACATCCGGCCGCCGGGATCGAACTGGTCCTTCACTGCCCGCATCAGCCGCGCCGACGGGACCGGTCCCGTCATGCCGCCGTGCTCGCCGGCCGCCGCGCGGACGGCGGCGGGCGCCGCCAGCATCACGACGCCGCCGCGCTCGTGCGACAGGGCCCGGCGCAGCTCGCCCGTGAAGCGGCCGGCCACGTCCGCCGGCACGCCCAGCGGCAGTTCCACGTACACGACGCCCGCTCCGGCCGCGCCGCTGACCGTCGCCGTGACGTCGAGCGAACGCGCCGCCGAGTCGATCGTGGCCAGCACCGCCGCGAGCGCCGACACCCAGAACGACACCTGGATCAGCGTCCCGCCGGCCGTCGCCGGCGCGCCCGGCCACCACCCCGGCGTTTCCGCGGAAACGTCGACCGGGATCGTCCCCGCCGACGACAGCACCCCGGCCATGAGCGCCGCCCGCGCCGCGACCCCGGAGTCCGAGCCCTCGAGCAGCACGCCCACCTGGAGCGGCCCGCCCGGCGCGGCCCGGCCGAGTTCGACCGCGGACGGCACGAGCGGCGAGGCGGCGGCCGCCGCCACCGCACCGCACGCCGCCGGCGCGTCGGAGTAGGACGCGGTCACGTACGCGCGCGCCCCCGGCAGCGGGTGCAGGCGGAACGTCACCTCCGTGATCAGCCCGAGCGTGCCCCACGACCCCGCGAACAGCTTGCCGAGGTCGTAGCCCGCGACGTTCTTCACTACCTTGCCGCCGGAATGCGCGACCGTGCCGTCCGCCCGGACGATCGTGATCCCGATGAGCAGATCGCGGGGCGACCCGTAGCGCAGCCGTCGCGGCCCGGTCAGCGCCGACGCCACCACGCCGCCCGCGGTCGACGCCGCGGGCACGTCCAGCGCGACTTCCTGCCCGGCCTGCCCGGCGGCCGCGAGCACCCCGGCGAGGTCGCCCATACGGGTCCCGGCCTGGACGCGCGCCACCAGGTCGCCGGCGGCGTGCTCGAGCACCGTGTCCATCCCCGCCATCGACACGACGAGATCGGCCCGCGCGGGTGGCGTGCCCCACGCCACCCCGCCGCCCGAGCCGAGCCGGCTGCCCGACCCCCGCGGCACCACGGCGAGCGAGTGCCCGGCGGCCACCCGCAGCAGCGCGGCCGCCTCTTCGGTCGACGTCGGCGACGCCACGAACGCCGGCGTCACGCCCTCGATCGCGTCCGCCGCGCCGCCTTCGCGCACCGCCGGGGACGCCGCCGCGAGGGCCTTGCCCGCGACCGCGAGATCGGGGGAGGAAGGGGAGCCGGCCGGGCGCGTTCGGGAGATTGGCATCAGAAGATCTCCGCCTGGCCGGCCGCGACGGCTGGGTGCGGACCGCGGTGGTGACCAGGCACCTCACCGCACAGCCGGGGAGTCGGGAAGACCTTGCCCGGGTTGCACAGGCTGGCCGGGTCGAACGCGCACCGGACGAGCTGCATGGTGTCCAGATCCTCCGCGGTGAACATTTTCGGCATATACCGGGATTTATCCAGCCCTACCCCGTGCTCGCCCGTGATCGACCCGCCGTACTCTATGCACGTGTCGAGGATCTGCCCCGACAGCACCTCCGCGGCCTCGGTCTCGGCCGGCGACGCGTCGTTGTACAGCACCAGCGGGTGCAGGTTCCCGTCACCGGCGTGGAACACGTTCGCCACGCGGATGCCGCTCTCCGCCGACAGGGCGGAAATGCGGGCCAGCACGTCGCCGAGCGCGGTCCGCGGCACGACCCCGTCCTGCACGATGTAGGCGGGGGAGAGGCGCCCGACCGCGGCGAACGCGGCCTTGCGGCCCTTCCAGATCCCGGCCCGCTGCGCCGGGTCGTCGGCCGCCCGTATCTCCCTGGCGCCCGCCTTCTCGCACAGGTCACGCACGGTCGCCAGCTCGGCTTCCACCTCGGCGGCGGGCCCGTCGAGCTCAACCAGCAGCACGGCTCCCGCGCCCGTCGGGTAACCGCAGGCCACGGAGGCCTCGGCGGCCTCGATCGACAGCGCGTCCATCATCTCGATCGCGGCGGGCACGATACCGGCGCCGATGATGTCCGACACCGCGCGGCCGCCGTCGGCGAGCGTCTCGTAGGCGGCGAGCACCAGGTGCACGGTCTCGGGCACGGGCGTCAGCTTGACGACGATCTTGGTGACGATGCCGAGCGTCCCCTCGGACCCGGTGAACGCCCCGAGCAGGTCATACCCGGACGTGACGCCAGTCCCGTCACCGAGCCAGGTCAGCTCGCCGTCCGGCGTGACGATCTCCAGTCCGGTCACGTGGTGCACGGTGAACCCGTGCTTGAGGCAGTGCGCCCCGCCCGAGTTCTCCGCCACGTTTCCGCCGACTGAGCAGATCACCTGACTGGAGGGGTCAGGAGCATAGAACATCCCGAACGGTCCGGCGGCACCCGTCACCGACAAGTTAGTCACGCCCGGTTCGAGGACGGCCCGCCGGGCGACCGGGTCGATCTCCAGGATCCTCCGCATCCGGGACAGGACGATCAGCACGCCCTCGGAGTGCGGGACCGCGCCGCCGGACAGCCCGGTGCCGCTGCCGCGCGCGACGAACGGCACGCCGTGCCCGGCACACGTGCGCACGATGTCCGCGACCTCTTCCGCCGTGCCGGGGAGCACGACCAGCGCGGGCGTCGCGCGATGGCTGGTCAGCCCGTCGCACTCGTACGTGCGCAGCTCGAGGGGGTCGGTGATGACGTTCGCCGCGCCGCTGATGGCGGTCATCCGCGCGCGCAGCGCGGCGGCCGCCGTCGCCGTCGCCGTTTGGTCAACCGTCATAGGCGCCGCGCCCCTTTCGTCATGCCACCAATCTGACATCGTTGTGAACCCACTGCCAGACCCGCTGTGGTGTCCATCCTAGGCATTCCTCGGTATATCCGAGCGGACAGGCGCGGGCGGCGGCGCGGGATTCGGTATAACCCCAAAATTTCCGGCGTGTGAAAAAGGCTGAAAATAAATGGCCGACGGGCAGCCGGCGGCAGCGCGCCGCGGCCCCGCGGCAGCGCGTGGCAGGGCAGGGGCCCGGCTTCGGCGGCGGGCCGGGCGGCGCGCGCGCGTGCTAAGCTACATAATCCAAAACTGGGCACAAAAAATGCCAGCTAATTGTAAACTGGCAATAGGAGTATATCAGCAGAATGGTTTTTGGTCAAACGAAAACCGAAGCGGATGACCCGGGGTCCTCGCCCGGTCCGTCTGCCGTGCAGGTTGAGCAGGCGTACATCTCGATGGTGTACCGGCTGCTGGACGCGACCCGCGAGCGCAGCGAGCAGGCGCTCAGGCAGGTCCGGGCACAGAGCGGCGCCGGCGGCACTCACCAGGCGCGGCTCGAGCGCGATATCTCCGCCGCCGAGTACGAGAGCCGGCTGGCCCAGCTGAACGGGATCGAGCGCGGCCTGTGCTTCGGCCGCACCGACGACGAGGACCAGGCCACGCTCTACATCGGCAGGATCGGCCTCCGGGACGACGACTACGAGCTCAAGCTGATCGACTGGCGCGCCCCCGCGGCCCGCCCGTTCTACGCCGCGACCCCGAAGAATCCGCTCGGCCTGGTCCGCCGCCGGCACATCTACACTAGGCAGCGCCGGGTCACCGGGGTGGACGACGAGGTCTTCGACCTCGACAAGCTGTCGGGCAGCGACCGGGCCACGCTCTCGGGCGAGGCCGCGCTGATCGCCGCGGTCAGCAGCGCCCGCACCGGCCGGATGGCCGACGTCGTCGCCACGATCCAGGCCGAGCAGGACCGCGTCATCCGCTCCGGCCTGCCGGGCGTGCTGGTCGTCCAGGGCGGCCCCGGCACGGGGAAGACGGTGGCCGCGCTGCACCGCGCCGCGTACCTGCTCTACACGCACCGGCGCACGCTCGACCGCCGCGGCGTCCTCGTCATCGGTCCGAACATCACGTTTCTGCGCTACATCGGCCAGGTCCTCCCGTCGCTGGGCGAGACGGATGTCGTGCTGCACACGCTCGGCGACCTGTTCCCGGGCGTCGAGGCCACCGACGCGAAGGACCCGGCGGCCGTCGTCAAGGGCGACCTGCGCATGGTCGGGGTCCTGCAGCAGGCGGTCCGCGACCTCCAGTCCGTCCCGCGGACCGACATGACCGTGGACGCCGACGGCGTGGACATCCCGCTGTCCCGCGACGCCATCCTGCGCGCCCGCGATCGCGCGCGCTCGCTGCGCAGGCCGCACAACGTCGCCCGCAAGCTGTTCGTTACCGAACTGCTCACCGCGCTCGCCTGGTCGGAGGCCCGCACGCTCGACCGCCCGCTTGAGGAAGAAGATGTGCCCGAGGCGCGCGAGCGACTGTGGGACGAGCCGGGCGTGGTCCGCGCGATCGACGCGCTGTGGCCGCTCCGCACCCCGCAGCAGGCGCTCGCCGGCCTGCTGAGATCGCGGAAAGCGCTCAGCTCGGCCGCCGGTTCTCTTCTTTCATCCTCCGAACGCGCCCTGCTGACTCGTTCCGGCCCCGCTCTTTCGTGGACCGTGGCCGACGTCCCGCTGCTGGACGAACTGGCCGAACTGCTGGGGGTGGACGATTCCGAGCAGAAGCGGAAGCGCCGCGAACTCGAGCGCGCGCAGCGCCTCGAGACGCGGTACGCGCAGGAGGTGCTCGACATTACCGGCGTCGCTGACCTCGGCATGGTGGACGCGGAGACGCTGGCCGCCTGGAACCGGGACAACGGTCCCGCCCTCTCCACCGCCGAACGCGCCGCCGCCGACCGCACCTGGGCCTACGGTCACGTGATCGTCGACGAGGCGCAGGAACTGTCCGCGATGGCCTGGCGGATGGTGCTGCGCCGCAACCCGGCGCGGTCTATGACCGTGGTCGGCGATGTCGCGCAGACGGGCTCGCCCGCGGGCGCGCGGTCGTGGCGGGAGATGCTGGACCCGATCGCGCGCGGCCGCTGGCGGGAAGAACGGCTGACGGTGAACTACCGCACCCCGTCGGAGATCATGGCGGTGGCGGCGGACGTGCTCGCCGCGGCCGCGCCGGACGAGCGCCCGCCCGAGTCGGTGCGCACCGAGGGTGTGCCGCCGCGCGCGGTGCGCGTGGCGCCCGGTGGCTCGCCGGCCCCGGGTGGCTCGCTGGCGGCGGTCGTCGCGGACGTCGCGCGGGCCGACCTGGCCGAGATCGGCGGCCCGGACCACGGCCGGCTCGCGGTGATCGCGCCCGACGGGCTGGTGACGGCGATCGCGGCGGCGCTGCCGGACGCGGTGCCGGGCGACCATCCGGAGTCGCTGGACGCCGCGGCCGCGCTGCTGACCGTGGCGCAGGCGAAGGGACTCGAGTTCGACCGCGTGGTGCTGGCCGACCCGGCGGGGATCATCGCCCAGTCGCCGAACGGCGGCCACGACCTCTACGTCGCGATCACCCGCGCCACGCACCGCCTCACGGTCGTGCACGAGGGAGAACTGCCCGGACCGCTGCGCGCGCTGAGATGACGGCCCACGACGTGCTCCGGCTGCTGGCCGGGCGGGCCGAGTCCGGCAGCCAGCCGGGCCAGCGGGCGGACGGCCTCCGCATCCGCTCGGGATCGAGGGCGGCGGCATGCGCGGCACGATCTCGGCGGGCATGGCGTACGGGCTGCACGAACCCGGACTGGTGACGGCCTTCGACGCCGCTGGCGCAGGGCGCGACGCACGTCCTGGTGCTGCGGTCGCGCCGCCCGCTGCGCGCGGGCATGGACGGCCCGGACTCCGCCGGCCGCTTCGTCGGGTTCGACGCCGCCCGGATGCCGCGCCCGCCGCGGTCGGTCCGGCTGCTCACGCGGACCACCCTGCGCCGGGAAACCCCGGCCCTGCGCGCGGCGCTGCTCACCCGCGGCGTCCGGACGGCCACCGACGTGGCCCGGATCGCCGAACTGCACCACTCCGGCCGGGCCTGCATGGTCTTCCCGGACCGCTCGGCGCCCCCGGTCAGCCGCCTGACCACGGACGGCACCCTGCTGGCAGCCGCGTTCGAGTCCGGCCGCGAAGCGGTCAAGCAAACCTTCGGAGCCTAACCCGCTTTCGCCCGCCCGCCCGTCCCGGGCACATTCCGGGACCTCCGCGTGTTATCGAGGTGACGGGTTTTCCCGGTAGTGGCACTATCGGGGAGACAGGCAAAGTATGGAGGACAATGACAACAGCCTTCGGCGAGCGGACCGAAGTGCCCGCCGCGACCGGCGAACTTGACCTGGAAGACCGGCACTCGCTGCGCCGCGTGGCGGGCCTTTCCACCGAGCTCACCGACGTAACCGAGGTCGAGTACCGGGCCCTGCGCCTTGAGCGCGTCGTGCTGATCAGCGTCTGGTCCGACGGCACCCTGATCACCGCGGAGAACTCCCTGCGCGAGCTGAGCAGGCTCGCCGAGACGGCGGGCTCCGTGGTACTCGACGGCCTGATCCAGCGACGCGGCCGGGTCGACCCCGCTACCTATGTCGGCGCGGGCAAGGCGGCCGAGCTGGCGGCGATCGTCGCCGCGACCGGTGCGGACACCGTGATCTGCGACGGCGAGCTCAGTCCCAGCCAGCTCCGGCGGCTGGAGGGCGTGGTCAAGGTCAAGGTGATCGACCGGACCGCCCTCATCCTCGACATCTTCGCCCAGCACGCCAAGAGCCGTGAGGGCAAGGCCCAGGTCGAGCTCGCGCAGCTGCAGTACATGCTGCCGCGCCTGCGCGGCTGGGGCGAGTCGCTGTCCCGGCAGGCGGGTGGCCGCGTGGCGGGCGGCGGCGGCATCGGGACTCGTGGTCCCGGTGAGACGAAGATCGAGACCGACCGCCGGCGCATCAGGACGCGGATTTCCAAGCTGCGCGGTGACATCTCCGGCTTCAAGACCGGGCGGGAGGTGCAGCGCGGCCGCCGCCGGCGCAACGCGGTGCCATCCGTCGTGATCGCCGGCTACACCAACGCCGGGAAGTCCAGCCTGCTCAACGCGCTGACCGGCGCGGGCGTGCTAGTGGAGGACGCGCTGTTCGCCACCCTCGACCCGTCGGTGCGCAAGGCCAGGACGCCGGCGGGACGGCCGTTCACGCTCACCGACACGGTCGGCTTCGTCCGGCACCTGCCCCACCAGCTGGTGGACTCGTTCCGGTCGACGCTCGAGGAGGCTGCCGAGGCGGACCTGATCCTGCACGTGGTCGACGGTTCCGACGCCGACCCGCAGGCGCAGCTCAGCGCGGTCCGCGGAGTGCTCGCCGAGGTCGGCGCGGCCGAGGTGCCCGAGCTGGTGGTCGTCAACAAGATCGACGACGCCGACCCGGTCGAGCTCAAGGCGCTCCAGCTCCGCGAGCGGAACTGCGTGCTGGTCTCCGCCAAGACGGGGGAGGGCCTCGACGAGCTGTGCGTGGCGATCGAGGCGACGCTGCCGGAACGAGATCGCGCGGTACGCGTGCGGGTGCCCTACGACCGTGCCGAGCTGATCGCCCGGGCGCACGCGGCGGGCGAGGTGAGCCGCGTCGAGCACGGCCCGGACGGCACGCTGCTCGAGGCGCGGGTCCCGCCGCCCCTCGCGGCCGAGCTTGAGCGGTTTGCGGTCGCGACGCCGTAGGCGCGCCGCGAGCGACTGACCCCGTCAGGCGGCACCGTTAAAAACGAGTGACCCCGTCAGGCAGCACCGTTAAAAAACCGTGAACGTTGTTTGACGGGGTCGAACAATACCGGCCAGTAGCTTAAGGTGCGCTCCCCATTTTCGTAAGGGGCTTGTCTCCGCCCCTGTCGGTGCAATACCGTAACTGAACCGATATGTAGGACGCGCCGTGCAACGCGTTGCCAACAGTGCGTGCACGTCGTCCACGTCATCAGGTGGGGCACGGTCAACGCCGACGTCTATACCGAGCATGGCAGGTGGCCGATGGGGATGGCTGAAATCGTCACTCGTGGTTTCCGGTATGCCGGGGGATGCCCGTGACCGCCCGCTTGCTGACCAACATCGGCCGTCTCTGGACCGGCTCGGAAATCCTCAGCAACGCGGCGATCGTGACCTCCGACGACCGCATCGCCTGGGTCGGCCCTTCCGCCGAACTGCCGCGCAGCGTCCCTGGCGTCGTCAATGACATCGTCGACGTCGACCTCGTGGAGAACCTCGGCGGCGGGCTCGTCACGCCCGGCCTGATTGACTCCCACAGCCATCCGGTCTACGCCGGCAACCGGTACGCCGAGCTCGCCATGCGCTCGTCCGGGCTGTCCGAGGCCGAGATCAGCGCGGCGGGCGGCGGCATCAACGCCACGCTGACCGTGACCAGGGGCACGGACCCGTGGACCTTGTGCAACAACGTGCGCGAGCGGCTCGGGGCCTGGCTGCAGACCGGCACCACGACGCTCGAGGCCAAGACGGGCTACCACCTGACCAGGGACGGCGAGCTGGCCGACGTCCGGATGCTCCGCTCGCTGGAGAACGAGCCGGGGATGCCGCGGGTGCACGTGACCTTCATGGCCGCGCACGCGGTGCCGCCCGAGTTCTTCGGCCGTCGGAGCGACTACGTCGACGCGGTGACCGCCTGGTGCGCGGACGCCTCGGCGATCGGCGCGGACAGCGTGGACGTGGACTGCGCCGAGGGCCGGTTCAGCGAGGACGAGGCCCGCTGGATCCTCAGCGCGGGCCGCCGGTGCGGGCTGCTGCCCCGGCTGCACGCCTGTCAGACCTCCCGCACCAAGGCCGTCCACATCGCGGCCGAGATCGGCTGCGCGTCCGCGGACCTGCTGAACGCGGCGACCGAGGAAGACGTCGTCGTGCTCGGCCGGGCCGGGGTCACCGCGGTGCTGTGCCCCGCGTCCTCGATGCTGTACGACGCCCGGCCGCCGGTCCGCTCGCTGCTCGACAAGGGCGTGCCGGTCGCGCTCGGCTCCGGCCACACGCCTGGCGCCGTCGGCGTCACGTCGATGCCGCTCGTTATGTCGCTCGCGGTGAGCTACCTCGGGATGAGCGTCACCGAGGCGCTGCGGGCCGCCACGCTCGGCGGCGCCCACGCGCTGCGCGCGCCGGACCGGGGCGCGATGGTGCGCGGCCGGCTGGCCGACATCGTCCTGTGGGACGCCGACCACGAGGGCGCGTTCGCCTTCAACTACGGCTTGCGGCCCCGGCGCGTCTGGCGGGGCGGGGAACCGGTGGCGGTCTGACGCTCCCCCCGGCTCGTTAGGGATGATTCCCGGAGAGCGGCCACGGCGTGGCAAGCTAGCGGACATGACTGCACAGGTGCCTGTCACGCTCGTCGTCGGGGAGGACGAGTTCCTCGTCGACCGGGCGGTGCGGGAGCTCATCGCGGAGGCCAGGCAGGCGCTGAGCGCGGCGGGGGACGACGGGGGAGACGTCCACGACGTGGAGGGCGGCGCGCTCGGGCACGGGGAGCTGACGTCGCTGACGTCACCGTCGCTGTTCGGCGGCGGGAGCGTGGTGATCGTGCGCGGGGCGCAGAACGCCGCCAAGGAGGTCGCCGCGGAGCTCACGCGCTACGCGGCCGCCCCGTCGCCCGACGCGGTGATCATCCTCACGCACGCCGGCGGGGCGAAGGGCAAGGCGCTGGTCACCGACATGAAGAAGGCCGGCGCCCGGATCGTCGAGCGGCCGAAGCTGAGCCGCGCGTCGGAGCGGGCCGACTTCGTGAAGGCGGAATTCCGGCGGGTCGGGCGGCAGGCCGACCAGGGGGCCGTGCAGGCACTGCTCGACGCGATCGGCGGCGACCTCCGCGAGCTCGCGTCCGCGGTCGACCAGCTCGCCTCCGACACGGACGGCCGGATCAACGCGCCCGCGGTCGCCCGCTACTACCGTGGCCGGGCCGAGGCGACCGGGTTCAGCGTCGCCGACCACGCGGTCGAGGGACGGCTGAGCGAGGCACTCGAGCAGCTCCGCTGGGCGCTGGCGACCGGCGTGGCGCCGGTGCTGATCACCAGCGCGCTCGCGAACGGGGTGCGGCTGCTGGGGCGAGTCGGCGCGGCGGGGAACAAGAACTCGGCGGCGCTGGCCGGCGAGGTGGGCGCGCCGCCGTGGAAAATCGACCAGGTGCGGCGGCAGTTGCGCGGCTGGCACCCGGACGGCGTGGCGCGCGCGCTGCAGGCGGTCGCGGAGGCGGACGCCCAGGTGAAGGGCGAGGGCGTGAGCGCCGGCTACGCGCTGGAGCGCGCGATCGGCCGCATCGTGGCAGCCCGCGCCGACCGCTAACAACGACGAACGGCCCCGCGACGCGCGCCCGATAAGATGGCGCTTTTTGCCATCGGGCGTGCAGCCGGGGGGTACGGGGGGTCGTCCCCCCGGGCTGCAGCTGCCATCGGGCGTGCAGCCGGGGGGTACGGGGGGGTCCGTCCCCCGGGTTAAGACTGCAGCTCGGCGAGGCGCTTGGCGATCGCGGACTTGCGGTTCGCGGCCTGGTTCTTGTGGATGACGCCCTTGCTGACGGCCTTGTCGAGATGGCGCGTGGCCACGCGCAGCGCGGCGGTCGCCTCCTCGACGTTGCCCGCGTCAGCGGCCTCACGGAACTTGCGCACGTGCGTCTTCAGCGAAGACTTGACGGCCTTGTTGCGCTGGTGCGCCTTCTCGTTCTGCCGAATGCGCTTGATCTGCGACTTGATGTTCGCCACGCGTAACGATCCTTCTCAGCTAAATAAGTCTGGTTGATCCCGCCCCGGGAACGGTCTGCCCGCCGGAGCGGCGGGGCGGCAACAATGAGGGCGCGACGATGAAGGATAGCCGAGGCAAGGCCGCTTCCTCAAACTGAGCGCCCGTACCATAACCTGATCCGGAGGACGTCACCGCCTCTGCCATCGTATGTCCCACGTCATGGAAGCAAGGTCTCAATGAGCGATCCGGCCCAGCCGGTACCGGTTCCCGCGCACAGCGACCAGGCCGTGATCAGAAACTTCTGCATCATCGCGCACATCGACCACGGCAAGTCCACGCTCGCGGACCGGATGCTGCAGCTCACCGGCGTGGTCGAGGGACGGCAGATGCGCGCGCAGTACCTGGACCGGATGGACATCGAGCGTGAGCGCGGCATCACGATCAAGAGCCAGGCGGTCCGGCTGCCGTGGCAGCACGATGGCACCAACTACGTCCTGAACCTCATCGACACCCCCGGACACGTCGACTTCACGTACGAGGTCTCCAGGAGCCTGGCCGCCTGCGAAGGCGCCGTCCTGCTCGTGGACGCGGCCCAGGGGATCGAGGCGCAGACGCTCGCCAACCTGTACCTGGCGCTGGAAGCCGACTTGCGGATCATCCCGGTGCTGAACAAGATCGACCTGCCGGCCGCGCAGCCGGAGCGGTATGCCGAGGAGATCGCCGGGATCATCGGGACGGATCCCGCCGAGGTGCTCAAGGTGTCCGCCAAGACCGGTCTCGGCGTGGAGGAACTGCTCAACGCGATCGTCGAGCAGGTGCCCCCGCCGCACGGGGACCCGGACGCGCCGGCCAGGGCGCTGATCTTCGACTCGGTGTACGACACCTACCGGGGCGTCGTCACCTACGTCCGCGTCGTGGACGGGCGGCTGAGCAAGCGTGAGCGCTTGCTGATGATGTCCACCCGCGCCGTGCACGAGACGCTGGAAGTCGGCGTGATCTCGCCGGAGCCGATCCCGTCCGAGGGCCTGGGCGCCGGCGAGGTCGGCTACCTCATCTCCGGCGTGAAGGACGTCCGCCAGGCGCGCGTCGGCGACACCGTCACGAGCGTGAGCAAGCCCGCGGCCGAACCGCTCTCCGGCTACGATCACCCCCGGCCGATGGTGTTCTCCGGCCTCTACCCGGTCGACGGCGACGAGTACCCCGAACTGCGGGACGCGCTCGACAAGCTCCGGCTGAACGACGCCGCGCTGGTGTACGAGCCGGAGACGTCCACGGCGCTCGGTTTCGGGTTCCGCTGCGGATTCCTGGGCCTGCTGCACATGGAGATCGTCCGCGAGCGGCTTGAGCGCGAGTTCTACCTGAGCCTGATCTCCACCGCGCCGAACGTCATCTACCGCGTGGAGATGGAATCCGGCCGCGAGATCCGGGTGACGAACCCGGCGGAGTTCCCCGGCGGCAACGCTCCCGGCTCGCCGCCGGAGGCGGGCGCGCACGGCAACACGGGCGGGAAGATCGCCAAGGTCTTCGAGCCCGTCGTCCGGGCGACGATCATCTCGCCGAGCGACTACATCGGCACTATTATGGAGCTGTGCCAGAGCCGCCGCGCCGTGCTGCTCGGCATGGAGTACCTGTCCACCGACCGGGTGGAGATCCGGTACACGATGCCGCTCGCGGAGATCATCTTTGACTTCTTCGACCAGCTCAAGTCGCGCACCCGCGGCTACGCCAGCCTGGACTACGAGGCGGACGGCGAGCAGCAGGCGAACCTCGTCAAGGTGGACATCCTGCTGCAGGGGCAACCGGTGGACGCGTTCAGCCAGATCGTGCACAGCGACAAGGCCCGCGAGTACGGCCTCGCGATGACCGCGAAGCTCAAGGACCTGATCCCGCGCCAGCAGTTCGAGGTGCCGATCCAGGCGGCCGTCGGCGGCCGGATCATCGCGCGGGAGAACATCCGGGCGCTGCGCAAGGATGTCCTCGCCAAGTGCTACGGCGGCGACATCACCCGTAAGCGCAAGCTGCTGGAGAAGCAGAAGGAAGGCAAGAAGCGGATGAAGACGATCGGCCGCGTGGACGTGCCGCAGGAGGCCTTCGTCGCCGCGCTGTCCACCACGCAGTCCGAAACGCGCCCCAAGTAGCCGACCGTGAGCCGGCGGGGGCCGCCCGCGTTAGCTGTGCGCGGCCGCCGCGATCGCGATGACCACGATCAGCGCCCAGAACGCCATGCCCAGATACCCGATGACGAGCCCGCTGATCGCCACGCCCTCGCCGCGGTGCCCGGTGCGCCGGATCTGGCCGCGGGCCGCGTGTCCCATGATCACGCCCGCGACCGTCCCCGGCGGGAACAGCAACCCGACGATGGACGTGACCAGCGACCCGACCGCGAGCCCGTTCAGCGGCGGCCGCATCGGCTGGTAGTAGCCCGGCGGGTAGGGCATCGGGACATTCGGCGCCCCGCCCGGCAGGTCGGCGAGGATCGTGGCCAGGTCGCCGTAGTGCCGCGCGGCCATGACCTGAGCGCAGCGAATGTCGAACTCGTCCTTGGTGAGGCGCCCCTCGCCGTAAGCGGCCTTGAGCACGTCGATCGCGCGGTCCCGGTCGACCGTCGAGGCCCGCATGCCGGGCGGCCCGTACTGCGCTGGCCCGGACTGCGCTGGCCCGTACTGCGCCGGCCCGGACTGCCCGGTGCCGTATCGTGCCGGCCGGTACGCCCCCGAACCATACGCGCCCGGCCCGTACCCGGGCCGCCGGTACACCCCCGGCCCAGACTCCGGTCCCGGACCCGGCTCCGCCAGCGGTCTCGTCGGGTCCTGACCCGGCGGCGGCTGGCCGCCAGCTTCAGCGGCCCAGCCTGAATCCGAACCGGAACCGAATCCCTGGTCACCCGTCACAGATCCCCTCCCGTCATGGCCCAGTTCCAGCTTAAGCCCGCGCCGCATATTCTCGACAGCGTGCCTGGAACGCTTCCTGACGGAGACCCCGTCCCCGACGACGGGCGCCTGCCGGGCGCCGCGCTCGCGGGCTTCGGCACGCGCCCGTTCGGCTTCTACGTCCACGTGCCGTTTTGCCGTACCCGCTGCGGCTACTGCGACTTCAACACGTACACGGCCACCGAACTCGGCGGCGGCGCGTCCCGGCAGGCATATCCCGCGCTCGTGATGGCGGAAATCGACCTCGCCAGGAAAGTGCTGCCCGACGGCCAGGGAAATAAAGCAAAAGTCAAGACCATTTTCTTCGGCGGCGGCACTCCGACGCTCCTCCCGCCGGCGCGCATCGGCGAAATCATCCGGAAAATCGGCGACGACTTCGGCCTCGAGAACGACGCCGAAGTCACGATCGAGGCCAATCCCGAGACCGTCGACCTCCGGACCCTCGCCGAATTGCGCGAAAACGGCGTGACGCGAGTGTCGCTCGGCATGCAGAGCTCCGCCGGGCACGTGCTCAGAACGCTGGACCGGCAGCACGCGCCCGGCCGCCCGCAGCAGTGCGCCCGGTGGGCCCGCACCGCCGGGTTCGAGCACGTCAGCCTGGATCTCATCTACGGCACGCCCGGCGAGACCGACGACGACTGGCGCCGCTCGCTGGCGGACGCCCTCGACGCGGAACCCGACCACATCTCGGCGTACGCGCTGATCGTCGAGGACGGCACGCGCCTGGCCGCGCAGGTCCGCCGCGGCGCGATACCCGCGCCCGACGACGACGTGCTCGCCGACCGGTACCTGATCGCCGACGACATGCTGAGCGCGGCCGGCCTCGGCTGGTACGAGATCTCCAACTGGGCCCGCGGCGACCAGGCGCGCTGCCGGCACAACATGCTGTACTGGACCGGCGGCGACTGGTGGGGCGCCGGCCCGGGCGCGCACAGCCACGTGGGCGGCGTCCGCTGGTGGAACGTGCGCCACCCGTCCGCCTACGCCGCGCGTATCGCCGCGGGCGGCTCGCCCGCGCACGCGCGCGAAGTGCTGACCGCGGACGAGCAGCGGCTAGAGCAGATCATGCTGGGCGTCCGGTTGCGCGCTGGCTTTCCGCTGACGGGCCTCACCGCCGACGCTCGTGAGTTGACTGAACGCGCCCTGGTGCCTGCCCTCGTTGACCCCCTCGCCCACGAGTCAGGCCGGGTCGTGCTGACCCGCCAGGGCAGGCTGCTCGCCGACGCGGTGGTCCGCGACCTTACCTGAGGCCCCCGGGCGCGGTCACGAAGTCGATCAGCTCCTCGACCCGGCCGAGCAGTTCCGGCTCCAGGTCGGCGTAGCTGGTCACGCTGCGCAGGATGCGCCGCCAGGCGTTGGCCACGTCGGCCTGGGTGCGGGCCGGCCAGCCGATGCGCCGCAGCACGCCTTCCTTCCACTGCTCGCCGCGCGGCACGTCCGGCCAGCGCTCGATGCCGACCGCGGCGGGCTTGACGGCCGCCCAGATGTCGATGAACGGGTGCCCGACGACGAGCACGTGCGGCGACCGGGTGGCCGCCGCGAGCTTCGACTCCTTCGACCCGCCCACCAGGTGGTCGACGAGCACGCCGAGCTTGCGCCCGGGACCGGGCTGGAACTCGGCGGCGATCGCGGGCAGGTCGTCGACCCCTTCCAGGTA
>DASZKN010000075.1:0-2810 GCA_035552855.1 Trebonia sp. | reverse complement strand
GCCCGGAGGTTGATCCGTAGCGCCCGGAGGATCTGCGGCTCGTCGTCGACGATCAGGACCCGGCTCATCGCTTGACGCCTTCCGCCGCCGTGCCCAGCTCCCGGTGACCTGGCACGCGCTCTGGATCGGCGGGCGCGGCGGGCAGCGAGACCGTCATCGTCAGCCCTCCCCCCGGAGTGTCTTCAGCGTTGAGCGTACCCTCCATGGCCTCGGCCAGCCCCCGCGCCAGCGCCAGGCCAAGCCCGACGCCCGTCGTGTTGTCGGTGTCCCCGAGCCGCTGGAACGGCACGAACATCCGCTCTTTGTCCTCCCCCGGTATTCCGGGTCCGCGGTCGACGACGCGCAGTTCGACCCGGTCGCCGAGAGAACTGGCGGTGATCAGCGGTGGTTCCCCGGCCGGGGAGTAGCGCAGCGCGTTCTGGATGAGGTTCACCACGACCCGTTCCAGGATGGCCGGGTCGGCGAGCACGGCGGGCACCGCTACCGGGATGTCCACCCGCACATCGCGGCCAAGCGGGTCCAGGCCGGCGAGCGCGCCCGCGACGATCTCGTCGAGGCCGGCCGGCCGCGGGAACAGCGACAGCGCGCCCGCCTGCAGCCTGCTCATGTCCAGCAGGTTTTCGACCAGGTGGGTGAGCTTGTCCAGCGACTCGTCGGCGGTCGCCAGCAGTTCGTCCACGTCGGCCGCGTCCCAGGCCACGTCCGAGCGCAGCGACGTGACCGCGGCCTTGGCCGAGGCCAGCGGGGTGCGCAAGTCGTGACTGACCGCGGCGAGCAGCGCGGCCCGCATCCGGTCGGCGGCGGCGATCGGCTTGGCGGCCTCCGCCTCGGCGGTCAGTCGCTGCTGCTCGAGGGCGACGCCCGCGTACGTGGCGAAGGCGCCGAGCACCCGGCGGTCCCCGGCGGCCAGCGTCCGGCCGGACATCGCGAGCGTCAGCGTGTCGGAGACCGGCACGTTCGCGTCCGCGTCCTCGGGCCTGCGGACAGGCGTGTCCCCGGCGGTGCCGACCACCCGCCAGTCGGCGGACGGGCCGCGGACGGGCGCGCCCTCGACGGACGGGCACTCGAGCATGCTCGCCGACCGCATGCCGAACGCTTCCCTGGCCCGCTGGAGTACGGCGTCGACCGCCCCCTGGCCGCGCATGATGCTGTCGGCCGTGGTCACCATCAGTTCCGATTCCGCGTTGGCGCGCGCGGCCTGCTTGGTGCGGCGGGCGGCGATGTCCACGATCCAGCTGACGACGAGCCCGACGGCGACGAACACGCTGAGCGCGAGGGCGTTGTTCGCCTCGGCGATGGTCCATTCGTGGACGGGCGGCGTGAAGTAATAGTTCAGCAGCAGCGACGCGGCGACCGCCTCGACCAGGGCGGGCACGAAGCCGCCCGTCAGCGCCACCGCGATCACCGCCATCAGGAACGCCAGCATGTCGCTGGTGAGGTTGATGCCCGACCGGGATAGCGCGAGCACGAGCGTGACGACCGGCGCGAGCACGGCCGCCAGCACGTACCCGGCCACCTGCCGCCGCGCCGTGATCCCGCCCCGGTATCCGGGCAGGATTCGCCAGCGGGTGCCGGCGTGCGCGTGGGTGACCATGTGCACGTCGATCGGGCCGGAATCGCGGATCGTCCGGGCGCCGATGCCGGGCCCGGTGAGCAGGGCGAGCAGCCACGACCGGCGGCTCGCGCCGAGGACCAGCTGGGTCGCGTTCTCGGCCTGCGCGAATGACAGCAGGGAATCGGCGATGTTATCCCCGACGATCTGGTGATAGGTGCCGCCGAGTGACTCGACTAGCTGCCGCTGGCGTGCCAGGTTGGCGGGGTTCGCGCCGGTGAGCCCGTCGGGCTTGGTGACGTGGACCGCGAGCAGGTCGCCGCCCGCCGCCCGGGCGGTGATCCGCGCGGCCCGCCTGATCAGCGTGCCGCCCTCGGGACCGCCTGTGAGCGCGACGACGACCCGTTCCCTGGCTTCCCAGGTCTTGCGGATCGAGTGCTCCGCGCGGTATTTCTGCAGCCCTTCGTCGACCTTGTCGGCCAGCCAGAGTAGCGCGAGCTCGCGCAGTGCGGTCAGGTTGCCTGTGCGGAAGTAGTTCGTCAGCGCGGCGTCGATCTTCTCCGGCGGGTACACGTTGCCGTGCGCCATGCGGCGGCGCAGCGCCTCGGCCGTCATGTCGACGAGCTCGACCTGGTCGGCCGCCCGCACGACCGCGTCAGGCACGGTCTCTCGCTGCGGCACGCCGGTGATCTGCTCGACGACGTCGTTCAGCGACTCCAGGTGCTGAATGTTCACGGCGGAGATGACGTCGATGCCCGCCCCGAGGATGTCCTCGACGTTCTGCCAGCGCTTCTCATGGGGCGAGCCGGGCACGTTGGTGTGCGCGAGCTCGTCCACGAGCGCGATCTGCGGCTTGCGGGCGATCACCGCGGCGGTGTCCATTTCCTCGAACGCGCCGCCTCGGTAGGGCAGGCGGGCCCGCGGCACCACCTCGAGCCCTTTGAGCAGCGCGGCGGTCTGCTTGCGGCCGTGCGTCTCGGCGAACGCGACGACGACGTCGGCGCCGCGCTCTGCTCGCCGGTGCCCCTCGCTGAGCATGGCGTAGGTCTTGCCCACCCCGGCGGCGGCTCCGAGGTAGATGCGCAGTTGTCCGCGCGGGCCGGTACGGCCCTCTATGTCAGCCATGAATTCCCTGTTTCATCGCAATCCCCTATTAGGAAAGCACGGCGAAAGCGCGGGGATTCCGCGGGCAGCCGCTCCCGGCCGTGCGCGGAGCGCTCATGGCCGGTAGCGGTAGCGGTAGGCCCGCAGGTTGATG
>DASZKN010000074.1:0-2762 GCA_035552855.1 Trebonia sp. | reverse complement strand
TCCGCCTACGATCGCGAAGCACTTGCGGAGACGGTCGTAAGGTTCATAAACGACAGCGTGCAGCTATCCCGGCATAGGCCACTCGCTGGATGCAAGCGTCCGGCAGGTGCACGGCAGACGTCGCCGCCGGTGCGAGAGAATGACGCCCATGAAGAGCGAGATCATCCGGGTGCATACCGGCGGGCGGGAAACCGTGCACGACATCACTGGCGAGTGCGCCGGATTCGCCAGTGAGGCCTCCGGCGGCGGGGACGGCCTGCTGCACGTGTTCGTGCCGCACGCGACCGCGGGCGTCGCCCTGCTCGAACTCGGCTCGGACAGTGACGATGACCTGCTCGCGGCGCTGCGCGACCTGCTGCCGGCCGACGACCGGTGGCGGCACGCCCACGGCTCGCGGGGGCACGGCCGCGCGCACGTGCTCCCGGCGTTCATCGCGCCGTACGCGAGCGTCCCCGTGCTGGGCGGCCGGCTCGCGCTCGGCACCTGGCAGTCGATCGCGCTCGTGGACGTGAACACCGACAATCCGGACCGGCAGGTCCGCCTGTCGTTCCTCGGCTAGCCGCCCGGGCATGGTGCCCGCCTCCGGACCCGATGCCTAACAAGTTCATAAGCGTGAAAGCTGACGCGGTGGCCAGCACCGGGTGAATCCAGATACGGTAGGAGTCCCCGATCAGGTTTAATGTCGACGCCCGCGCGCCGCAGCCGGGTGCGGCTCACCTCCTGGTTATCTTGATGATGAGGTGAAGACGACTATGGCCCGCATCGTTGTCATCGGCGATCTGATGACGGACACCGTCGCCCATGCGACGTTGCCGCTCGCGCGCGGCAGTGACACCCCTGCCAAGGTCACCACCCATGGTGGCGGGTCGGGCGCGAACGTCGCCGCGTGGCTCGGCGCCGACGGCGCCGACGTGGCGTTCATCGGGCGCCGCGGGGCCGACATCGCCGGCCGCAACCGTGACATGGAACTGATGGGCTATGGCGTCGACGCCCGGCTCGTGATGGATCCGGAGCGTCCCACCGGGACCTGTGTGGTCATGGTCACGCACAAGGGCGAGCGGACGATGCTGTCCGATCCGGGCGCGAACGCCGCCCTCTCCCCCGACGACCTGCCGCACGACCTGTTCGCCCGCGGCGCGCACCTGCACATGTCCGGGTACACGCTGCTGTCCGAGGGTTCGCGGGCGGCCGCGCTGGCCGCGCTCGACTTCGCCGCCCGGGCGGGCATGTCCACGTCGGTGGACGCCGCCTCCGCGGCGCCCCTTGAGCGCGTCGGCGCCGAACCGTTCCTCGAACTCTCCGGCAACGCCGTCCTCCTGTTCGTGAACGTCGCGCAGGCCAAGGTGCTGACCGGCCGCGACGACCCCGAGCAGGCCGCGCGGGTGCTCACCGCGTGGTATCCGCAGGTCGTCATCAAGCTGGGCGCCGACGGCGCGCTGTTCTTCGCGAACGGCCGCCCGCCGGTGCACGTCCCCGCGCCGCCGGTCGACCGGGTCATCGACGGCACGGGCGCCGGCGACGCTTTCACCGCCGGCTTCCTGCCCGCGTGGCTGGACAAGAAGCCCCCGGCCGAGGCGCTCGGCAGCGGTGCCCGGCTGGCGGCGCACGCGCTCAACCTGATCGGCGCGCGCCCCGTCTTGTGAGCGGCTACCTCGACAGCCTGTTCGCGCTGCACGGGCGGGTCGCGGTAGTCACCGGCGGCAGCTCGGGCATCGGCGCGGGGATGGCGACCGCGCTGGCCCGCGCGGGCGCGCGCGTCGTGCTGGTCGCGCGGCACGAGGAAAAGCTGGTCGCCGCCGCCGCGGCTCTGCGCGCCGCTGGCTGCGAGGCCGCCTGGCTGAGCTTTGATTTGGCTGAACGCTCCCTGCTATCCGCCGCCGCCTCCGCCGTCCCGGAGATCTTCGGCGAGCCGGATATCCTGGTGAACTGCGCGGGCGTGAACCTCCGTCCCCCGCTGGCCGAGCTCTCGGTGGCCGGCTGGGACCGCACGCTGGCGCTCAACCTGACCGCGCCTTTCCTGCTCGGGCAGCACTTCGGACCACGGATGGCGGCCCGCGGCTGGGGGCGGATCATCAACGTGACGTCGCAGCAGGCGCAGCGCGCGTTCGGCAACAGCGGCGGCTACGGCGCGTCGAAGGGCGGGCTGGGTGTCGACGCCGCTCACCGCCGAAGTGGCGGCCGACCCGGAGCGCGCGGCCGCGCTGGCGGCCAGGACCCAGATCGGCCGCAACGGCGTCCCGGCCGACTACGCCGGCGTCGCCGTCTTCCTGGCCTCGGCCGCCAGCGACTACGTCACGGGCCAGACGATCTACGTCGACGGCGGCTTCTCAGTCACCTGACCGGAAGCCGGCCCGCGGCGCTAGGGGACTCGGCGGGTGGTGCCCACGACGGCGAGCGGGCGGGTCAGCTGCGTGCCCGAGCCGTCGCGCCTGCCTTCCATGCCGGACAGGTCGACCGGGACGCCGCCTTCGGTCAGGCCGACGACCGGCGCCGGGCCGATCCAGGCCAAGATCAGGTTGTCCTCGCCCTTCAGGAACCGCTGGCAGCGGACACCGCCGGTCGCCCGGCCCTTCACCGGGTACTCCGCGAACGGCGTGACCTTGACGCTCGCGCCCGACGTGCCGGGCAGCGCGCCGGACCGGCCCGCGACGGTGACGACCACCGGACCGTCACCCGAACCGTTCGCGTCGGCCGGCGCCGGCGCGACCGCGCTGAACCAGCGCACCGACGCGCCGTCGGCGAGCCGGATGCCCGCCACGCCG
>DASZKN010000073.1:0-4770 GCA_035552855.1 Trebonia sp. | reverse complement strand
GGCGGCGCGCTCGGGGCAGGATCAGGGAACTCCGGCCAGCCAGTTCGAGCAGCCGGCGGAAGGCGGGCAGCGGCGGTCCGGCGATGACGTCTCGGCGGAAAGTCACCCGTCACCCCGGACCATCAGCCGACGGCCAGGGATGAAGGGTGACACGGCATTTTTCATCACTTCCACGTCATGTTCGTGACCGGGCAGGGTCAGGGGGCAGGTGGCCGGCGAGGATCTCGGCTAGGTGCCTGCCGCGCACGTCGGCGAGCTGGTCGAGCTGGGTGCGGCACGAGAAGCCGTCCGCCAGCACGGTCGCGTCCCGGCCGGCGGCCCGGACGGCCGGGAGCAGCGCCGTCTCCGCCACCGCGACCGAGACGTCGTAGTGGCCGCGCTCTACGCCGAAGTTGCCGGCCAGCCCGCAGCAGCCGCCGACCGACTTCACCTTCGCGCCCGCGTCTCGCAGCAGCGCCGCGTCCGCGTCCCAGCCCAGCACAGCGTGCTGGTGGCAGTGCGGCTGGGCGACGCCCGTGACGTCCGACAGGTCCGGCGGCGTCCAGCCCTCCGTCGCGGCCAGCAGCTCCGACAGCGTCTTGACCGACGAAGCGAGCGCCGCCACCCCCGGCTCCGTGTCCGGCAGCAGCCGGGCCGCGTCGTGCCGCAGCGCCGCCGTGCACGACGGCTCGAGCCCGACGACCGGGATGCCCGCCTCCAGCGCGGGTGCGAGGGCGCGCAGCGTCCGCCGCAGTTGACGCCGCGCCCCGGCTAGCTGGCCAGTGGAGATCCAGGTGAGGCCGCAGCACACCTGCTTGGGCGTGAGCTGGACGGTGTACCCGGCCGCCTCGAGCACCCGGACCGCCGCCTGGCCCACCTCGGGCGCGAACGCGTTCGTGAACGTGTCGGCCCACAGCAGCACAGGCTGGCCGGACCCGCCCGACGACCGCTCCGAGGATCGTCCCGCGAACCACTTACGGAAGCTCGTCCGCGCGAACACCGGCAGCGGCCGCCGCGCGTCGATCCCGCCTAGCCGCTTGCCCAGCGCCGCCACCGGCCCGGACCGCACCCCGAGGTTCGCCAGCCCCGGGAACCGGACCGCCAGCGCGGCCCACCGCGGCAGCCAGCCCAGCGCGTAGTGCGCCGCCGGGCGCGGCTTGCCGCGATACCGCTGGTACAGCGCCTCCGCCTTGTACGTCGCCATGTCGATGCCGGTCGGGCAGTCGCTCGCGCAGCCCTTGCACGACAGGCACAAGTCGAGTGACGACGCCACCGCGTCCGACGACCACCCGGCGACCAGCGACCCGTTCGCCAGTTCTTGCAGCACCCGCGCGCGGCCCCGCGTCGAGTCCTTCTCGTCATGGGTCGCCAGGTACGACGGGCACATCACCCCGCCCGCGGCCGTCGAGTCCGCCCGGCACTTGCCGACCCCGGTACACCGGTGCACGGCGGTGGCGAGGTCACCAGCGTCGTTCGGATAAGTGAAGCCAAGCCCGCGGGTGAGCGGCCGGGCCGCGGGGACCCGCAGGTCCGCGTCGAGGGGCGCGGGGTCGACGATCACCCCCGGGTTCAGCACGTTGCCCGGGTCGAACAGCCCCTTGACCGACGAGAACAGCGCCAGCGCCGACGCCGAGTACTGCAGGGACAGCAGCTCGCCCCGCGCCCGGCCGTCGCCGTGCTCGCCGGAGGCCGACCCGCCGTAGCCGGCGGCCAGCCGCGCCGCGTCCGCGGTGAACGCGCGCAGCACCGCCGGGCGGGAACTCAGCGGGAAGTCGATCCGCACGTGCACGCACCCGTCGCCGAAGTGCCCGTACATGATCCCGTCCACGCCGTGCGCCGTCATCAGCGCGGCGAGCTCTCGCAGGTAGGGCCCGAGCCTGGCGGGCGGCACAGCCGAGTCCTCCCAGCCCGGCCAGGCGGGCGACCCGTCCGGGGTGCGGCCGCCCAGCCCGGCGCCGTCCTCGCGGATCCGCCAGATCGCGGTGGCCTGCGGCCCGTCGAGCACCAGGCTGTCCAGGCAAGTGGCGTCGGCGACCATGCGCGCCGCGGCGTCCCGTGCCTCGTCCAGGGTCGCGCCGGCGGTCTCGACGAACAGCCAGCCGCCGCCGCGGGGGAGCGCGGGCACGGCCGTCGGCCCGCGCCGCGTGCGGACCACGTCGACGAGCCGGGAGTCGAACCCCTCGAGCGCCACCGGGAGGTGGGGGAGCAGGCCGGGCACCGCCTCGGCGGCCGCGGCCATGTCGGGGTAGCCGAGCACGGCGAGCGCGGTCGTCTTCGGCGCCTCGACCAGCCGGACCGTCGCCTCGAGCGTGAGCGCCAGCGTCCCCTCGGTGCCGGACAGGAACTTCGCGACGTCGAAGCCGTTCTCCGGCAGCAGGTGCTCGAGCGAGTAGCCGGACACCTGCCGGGTGAACCGCCCGAACTCCGTCCTGATCAGCGCCAGCTGGCCGCCGACCAGGTCGCGCAGCGCGGGCAGCGGGGCGGCCAGCGACCCGGCGCCGGCGTCGCCGGCTCCCACGCCGGCGCCGTCACCTCGCGCAGCCGTCAGCCGGCCCGCCGTCAGCCGCGTCCCCGATCCGGTCACGACGTCGAGCGCCAGCACGTTGTCCGCCGTCCGGCCGTAGCGCAGCGCCCGCGACCCGCAGGCGTTGTTGCCGATCGCGCCGCCGATCGTGGCGCGGGAATGCGTCGAGGGATCCGGCCCGAACCGCAGCCCGTGACCCGCCGCCGCGCGCGTGATCGAGTCCAGCACGGTCCCTGGTTCCACCCGCGCCGTCCGCGCCTCCGGGTCGATGGCGAGCACGCGGTTCAGGTGTTTCGACGTGTCGAGCACGATCCCGGTGCTGATCGAGTTGCCCGCGATCGACGTGCCGGCGCCGCGCGGCACGACCGGCACGCCCAGTTCCCGGCCGACCGCCAGCGCGGCGATGATCTCGTCGGCGTGCCGCGGGTAGGCGACCACCGATGGCACCACCCGATAGTTGGACGCGTCCGAGGCGTACTCGGCTCGCCGCCGGGCGCTCGTGTCGGTCTCGCTGACGCCGGCCTTGCCGAGGGCGGCGGCGATCTCCGCCCGCGCCGCCGCGGTCGCCGCCGTTTCCGCCGTCGCCGCGGTCGCCGCGGCCCCGGCCGCCGGGGAAGCTGTCGTGGTCACGGCACGCAAGACTAGTCCTTCCGCTCAGCGGAAACCTGTCCTGCGCGCCCTTGACATCGCCAAGTACAAGTGATTCATGCCCCTCGCACGCGATAACTACGTACTTGACCTGGCGCAGACCCGGCGCGGCCAGGCGCTGAAAACGACCACGCGAACTTCGTGGGCCTGGATATGGTGCCGGCGTTCGCGGTCGGGGTCGCCGACCGGTACGAGATCGCCGACGAGGGATACGGCCTGCGGCCGGTGCCGCCGGTGCCGCCGGTGCGCGGCGCGCCCGCGCTGAGCGAGCACCTGGTCAGGTCGCTGATCGACGACGGCTTCGACATCACGACGTGCAGCCGGCTGGACGTGGACCATGGGCTCACCGTGCCGCTGTCCGTCTACTGCCCCGAGCCGGGCGCCGCCTGGCCGTGCGCGGTCGTGCCGCTGCTGGTCAACGTCATCCAGTACCCGCAGCCGACCGCGGCCCGCTGCTACGCGCTCGGGTAACCATACATTCACTTTCGTAGATCTTCCCCGGTGCTGATATCTGGGATATAAGAAATGTGCGCGCGCAAACTTTAGCCACCCGACCACACTGGAGTGACTGGTGCGTAAATCCCGCATGCTCGCTATCGCCGCCGTCGTTCTCACTACCGCGACCGGCGCCGCGCTCGCCGGTACCGGAATCCCCGCGAAAGCCGCAACCAGCGTCAATTATGTCGCACTCGGCGATTCCTACTCGGCCGGCGACGGCGCGGGCAGCAATAGCGGATCCTGCGACCTGAGCCCCAACGCTTATCCCGCCCTGTGGGCAGCCGCGAGTGAGCCCGCGTCGTTCACGTTCGCCGCCTGCTCAGGGGCCAAGACCAGCGATGTCATCAACACCCAGCTGCCGGCCCTCAGCTCGTCGACGACGCTCGTCAGCGTCACCATCGGCGGTAACGACGCGGGCTTTTCCTCCGTCATGGAGACCTGCGTCCTGGATTCCACGAGCGCGTGCGAGAGCGCCGTTTCCGCGGCCGAACAATACGCGAACACCACATTGCCGGGCCAGCTCGGCACAATGCTCGCCGACATTCGCGCGCACGCCCCGAACGCGAAGATTATCGTCCTCGGCTATCCCGATTTCTACGACCTTAGCGTCCCGGTCTGCATTGGTTTGTCCAGCGCCGATCACCGGGCGCTCGACAACGGCATCAACGACCTGGACGGCGTCCTCGCCACGGCCGCGGCCAGCAACGGCGACACGTTCGCGGATGTCCGGTCCCAGTTCTCCGGCCACGAGCTGTGCGACGGCGCCGGCTGGCTCCACTCCGTCAACATCATCAACATCAGCGCCTCCTACCACCCGACCGCGACCGGCCAGAAGGACGGCTACCTCCCGGTCTTCAGCGCCGCCGCCAAGCAGGCCGGCGCCTGAACCGGTAAGCCCTGCCTAGACGCCTAACGAGCCCGCTGACTCGCCGTGCCCGCTCGATAATCGGTTGGCCGCTGATGGCGGCGTCCGGCGCGCGCGCCGCGAGGCCGCGGTCGGCATCCGGATCTGCGCCGACCTGGCGTGCTCGCTCTACGTCCGACGCATCAAGGACGTGTCGGCCGGCGGCCGGCTGGCCGACTCGCTGAGCGCCGGTGAACAGGCCGAACGCATCCGCCAG
>DASZKN010000072.1:0-3686 GCA_035552855.1 Trebonia sp. | reverse complement strand
TCGGCGGGGACACTCCAGTCACGCGGGTCGCACGGAGTCACGTTGCTGACCGAGCGGGAACGGGAGGTCGTCGGGCTCGTTGCCGCCGGGTTGTCGAACGACGAGATCGGCACCAAGCTGACCGTCAGCCCGCTGACCGCGAAGACGCACGTCAGCCGGGCGATGACCAAGCTCGCGGCCCGGGACCGCGCGCAGCTTGTCGTACTCGCCTACGAGTATGGCCTGGCCCCCCGGCGCGGCCCCGAAGCCGGACGGAGCAGCCTCAGCGGTCCATGATCATGGGTACTTCGTGGCGATATGCGCCATGGTTTCGCCCTAACCGTACGCCGCGGGGATGTCTCCCCGCGTACGACGACGCGGAGCGGCGAAACCGCGACCCTTGGCGTATGACTAGACGAAGCGACGGAGTGCTGGGCGGCATGGGGCGCGCCTGCTATCGGCACCGGGTGGCCACGCTCGTCTCCTGGGTTGTGGTGGTCGGCGTGCTGATCACGCTGTGGACGCGATTCGGGGCGGCGGCGGACAACGCGTTCACTGGCAGCGACCCCGGGCAGGCACTGCTCAATCAGTACTTTCACCGGCAGTCGGGGGACACGCTCACGCTGGCGATCCGTTCCACGCCGGCCGTGACGAGCGCGGACGTACGGCGCCGGGTCGGCCGGACGCTCGATGTGTTCGGCAAGGCGCCGTACGTCACCGGCGTCGCGGATCCCTACCGGGCGCCAGGGCATGTAGCCAGGGACGGGCACATCGCGTACGCGACCGTGCAGTTCAGCGTGCAGGGCAGCAGCATCCCGGCCACCGAGGCCACCGCGCTGATCAGCGACGCCAGGAGCGCCAGCGGAGGCGGCGTCACCTTCAGCCTGGGCGGGGATGTCGTGGACCAGGCGGAGACCCCGTACGGCGGGGCGTCGAACGGGATCGGGATCGTGGCCGCGATGGTGGTGCTGCTCGCGGCCTTCGGATCACTGCTGGCGATGGGGCTGCCGGTGGCGACGGCGCTGTTCGGGATCGGGTCCGGGCTGTCGCTGATCGCGCTGCTCGGCCACGTGTTTCCCGCGCCGTCGTTCTCGCCGATCGTCGCGGCGATGATCGGTCTCGGTGTCGGGATCGACTACGCGATGTTCATCCTTACCCGCTTCCGAGGCGAACTGCGGTCCGGTGACACCCCTGAGACAGCCGCCGTCACCGCGATGCGGACGGCGGGCACGTCCGTGCTCACCGCCGGGACGACCGTGGTGATCGGCATGCTCGGGCTCTTGATCCTGCGCCAGCAGTTGCTCAGCGGTGTCGCGATCGCCGCGTCGGCCACGGTGGCGATGACCGTGCTCGCGGCGCTGACGCTGCTGCCCGCGCTGCTCGGGTTCACGGGCGGCCGGCTGGCCCGGCCGACGCTGGTGAGCCGGGCGCGCCGCGGCCCGCGGGCCGGGCGGCCCGAAGGTCCCGGGATATGGGAACGCTGGGCGGGAGTCATCCAGCGGCACCGGATCGCGGCCGCGCTCGCGGCCACGGGCGTCGTCTTGCTGCTCGCCTCCCCGGCGCTCGCGCTGAAGCTGTCGATGCCGGACGAGTCGGCCCAGGCGCGCGGCACGATGGGGTACGCCAGTTACGCCGCGATGGCGCGGGGGTTCGGCCCCGGGTTCGACGCGCCGCTGATCGTCGCGGCGCAATTGCCGCCGGGCGCGGGCTCGGGCGCGGTGACCGGCATCGAAAACGCGCTCACGCGCGTGCCGGGCATCGTGGCCGTCACGCCCCCCGTCATCAGCCAGGGCGGGCAGGCCGCGATGCTGATCGCCTATCCCGCGACCGGCGCGCAGGACGCGCGGACGAACGTGCTCGCCAACCACATCGAGAGCGCCGTCCTGCCCGCGGCGACCGCGCGGACCGGGGTCCGGGCCTACCTCACCGGGCCGAACGCGGCCAACGTGGCGTTCGCGAACCTGATGGGGCAGCGGCTGCCCTGGCTGGTCGGGACCGTGATCGCGCTGTCGATGATCTTGCTGGTGGTCGTGTTCCGCTCGGTCGTGGTCGCGGTGAAGGCGGCCGTGATGAACCTGCTGTCCGTGACGGCCGCGTACGGCGTGCTGACCGCGATCACGCAGTGGGGCTGGGGCGGGCGCCTGTTCGGCTTCCCGGAGAAGATGCCGGTGACGACGTGGGTGCCGGTGTTCTTGTTCGTGATCCTGTTCGGCCTCTCGATGGACTACGAGGTGTTCCTGCTGTCACGGATCCGGGAGGCGTACCTGCGGGGGCAGGCCAACTCCCGGGCGGTGGCGACCGGCCTGGCGCAGACCGCCCGGGTGATCTCGGCCGCGGCGGCGATCATGGTGGTCGTGTTCCTTTCCTTCCTGGCCACGCCGGACGTGTCGGTGAAGCAGATCGGGCTCGGACTCGCCGTCGCTGTCCTAGTCGACGCCACCGTGGTGCGCCTGGTGCTGGTGCCCGCGCTGATGGAACTGCTCGGCAAGGCGAACTGGTGGCTGCCATCCTGGCTCGGCAAAGCGATCCCCGCGCGCCGCCGGCTGCCCGGCACCAGCTCCGGCGACGGCCACGACACGGTCATAGTGCCGACAACCTGCACCGATTAGCCCGATATGCAGGGATGGGCGTACCGATTAACACGCTCTATAGTCAGACCATGCTGGACGTCACGAGGCTTCGGGTGCTGGTCGCCGTCGCCCGGCATGGCTCAGTGACCGCGGCCGCCCACGCGCTGAATTACGCCCAGCCCTCGGTCAGCCATCACCTGGCGCGGCTGGAAGCGGAAACCGGCACGAAGCTCATCCAGCGGGCCGGCCGCGGCATCCGGCTCACCGACGCCGGGCGGCTGCTCGCCGAGCGCGCCGCCGAGGTCATCGGCCGCCTCGACGCGGCCGAGAACGAACTCGCGGTTTACAGCGGCCTGCGGGCCGGCCGCCTCCGGCTAGCGGCGTTCCCGTCCGCGCTCGGCACGATCGTGCCCGCCGCCGCGGCCATGCTGCACGACAAGCATCCGAGCGTCGACTTGCGGCTGTCCGAAGCCGAGCCGCCCGAAGCGCTGCGGATGCTGCGCGCCGGCTACGTCGACGTGGCGCTGGTCTTTCGCCATGACCCGGAATGCGCGGACGGCGACGGGCAACGGCCGGCCGTGGACGCCGACCTCCGCGAGCAAGTGCTGCTCGACGAGGCGGTCCGCCTGATCGCCCCGGCGGCGGAGCCGGCGGGCGGCGAGCCCGTGCCCCCGGCCGCGCTGACCGAGATGCGGCCCGCCGACCTGTCGCGGTTCGCCACGCAGCGCTGGATCGCCGGCTGCGACCGGTGCCGGGAGCACTTGCTCCAGCAGTGCGCGGCCGCCGGATTCACGCCCAAGGTCGCGTTCACGACCGACGATTTCGTCGCCGTCCAGGCCCTGGTGGGTGCCGGCCTGGGGCTGGCGCTGCTGCCGGACCTGGCGCTGCGGGCGGCCCGTAACCCGGGCGTGCGCACGATCCGCCTGCGCGGCACTCGCCGCACGGTGGTCGCGGTCCGCTACGGCGAACCCCCGGATCCCCCGGCCGCCGCCATGCTGCTGGACGCGCTGCGCATGGCCGCGGAAGCCTAAGGCGATTCGGCGGGTGTCGCCGATGGTGGCGGGGCTGCCGTTGGCGGCGCCGTGGGAGCCACCGCCGGGGACTCGGGGAAGGCGCGCGCTACCCGGCGGCCGAGGC
>DASZKN010000071.1:0-19500 GCA_035552855.1 Trebonia sp. | reverse complement strand
CGGCACAGGCGGCGCCGCCAGCGCGGGCACCACCGGCAGCGCGGGCACCACCGGCAGCGCGGGACGCCCGTCCGGCAGCGGCGCGCCACGGACCGGCGCGACGCGGGCCGGCGCGCCACGGACCGGGGCGCCACGGACGAGCGCGGCCCCGAGCGGCGCGGGCGGGGCGGGCGGTACTACCGGCACTAGCGGCGGGGCCGGCACTAGCAGCCGGGGCAGCGCGCCGAACATCCCGACGCCGCCCATCACCCGCGGCGGCGGCTTGGGGGGCGGGCAGCGGGCCACGGGCGGTGCTCCGGCGAGCGGCGCCCGGGGGAACGGTGCCGCCGGGAACGGTGCCGCCGGGAACGGTGCCCCCAGCACCGGCAGCGGCGCCAGCCGGAGCACGGGCAACGGGACCAGCACCAGCGGAGGCAGCAAGGCAACCCCGCCGCGGTTCTGGCGGCGGAGCAGGTAGCGGAGGGCGGACATGGAACTGTCCTCTGGCCAGCAGCGGGCCCTGTTCGTGGCGATCGTCGTCGTCCTCGGCGGGCTCGGCATCTACCTCATCGGACCGGGCGGGCACCACGGCGCGTCGGCGTCGCCGGGCCAGTCCCCGTCCCCGAAGCCGTCGACGGCCGCCCCGGGCGTGGCCGCGCCGAGCAGCGCGCCCGCGACGCGGCCGGCCACCCCGGCCGGCACCGCCGCCACGGGATCGGCGAGCACGGCGGCGGCCGGCGGCCAGTCGGACATCTACAACTGGCTGCCGTTCACGCAGCAGGACCTGACGTCGGCGGCCAAGACCACGATCGCGTTCGCCAACGACTACGGCACCTGGAGCTACACGGAGTCGGCCGTCGCGTACGTGGCCAAGATGAAGACGCTGATCACGCCCGAACTGGCTAACACGCTGAAGGCGACCTACGCGCCGCCGGGCGCGCTGGCGCAGCGCAAGTCGCAGAAACAGGTGTCGACCGGCAGCGCCGGCATCACCCAGGTCAAGGCCTACGGGCCGGGCACGATCACGTTCGACGTGACGATCGAGCAGAAGCTCACCACGAGCAACGGGATCAAGACGGACACGTCGTCCTACGCCGTGACCTGCGTCCAGGACGCGGCCGGCTGGACGGTGAACGACGTCGAACTGGCGACCGCGGGCAACTTCGGGGCGGCGAACCCGTGAACAGGCGCGCGGCCGGGCTACTCATCGTCGGTGTAGCCCTGATGGCTATGTTCGGGTTCCTGGCCATCCCGATGCTGATCGCGGGGGAGACCAGCCTGCTGTTCTCGACTCACGGCGGCACCGGCTGCACGGCCTCGGGCGGCGCCCCGCCGGCGGCGCAGCCGGCCGCGTCGGCGGCGGGCAAGTCCATCCCCGCGAACTACCTGACGTGGTACAAGAAGGTGGGTCAGCAGTCCCGCATCCCGTGGACGGTGCTGGCCGGCATCGGGACCGAGGAAAGCGACAACGGGCAGTCCGCGCTGCCGGGCGTGCACAGCGGCACGAACGCGTTCGGAGCCGCCGGGCCGATGCAGATCGGCGTCGGCGGCGCGTCGACCAACACCTGGGCCGGCGTGGCGACCAACGAGGACGGCAAGGGCGCCGCGTCCGTCTACGACCCGGCGGACGCGATCGCCGGCGCCGCGAAGTACCTCAACCAGCACGGCTACCAGTCCAATCCGCAGGGCGCGATCTTCGCCTACAACCACGCGGACTGGTACGTACAGGACGTGCTGAACTTCGCGTCCCGGTACTCGAGCGGCGGGTTCACGGTCACGGCCGCTACCCAGCCGGGCGGCTCGGGGACGTGCGCGGGCAACATGGTGCTGGCCGCCGAGACGGTCCCGAACAGCGCCGTCGCCACCGCGATCAACTTCGCGCAGCAGCAGCTCGGCAAGCCCTACCTGTGGGGCGGCACCGGCCCGGACGCGTTCGACTGCTCCGGCCTGGTCATGATGGCGTACCGGCAGGCGGGCATCTACATCGCCCGCACGTCGCAGGCGCAATGGACGACGGAGCAGCACATCCCGGCCTCGCAGGTGCGACCAGGTGACCTGGTGTTCTTCGCGGGTTCCGACGGCACGGCCGCCGCCCCCGGCCACGTCGGCATCGTCATCGGCGGCGGCAAGATGATCGAGGCTTACGCCACCGGCTACCCGGTCAGGATCTCCGCGTACGGCAAGCCGTCGTCCGCCCCGGGCGACGGGACGGTCGTGGGCTTCACCAACCCGTGGGCCGGGGCCAGCAAGGCCCAGCTTTCGGGCTCCGGCGCCAGCGCACTTGCGGGCAGCGGGGGCTAGGGGGTGAGGTAGGAGTATGCGCAGACGTCTATGGGGCGGGACGGCCGTAGCCGTCGCGGCGGCCGCGGGGGCGGTGTGCATGGCCGCGACCGCGTTCGGCGGCACCACGCACCCGCACGCGCACGCGGGCACCCGCGTCCGGGCCGCGGCCGCGGCCCGGCCCGCCCGGCCGTTCGCCGCTACCGGCCCCGTCGTCGCGCTCGGTGACTCCTATACGGCGGGGCTGCTCGCGCCGCCGGCGAACGGCGCCGTGCCGCTCGGCTGCGGGCGCTCGGCCGTCAACTACGCCACGCTGGTCGCGAAGCGGCTCAAGGCGCCCGGTCTCGTCGACGCCGCCTGCGAGAGCGCGGGCGTGGCCGACATGACCAGCGCGGAGAAGACGCCCATGGGCACGAACCCGCCGCAGTTCAGCGCGCTCAGCCCGGCGGACTCCCTGGTCATGCTCACGCTGAGCGGCGACGACCTGGGCTTCACGCACGTGCTCAACACCTGCATGCTGCTCAGCCTGACCGACCCGGACGGCCATCCGTGCCAGGCACGGTACACGGCGGGCGGCAGCGACCAGCTCGCGCGGCTGATCGCCGGCGAGGCGCCCAGGCTGACCGCCGTCCTCGCCGCCGTCCATGCCAGGGCGCCGCACGCTCGCGTCCTGCTCCTTGGCTATCCCGACCTGTTCCCGCGGCGCGGCGGGTGCTGGCCGGTCGTGCCGATCGCCAACGGCGACATCGGCTACCTGCGCGCCACCGAGCTCAGGCTGAACGCGATGCTGGCGGGAGCCGCGTCCGTGACCGGCAGCACCTACGTGGACACGTACCAGGCGACGACCGGCCGTGACATGTGCAAGGACGGCGACGTCAAGGACGTGGAAGGCCTCATCCCGACCTCGCTGACCTACTCGTTCCACCCGAACGCCCGCGGCCAGGCCGCGATGGCCGCCCAGGTACTCGCCGCGTTGCGCGCGGCGTAGCGGTCACGCGTGCTTGGCCGCGTGCCGCGGGTGGCGCAGCGAACGGCCGCCGCGCGGCCGGGGCTCGGACCGCTTGCGCGCGAGCTCTTCCGGCAGCCGGAGCAGCGGGTTGGCCGTGCTCGCGACCACGTCCTGCGCGATCTCGGTGACCCGCCGCCCGCGTGACCGCGCCGCCCGCCGCAGCAGGTCGAACGCTTCGCGCGGCCGCAGCCGGTGCCGCTCGGCGAGCACGCCGATCGCCTGTTCCACGCGCACCCGGGAGGCGAGGGCATGCTCAAGCTGGGTGACGGTCACCGCCAGCCGCGCAGCGGCACCGGGCTCGGTCCCCTTATCCCGAACGCGCCCGGCTGACTCCTCCGGGCCCTCCCGCCTCGCGGCGGCGGGGGAGGGGGGAGCGGCGGCGGAACCGTGCGCGGCCTGATCGGCCGCGAACAGGTCCGCTAGCACCATCGCGCTGGTGAGGTCGGATACGTTCTCCTCACCCACGACCCAGCCGTGCTCACTCTTGCGGACGACAACCTCGTCATCCCGGTCGCTATGTCGGCCGTCTGACCCGTCTACGCTCATTTTCTGTCAGCTCCCCCCTGGTTGCGCCGTCATCCCGGCACGTGCTACCTGACTACGCTAAAACAGTCACCAGTGATCGTTAGGGATAAAACGGAATCTTTACCCCTGAGTAGCCGCGGCGAGCTGGGCGAGGTGCGCCTGCGCCTGCGCCGCGGAAGGATTCACCATCGTGCTGCCGTCCTCGAAAAGCAGGGTGGGCACGGTCTGGTTGCCGCCGTTGACGCCCTCGACGAATTTGGCTGCCTCGGGGTCGCGTTCGATGTCGACCTCGCTGATCTCCACGCCGGCCTTCGCGAGCTGCCTCTTGAGGTTCTTGCAGAACCCGCACCACGGGGTGGTGTACATCGTGAGCGGCACCGTGTCTCCTTTTGGTCATTTCGGGCTGTTCCGAAGAAGTGCAACAACTTTCGGGGCGTGCGCGTTCCCGGCCGGTTCCCCGTGCGGTCCGCTACGCGCATGCGGCAAGATGGAGCGGATGGACGCGGACGATCTGCTGGCGGCGCTCGACCCCGAGCAGCGGGCGGTAGCGCTCGCCACCCGCGGGCCGGTCTGCGTGCTGGCGGGGGCCGGCACCGGCAAGACGCGGGCGATCACGCATCGCATTGCCTACGCGGTCGCCACTGGCGTCGTCAACCCGGCGCACGTTCTCGCGCTGACGTTCACGGTACGCGCGGCGGGGGAACTGCGGGGGCGGTTGCGCGCGCTCGGCGGCGGGGCGGAGACGGTGCGGGCAAGCACGTTCCATTCGGCCGCCCTGCGCCAGCTCATGTACTTCTGGCCCAAGGCGATCGGCGGGCGTCCGCCGAAGCTGGTCGAGTCCAAGCACGTGCTCGTGCGCGAGGCCGCGCGGGACATGCGGCTGCGGCCGGACGGCGCCGCGGTGGCCGACGCGGTCACCGAGATCGAATGGGCCAAGGTGTCCCAGACGCACCCCGACGCGTACGTGTCGTTCGCGCTGTCGGCGGGGCGCGCGCCGTCCCTCGGGGTCGAGACCGTCGGACGGCTGTACCAGGCCTACGAGCAGATGCGGCGGGACCGGCAGCTGATCGACTTCGAGTCGGTGCTCGAGCTGACCGCCGCGATCCTGGCGACCGAGCCGGTTTTCGCCCGCGAAGTGCACGCGGCCTTCAGGTTCTTCACCGTCGACGAATTCCAGGACGTCAACCCGCTGCAGAAGCTGCTGCTCGACGCGTGGCTCGGCGGCCGGCCCGAGCTGTGCGTGGTCGGGGACCCGCAGCAGACGATCTACTCGTTCACCGGTGCCACCTCCGTGTACCTGCGGTCGTTCGCCGCCGACTACCCGGGGGCCACCGTGGTCCGGCTGGTCCGCGACTACCGGTCGACCCCGCAGGTCGTGGCGGCGGCGAATCGGCTCGCGGCCGCGGCGGCGGACGCTCCGGCGGCGCTCGTCGCGCAGCGGCCGGCCGGCCCGGAACCGTCGCTGACCCAGTATCCGACCGAGGAGGCGGAAGCCGCCGGGGCCGCGTCCGCCGTCGCCGCGCTGCGGCAGCGCGGCGTGCCGCCCGACCAGATCGCGATCCTGCTGCGGATCAACGCTCATTCCGAGCGGTTCGAGCGGGCACTGGACGACGCGGGCGTGCCGTACGTCGTGCGCGGCGGCGAGCGCTTCTACGAGCGGCCCGAGGTGCGGCAGGCGCTGGTGCTCCTGCGCGGCGCCGCCCGGGCGGACGCCGACGGGTCCGACGCCTCCGGGCTGCCGGGCGCGCTGCCCGCGGCCGTGCGGCACGTGCTCGCGGGGGCGGGTCTCACGGCGCGGCCGCCCGCCGTGCGGGGCGCCAGCCGGGACCGCTGGGAATCGCTGGCCTCGATCGCGGCGCTCGCCGACGATCTGAGCGCCGCGCGGCCGGAGGCCACGCTCAGGGACTTCGCCACGGAACTGGCGCAGCGGGCCGAGGCTGGCCACGCGCCGTCCGCGAACGCGGTGACGCTGGCGAGCATCCACGCGGCCAAGGGCCTGGAATGGGACGCGGTGCTCGTGCCCGGGCTGGTGGAGGGCATAATGCCGATCGTGCACGCGCGGACGGCGGAGACGATCGAGGAAGAGCGGCGGCTGCTGTACGTGGCCGTCACGAGGGCACGGGAGCACCTGCTGCTCTCGTGGCCGTCATCGCGGGCGGACGGCAGCCCTGAGCGGGAGCGATCCCGGTTCCTGGCGGGGCTGGTCGCGGTGAGCGGCCAGCGTGGCGCGGCGCGGATGACCGTGAAGGGGCGCCGATGAGCGACCAGCTTGACGAACTGCTCGACCTGCTCGACCTGGAGCAGATCGAGGTCAACATCTTCCGCGGCCAGAGCCCGGAGGAGCGCGTGCAACGGGTCTTCGGGGGCCAGGTGGCGGGACAGGCGCTGGTCGCGGCGGGCCGCACCGTGCCCGAGGACCGTCCCGTGCACTCGCTGCACGCGTACTTCATCCGGCCAGGCGACCCGGCGGTGCCGCTGATCTACACCGTGGACCGGGTCCGCGACGGGCGCTCGTTCACCACGCGCCGCGTGTCGGCGATCCAGCACGGTAAGACAATCTTCACGCTGTCCGCGTCCTTCCACCGGCCGGAGCCGGGCTTCGACCACGGCGATACGATGCCGCCCGTGCCGTCGCCCGAGTCGCTGCGGCCCAGTTCGGAGCGGCTGGCGGAGGCGCTCAGCCTCGATGAGATGCCGGCCCGCCTCCGGGACAGCCCCATCGACGTGCGGGCCATCGGCCCGCTGGCCATCGAGGCGGAGCGGGATCCGTCGCTTCGCACCAACGAGAACTTCGTCTGGCTGCGCGTCAACGGCGAACTGCCGGACGACCCGCTGCTGCACGTCTGCCTGATGACTTACGCATCGGATTTGACCTTGCTTGACAGCGTGCTGCTGGCGCACGGGGAGTCGTGGTTCAGCGGCCGGATATCCGGCGCGAGCCTCGATCACGCGATGTGGTTCCACAAGCCGTTCCGCGCCGACCAGTGGCTGCTGTACGCCCAGGAGTCACCCCGGGCGTGGGGCGGCCGCGGGCTCGCCTGGGGCCAGGTTTTCACGGCGGACGGCGAGCTGGTCGTATCTGTCGTGCAGGAGGGGCTGGTCCGTCTTAACCACGCGGACTAGTGTTGTCTTAACAGGGGGATTCCGTCGTCCCTGGGCGACGGAAAACCGCAGGTCAAAAATGGCTTGTGCAGTCTCGGGCCAATACGTAGGCTTCAAGTCATGTCCGTGGGCCAGGAAGTCGATTCCATCGGAAGGAGGTGCTCCACGTGCTGATCAACACGCTTCTCAGCGTTCCGGTTACTAGTGGCGGCGCCGCTTCCGTGGGTGTTGGCTGCCCGCAGCCCGTTCCTACGTCTGGCGCCGGGCACATCTATGTCCCGGCTTCGATCCCCGGCTCGGCTTTCGCTGCCGCTGCTCCTGCGGCGGTCTTCGCCGTCTCGCGGCGTGTGCCGGCCATGACGCGACCGCTCGCTGTCAAAGCTGAGCTGCCGCTCGTCGACAACCGTAACCAGTACGTCCACATGACCCGCGTTAACGCCGGTGGCGAAGGCGCATTGGGTCCGCATCCAGAACGGGAACCGGCCTAGAAAAGGCCGGCTAGATCCCCGAAGGCCGCGGACCCGCACACAGGGTCCGCGGCCAAATTGTTTCGCAGGCCCGGTCCCATCAAGACCAGAGATGGACCAGCAAAGCGAGAGGGGATTACCGATGCAGTGGCCCGATGCCACCGCGGGCGCGGCCAGCGCGGCGGAAGTCGAGGCAAGACAGTCCGGGTTCGAGGGGCTCGGCGTGGGCGCGCCGGGTGTCGCCGCGGGAGCGATCGCGACGCTTTTCGACGCCGCCAACGTGCCGAGCGGCCTGGACCTACCCTGCACGGAGGATCCGGAGCTGTTCTTCGCCGAGGCGCCCGCGGACGTCGAGACGGCGAAGGCACTCTGCCAGGGCTGCCGGGCACGGACTACGTGCCTGGAAGGCGCGCTTGAGCGCCGGGAGCCATGGGGAGTCTGGGGTGGGGAACTGCTCCTGCGCGGAACCATCGTCCCGCGCAAGCGGCCCCGGGGGCGTCCGCGCAAGGAAGACGCCGCGATGGCCAAGGCCGGCGACGCGATGGCCAAGGCCGGCGGCCAGGCGGCATAGCGCCGACTGCCGTTTCACTCAGCAGAACTACCAGCACACGATGCACAACTTCTGGCACAAGCACGCACACGATGCAGAGGACAATGATGTACCTGTCAGAAACACTCGCCAGAGACCGACATGAGGACACAATCGACCAGGCCCGGCATGCGCGGCGCGCGCGCCGGGTCGCGGAACTCAACCGGCTCCAGCGCCGGCAGCTGCGCGCCGAGCGCAGGATGCTCACCGCCTGGGAGCGCACGGATGAGCTGCGCTCGATGCTCGAGGCGTCGCTCTAGCGGTCGCCTGTTACGCAGGTCCTCTCGGGGGACCCGGGATGCGCGAGGGCCATCCCGGGTCCTTTCCGTGTCTGGCCTCAGCTCACGGGAACCGGACCGGCCGGCAGTTGCGGGTCGTCGGTGTAACCGGGGACCCAGCGCAGCACCTCGGCGCGGAACGCGCCTTCGCACTCAAGCTGGCACAGCACGCCGATGCCGGCTGTGGACACGCGGTGGATCAGCACGTACGACGGCGGCACGTTGAACTTCCGCGAGATGTTCGACGTGCTCAGTTCCGTCACCCGGCCCGCCTCGGCGCGCATCCACTCGCGGCTGAACTTGAACGTCTCCACGGCGGACGGTCCCGCGAGCGGCGCGAGGAACGCGCGCAGCGCGTCCAGGTCCACGGAGATGCCCGGCCGGAGGAATCCTTCTTCGCGCAGTTCACGCTCGACTACGAGGATGTCGGGGTCCGGGTCGTGCATGATCCGCAGCAGCCGTCCGAACAGCGTCGGCAGCCCGTCCGGGAGCCGGTCCACGGCCCCGAAGTCGAGCACGCCAAGCCTGCCGTCGGCCAGCAGCCGGAAGTTACCCGGGTGCGGGTCCGCGTGCAGCAGTCCCGCCCGCGCGGGCCCCGAGAACAGGAAGCGCGTGAGCAGGATGCCCGCCCGGTTGCGCTCGCCGCGCGAGCCGTCGCTGATGATCGCCGACAGCGGCGTGCCGTCCATCCAGTCGGAAACGAGGACGTGATCGGTGCTCGCGACGACCGCGGGCACGTAGATGTCCGGGTCGCCGGCGTAGGCGTCCGCGAATGCCTGCTGCGCCCGCGCTTCCAGCCGGTAGTCCAGTTCCTCCGCGACACGGTCACGGAGTTCGTCGAGCATCGCCTTGACGTCCAGGCCGGGCATCAGCACGCCGAACAGCCGTCCCGCCCTCGACAACTGCGTAAAGTCGCTGATCAGCGCCTTGCCGGCGCCCGGGTACTGGATCTTCACCGCGACCTCGCGGCCGTCCTGCCACACCGCCCGGTGCACCTGGCCGATCGAGGCCGCCGCGACCGGGGCGTCGTCGAACGACACGAATTCCGACCGCCAGTCTTCGCCGAGATCGGCCGCCAGCACCCGGTGCACGCTGGCCGCGGGCAACGGCGGCGCGGCCTCTTGCAGCTTCGTCAGCGTCGCGCGGTACGGGGCGGCCAGCTCGGGCGGGAGCGCGGCCTCGAAGATGGACAGGGCCTGCCCGAACTTCATCGCGCCGCCCTTGAGCTCGCCCAGCACCCGGAAGATCTGGTCGGCGGTGCGCTGCTGGATCTCTTGCGCGACGATTTCGGCAGATCTGCCGCCGATTCGCTTGCCAATGCCGAGTGCGGTGCGGCCCGCGAGCCCGAGCGGTAGCCCGGCTAGCTTCACGGTCCTGTTGACGGAGTTGCGGGGGACCTCGTTCACAGTTCCATTTTCATTCATCGCTCACCAATTACACATAACCGATTCCGCCGCCTAATGCTTCCTCAACCACGGTTCTTCTGTTGCTCCTGATGTCGGTGTTGCCGACGTTGTCAGCGTGGTCAGCGTGGTCGGCGTTGTCGGCGGCCCGGCAGGTACACGCGGGATTCGGCCGCCAGGTGCGGCGGCGCCACTGCCAGTCTGGCAGCACGAGTTCGAGGGTCCCGTTCAGGGTCGCCGCGTGGGCGCGGTCGAGGAACGCGAGCGCCTGCGCCGCGGCGAGCGCCGCCGTCGCCGCGGCCAGCACGGTGTCGCATGCCTGCGCCGGCGGATCCAGCCGGGCCGCCCGGTCAGACCGCTGGGCGAGGATCAGCGGCCACGCCGGGTCACGCGCCGCCTTGGTGAGGTCGAGGCAGCGCAGGCACGCCGAATCGCCGGGCACCACGAGCGGGCCGACGATGCCGATGGCCTCCTCGGCCCGGGTCGCCAGGTGCGGTATGCCCGCCCGGGCCAGCGACGCGGCAGCCTGCGGGTCGGCCGGCCCGGCCAGCACCGCGAGGTGCGGACGGCGCGTGTCATCGTCCGCGACCCACGCCTCGGGCGCGGCCCGGCGGATGGCGCGGGCGGCACCGGAAGACCGCGGCGCGCCGATGTCCTCTCTGGTGAGTCCGGCAGGCGAAAGATCGGCGTATCCGGCCTCGCCGCTGTCGTGGCAACTGACCCGGCCCACCCCCGACGCGGCGAGGAACGTCGCGACGCAGGACCCGACCCGGCCCGCGCCGTAGACCCGGACGAAGGCGGCCCGTCGGCGCATGATCGTGCCGGCGCCGCCGTCGCTGTCGCCGTACGCGAGGGAAGCGCAGGCTAGTTCCGGGGCGAGCCGGGCACGCTGCGGACCGGGCAGCGACTTGTGCAGCGCCGTGGGGAAGTCGTCGAGCACGCCCGCCATGGCGAGCAGGTCAAGGACGCGCCGCGTCGCCGCGGGCGGGACGCCGTAGCCGTGCGCGGCGCGCACCACCGCGGCATCATCACGGGACCCGTCGAGCAACGGCACGATCGCCGCGGCGTTGCCGAGCCCGGTAAGCGCCGCCGCCCGCCGCGGGTCGACGCCGATCTGCAATGTGTCACGGTCCCGCCACAGCGGCCGCAAGCCGGCCTTAAGCGCTGGTCTCATGCTGTCAGCATGACACTACCCTCTGACATTCCGGGCATACCTCGTTAAGCGGCCATTCCCGGCCGAGAGGTGGGCGCCGCGGCCGGACTAGGGGGCAGAATCCGATCCGGGCTCGTCCGGATCGGGGTTTCCCGGCGGCCCTGGCTTCTCCTCGGAGCCGCCCGCTGATTTCCCGGAGCCGCCGGACTCGGACCCCGGCGCCTCGCCGGGGCCAGCCGAGCTGCCCGGGCCAGCCGAGCTGCCCGAGTCGGCCGCCAGATCCGAAAGATCCAGCTCGTCGGGGATGTCGCCGCCGGCCGAGCCGGCCACGAACGCATCCGGGTCCTCCAGGTCGGACGCGGTCGGCAGCAGATCCGGGTGGGCCCACTGCGCGTCCCGGCCCTCCATGCCGCGGGCCGTGGTCAGGCCCGACCACAGGGCCGCCGCTTCGCGCAGCATCCGGGGCCGCAGTTCGAGGCCGACGAGCGTCGCGAACGTCCGCTCGGCGGGACCGCCGGTGGCCCGCCGCCGCCTGATCGCCTCGGCGAGCGCGCCCCCGTGCGCCAGCCGGTTGGCGGAAGCCGCCGCCACCACGGTCGCGACCCAGCCCTCGACCAGCGCGAGCGCCGTCTCGAGGCGGGCGAGCGCCGCCTTCTGCTCCGGGGTGTCCTCCGGGCGGAAGAGCGTCTCCCCGGCGAGGGCCTCGCGCAGCGCGTCCGGGTTCTGCAGGTCGATGTCCGGCATCGCGTCCCGCAGCTTGTTCATGTCAACCGTGATGCCGTTCGCGTACGCCTCGACAGCGCCGAGCAGGTGCTGGCGCAGCCACGGCACATGCCCGAACAGCCTGTGGTGCGCGGCCTCGCGCAGCGCCAGGAACAGCCGGACCTCGCCCGCGTCCACCGACAGGCCGGCGCCGAACGCGGCCACGCCCGACGGCAGCAGCGCCGCCGTGCCCGCCGGCCCGAGCGGGATGCCGATGTCGGTCGAGGAGACCATCTCGCCGGCCAGCTCCCCGATCGCGGTGCCGGTCTGGCCGCCGATCATCGCCCCGCCAAGCTGCTTGAGCATGGGGGCGAGCCCGGCCAGACCGCCGAGGCCGCCCATGAACGCCTTCATTTCCTCCGGCACGGACTCGCCGAGCTGGGAGGGATCGACGTTCAGCATCGAGCTCATCGCGTCGACGCCCTTGACCGCGATCGGCTCGCATAGCGAGGACCAGACGGGGAAGGTGGCCTCCAGCCATTCGGACTGGCTCCAGGCCTGAACCTTATGAATGCCAGACGGGAACGTAGTGACGTCATCCAGCCACAGGTCCGCGAGCCGCACCGCCTCGGTGACGGCCGCGCGCTCGTTGGCGAGCACGCTCGGGTCGCCCTTGGCCGCGATCGCGTGCCTGGCGAGATTCTTCGCCAGGTCCCAGTTCACCGGGCCGCCGCTGTAGGACAGCAGGTCAGCGAACTGCCGCAGCGCGTCCGCGAAGTTCGGTCCGCCAGCGGCGCCGCCGAACATGCCGCCGAGCGGATCCTGGCCCCCGGACTGCTTCGGATCGTCGTCCCCGGGCCGGCTCGGCGGACCGAAGCCGAAGGGAGGTCGGTCAGGCATAATGCGCCCCCTCAGCTCTCACATGGTCGGGCAGGATAGAAGGGTCATGATCGCCACGCTATTCGGGAGCAGCCGATTTTGAGAAACGCCAGACGGCAGGTTCGCCATGAGCGCAGCGTTCGCCGTGAGCGTAGCACCGCGTCCCCGCTTCCCGTCGTCGCGGTCACCGGTGCGGCCCGCGGCCTCGGAGAGGTGGTCGTGCGGCAGTTCGCGCAGTCACAGCGCTTCGCCCGGGTCGTCGCCATCGACGAGCAGCGCGGCGACACCGCGGGAGTGACGTGGCGGCTGGCGGACGTGCGTGACCCCACGCTGGCGGCCCGGCTGTCCGGCGTGGACGTGATCGTGCACGCGGACATGGACATGTCGGCCGCCGCGGACGCGCGGGCCCGGCGAGCGGCCAACGTCCGCGGCGCACAGACCGTGCTCACGGCCGCCGCGGCCGAACGTGTCGGCCGGGTCGTCCTCGTGACCAGCGCCATGGTCTACGGTGCCCGGCCGGACAACCCGGTGCCGCTCCCCGAGGACGCGCCGCTGCTCGCGGACACCGACGGCAGCCTGGCCGGGGACCTGGTCGAGATCGAGGAGATCGCGCGGCGCTCCCGCCGGGTCAACCCGGGCACCGCGGTCTGCGTCGCGCGCCCGGCGGCCCTCGTCGGGGAGACCGTGGACACGCTGCTGACGAGGCATTTCGAGGCTCCCCGGCTGCTCGCGGTCCGCGGCTGTGAGTCCCGCTGGCAGTTCTGCCACGTGTCCGACCTGGTGTCCGCCCTCGAGCTGGCCGCGGCCGGCGCGATCGACGGTGACTTCGCGGTCGGCAGCGACGGCTGGCTCACGCAGGCCGAAGTGTCGGAACTGAGCGGCCTGCGGCTGATCGAACTGCCCGCCCGGCTGACGTTCGGGACGGCCGAACGCCTGCACCGGCTGGGCGCCACGCCGGCCCCGGCGGCCGAACTGCGGTACGCCGTGTACCCATGGGTGGTGGACTGCGCCGTGCTGCGGGCCGCGGGGTGGCGCGCGAGGCATGACAACGCCGCGGCGCTGTCGGTGCTGCTCGCCGGCCGGGCCGGTCGCACGACGGTCGCGGGCCGCCGCATCACGCGCCGGGACACCGCGATCACGGCCGCGGGCGCGGCCGCCGGCACCGCGGCGGTCCTCGGGACCGCGGCCATTGTCCACCGGGCACGCAGAGGCAAAAAGTTATTATCCCTAACGTGCCGTGGTGACTCCCCGCCTCGCCGCTTCCGCGGCGGGTGCTCGGTTCGCGTGGCGGCGCGGGGTACCGTTGACTCGTGAGTCAAGTCAGGCTGATCGCCATCAGGGACAGCGAACTGTCCGTCGATGAGGTCCGGGCCGCCGTCACTGACCCGGCCGCGGGCGGCATCGTGCTGTTCGCCGGGGCTGTCCGCGACCACGACTCGTCCCGCGGCGTGACCGCCCTGTCCTACAGCGCCCACCCGTCCGCGGAGGACGAACTGCGCCGCGTCGCCGAGCAGGTCGCGGGCAAGTATCCCGATGTCATCGCTCTCGCCGCGACGCACCGGATCGGTGACCTGGCGATCGGTGACCTCGCGGTGGTCGTCGGCGTGTCCTGCGGGCACCGCGCCGAAGCATTCGCGGCGTGCCGGGCGCTGATCGACGAGCTCAAGGCCGCGATCCCCATCTGGAAACACCAGCTGTTCGCGGACGGGTCGGCTGAGTGGGTTGGTTCCGCGTAATCTTCCGGGCATGTCCCGACGTTCCCTGACGCTGCTCATCGCCGGGCTCGCGACGCTGGTCGCGATCGCCGTCGCCGTTCTGGTCCCGGTGCCGTACGTCATCCTCGGTCCTGGCCCGACGCTGAACACGCTGGGAGCGGACAGCTCAGGGCAGCCGCTGATCACGATCAGCGGGCACCCCACGTACCCCGCCAAGGGCAACCTCAACATGGTGACCGTCAGCTATGAGGGCGGCCCGGGGGCGAACCTGAACATCTTCCAGGCGCTGCGCGCGTGGCTGAACTCCTCCGAGGCGGTGGTCCCGGAGACCGAACTGTTCCCGCCGGGGCAGTCTGCTCAGCAGACCCAGGCCCAGGACACGGCGCAGATGGCCGGGTCGCAGCAGACGGCCCAGGCGGCCGCGTTCAACGCGCTCCACATCCCCTTCCAGACCGAGGTCGCGGTCCTTTCCACGGTTCCCGGGACGCCGGCCGCCGGGGTGCTCAAGGCCGGCGACGTCATGCAGTCGGTGGACGGGGTCAAGGTCACCGACGGGTCGTCGCTGGCCAGGCTGATCACGTCGCATCCGGCGGGCTCGGTGCTCAAGCTCTCCGTGCTGCGGTCCGGCAAGGTGGCGCAGGTGGACGTGCGCACCAAGGAATCCGGCGGTCGGCCGATCATCGGGGTGGACACCCAGGAGCAGTACAAGTTCCCGTTCCAGGTGAAGTTCAGCGTCGGTGACATCGGCGGGCCCAGCGCGGGCATGATGTTCGCCCTCGGCATCATCGACAAGCTCACGAAGCTCAACCTGGCCGGCGGGAAGTTCATCGCCGGGACCGGCGAGATCACCGCGGCCGGCCAGGTGGAGAAGATCGGCGGCATCCAGCAGAAGATGGTCGGCGCGCGCGACGCGGGCGCGACGGTCTTCCTGGCACCGGCCGGCAACTGCCCGGACGTCGCCGGCGCCACTCCGGCCGGGTTGCGCGTGGTGAAGGTGTCGACGCTGTCGCAGGCGATGTCTGACCTGGAGGCGATCAAGGCGGGCAAGTCCGTCCCGTCCTGTTAGGTCAGTTGCGAGGCGCAGCGTAGGCTGCCTTTGACAGGACTTCGAAGGGAGCGCATGGAGTCGTGGCACTTCGAGTACTTGTCGACGCGACCGATGTGCCGACAGACCGGGGCGCGCTCGGCCGTTACACCGACGGCCTGATCGGGGCGCTCGGCTCGGCCGGGGCTGACCTGGCGGTGGTGTGCCAGCGGGCGGATGCGGAGCGCTACGGCGTCCTCGCGCCCGGGGCACGGGTCGCGGCGGGACCCGCCGCGCTCGGGCACCGGCCCGCCCGGCTCGCCTGGGAGCAGAGCGGCCTGCCGATCGTCGCGCAGCAGGTTGACGCCGACGTTATCCACATGCCGCACTATTCGATGCCGTTGCGTCCGGGCAGGCCCACGGTGGTCACCGTGCACGACATCACGTTCTTCACCGATCCCGCGCTGCACCCGCCGGCCAGCGCGGTGCTTTTCAAATCGGCGATCCGCACCGCCGCCCGGCGCGCCACGCGGCTGATCGTCCCGTCCCAGGCCACCCGCGACGAACTCGTGCGGGCACTCGGGGTGGACGTCGCGCGGATCGATGTCGCGTACCACGGTGTTGATCCCCGGCTGTTCCGCCGGCCGTCGCCGGCCGAGGTCGGTGCGGTGTCGGAGCGTCTCGGGCTGCACGGCAAGCCGTACATCGCCTTCCTCGGGTCGCTGGAGCCGCGGAAGAACGTCGCCGCGCTGATCGCGGGCTGGACCGCGGCGGTCGCGGATATCGCCGATCCGCCGGCGCTCGTGCTCGGCGGTGGCGGTCGTGGCTGGAGCGACGACGTCGACGCGGCGGTGGCGTCGGTGCCGCCGCACCTGCGGCTGTGCCGTCCCGGCTTTCTGCCGTACAGCGACCTGCCCGGTTTTCTCGGGGGTGCGCTGGTGGCGGCGTTCCCGTCCCGTGGCGAGGGGTTCGGGCTGCCGGTGCTCGAGGCGATGGCGTGCGGCGCGCCGGTCCTGACCACGCATTGCTCGTCGCTGCCCGAGGTCGGCGGCGACGCCGTCGCGTACACCGAGCCGGACGCCGAATCGATCGGGGCCGCGCTGCGGGCGTTGCTCAACGACCCGTCGCGGCGCGCCGAACTCGGCGCGGCCGGGCACGCGCGGTCGCAGCAGTTCACGTGGGCGGCTTCCGCGGCGGCGCACATGGATAGCTACAAGCGGGCGATCGATCAGGCAGCGGCGTCGAAGGGCCCCGGATAAACGGGGTCTGGTAACAAAAGGCCGGCCTGTGAATAACGCGACAGGTTCAGATCTCGTATGTATGAGGGTGCGCGGCGCCCTTGTGAGTATGCTGCGGAAGTCGCCGGGGACCACCCCGGCCCTGTCCATTCAGTCGACCGCTAAAGGCGATAATGCAGATGCCGCGTGAACCGCTCGAAGCGATCCTGCTTGTGGGGGGCAAGGGCACACGGTTGCGCCCGCTTACTCTATCGGCGCCGAAACCGCTCCTTCCGACCGCCGGGGTCCCTTTCCTCGCTCATCAGCTCACCAGGGCCGCGCAGTGCGGCATCACGCACGTCGTGCTGGCGACGTCGTACCGGGCGGAAATGTTCAGCGAGGCCTTCGGCGACGGTTCCTCGCTCGGGCTGTCGATCGACTACGTCCACGAGGAGTCCCCCCTCGGCACGGGCGGCGGCATCCGCAACGCCGCGTCGCTGCTGCGCGGCGGCCCCGATGACCCGGTCGTGGTGCTGAACGGCGACATCCTCTCCGGGCACGACCTGCCCGCCCAGGTGGATCTGCACCGCAAGCGGGACGCGGCGGTGACCCTGCACCTGGTCGAGGTGGACGATCCGTCGCGCTACGGCTGCGTGCCGGTGGACGAGGCCGGCCGCGTGACCGCCTTCCTGGAGAAGACGCCCGACCCCGTCACCAACCGCATCAACGCCGGCTGCTACGTGTTCAAGCGCTCGGTCATCGACGCGATCCCGGCTAGTCAGGTCGTCTCGGTGGAGCGGGAGACGTTCCCCGGGCTGATCGCCGCGGGCGCGGTCGTCATGGGCTATCCGGAATCCGCCTACTGGCTGGACGTCGGCACGCCGGAGGCGTTCGTCCGCGGCTCGTGTGACGTCGTCCTCGGCCAGCTGCCCTCGCCCGCCGTACCTGGTTCCTGCGGGGAGCGCCTGCTGCTCGCCGACGCGCGGGCGGCGGCGGACGCGACGCTCACCGGCGGCACTGTGCTGGGCGCGGGCGCGGTGGTGCGGGCCGGCGCGGTGGTGCACGGCAGCGTGGTGTTCGACGGCGCCTTGGTCGGCGCGGGCGCGGTTGTCCGGCACAGCATCGTCGGCCGCGGCGCGGTCATCGGCGACGGCGCCGTCCTCGACGGCGTGGTGATCGGTGACCGCGCGTTCGTCGGTCCGGGCAACGAGCTTGCCCGCGGCATCCGTGTCTGGCCCGACGTCCGGCTCGAGGCGACGTCGGTCCGCTTCTCCTCCGACGTGTAGGAGCTTCCATGATCGCGGGTCCAAAGGTGCGTGACAACGGCCTTGATGACCCGCGATCATGGTCCGCGGCGTCCGGGGCCAAGGACGGCGCGCTGACGCGGGAGTGGACGGCGCCGTTCCCCGTCGATGTCAGGCTCACGCTGTCCGCCCAGGGCCGGGGCGCGGGCGACCCGACCTTCCAGGCCGACACCGCCGGGGCCGTATGGCGGACGTCGCTCACGCCCGACGGCCCGGGCACGATCCGGGTCCCGCCCGCCCGGCCCGCCCCGGCCGGCCACCGGGTGCTCGCGTACGCGTGGGGCCCGGGCGCGGCCTGGCTGCTCGACGCGCTGCCGGCCGCCCTCGGCGCGCAGGATGACATCTCCGGATTCGATCCGAGCCCGCACCCGCTCCTGAGCGAGGTGGCCAGCCGGCATCCAGGGCTGCGCGTGGGCCGTACCGGCCGCCTGATGGAGGCGCTCGTGCCGGCGATCCTCGAGCAGAAAATCTTGTCGCTCGAAGCGCACCGGGCCTGGAAGATCCTGCTGACCAAGTACGGCACGCCGCCTCCGGGCCCGGCGCCGCGCGGCATGCGCGTCTTCCCGCCGGCGAAGACGTGGCGCGCCATCCCGACCTGGGACTGGCACCGGGCCGGGGTGGAAGCGGTCCGCGCGCAGACGATCAACCGGGCCGCGAGCGTCGCCAGCAGCCTGGAACGCCTGCTCACGCTGACCACCGCGGAAGCCGACCGCAAACTGCGCACGATCCCCGGCATCGGCCCGTGGACCTCCGCCGAGACCCGCCAGCGTGCGATCGGCGACCCCGACGCCGTCTCCGTCGGCGACTACAATCTGCCCAAGGCCGTGGGCTGGGCACTCGCCGGCCACCCGGCCGCCGACGACGCGATCATGCTCGAACTGCTCGAACCGTACAAGGGCCACAGGCACCGGGTGACGCGGCTGGTGGGGATGACGGGCCTGCGCCCGCCCCGGCGCGGACCGCGGCTGCCCGTCCGCGACTACCGGCGCTTCTGACCGCGCCTAAGTGCGAGGCCGGTCCGGTTTGCCCGGCCGCGTGGCCTAGAGTTCCAACCATGAGCGCTTCCACCATCGATCAGGGTGAAAACGGCGGCGTCACCGTGGCGGCCATGCGCAGAGCGCTGGCCCGCGCGCGCGACGGTAAACCGCTCGACCACGGCGAGGCGACCGTCCTCCTGCACGCGCGTGACACGGACCTGCGAGCGCTCCTGCGATACGCGAGCCGGACCAGAGACGCCGGCCTCGAGGCCGCGGGGCGGCCTGGCGTCATCACGTACTCCAAGAAGGTCTTCATCCCGCTGACCCGGCTGTGCCGCGACCGCTGCGGCTACTGCACGTTCGCCACCGTGCCCAAGAACCTGCACAGCGAGTACCTGAGCCCCGACGAGGTTCTCGACATCGCGCGCCGGGGCGCTGAACTCGGCTGCAAGGAAGCCCTGTTCACGCTGGGCGACCGCCCGGAAGACCGCTGGCACCAGGCCAAGGACTGGCTCGACGCCCACGGTTACGACGACACGCTGTCCTACGTCCGCGCGATGGCGATCCGCGTCCTTGAGGAGACGGGGCTGCTCCCGCACCTCAACCCCGGCGTGCTCACCTGGCAGGACTTCCAGCGGCTGAAGCCGGTCGCCCCGTCCATGGGCATGATGCTGGAAACGACCGCGACGCGCCTGTTCGCCGAGAAGGGCGGGCCGCATTTCGGCAGCCCCGACAAGGACCCGGCGGTCCGCCTGCGCGTCCTCGAAGACGCCGGCCGCTCCAGCGTCCCGTTCACGACCGGCATCCTCATCGGCATCGGCGAGACGTACGCGGAGCGTGCCGACTCGATCTTCGCGATCCGCAAGGTGGCAAGGGAGTACAACGGTATCCAGGAAG
>DASZKN010000070.1:0-16900 GCA_035552855.1 Trebonia sp. | reverse complement strand
GACCACAGCGTGAACTCGTCCCCGACGGACGCGGCCACGACCGATCGCGGCTCCATCGCGGACGGGATCAGTCGCTGCTGGCGGTACATGCGCTCCAGGACGACCGGCGCGTCCGCGAACGCGGCGGCCAGGTCGCCGTTCTCGAACGTCCACGTGAACGACTTGTTGCCCGCTTCGTGTACGCGCGGGCTGCCCGCGGCGAGCGCGGCTTCCATGTCGAGGACGGGCTCGAGCGGCTCGTTGTCGACGTCGATCAGCTCGAGCGCGTCCGCCGCGGCGTACCGGTCGCGGGCGACGACCGCGGCGACGATCTCGCCGCCGTAGCGGACGGTGTCGACGGCCATCGGGGGGTGGTCGGGGATGACGATGTCCTCGGTGACCGGCCAGGCACAAGGGAGCGATCCCTGCTCGGCCGCGAAGTCCGCGCCGGTGTACGCCGCGAACACGCCCGGCGCGTCCTTGGCGGCGGACACGTCCACGGCGGTGATGCGCGCGTGTGCGTGCGGGCTGCGCAGGAACGCGACGTGGGCCAGGCCGGGCAGCGTGATGTTGTCGGTCCAGTTGGTCTGCCCGGTGATAAGCCTGGCATCTTCCTTGCGCGCACGGGCCTTGCCGACCTCGCTCGGCGTCACTGCCTCGGCGGTCATGCGGTCACCTCGGTCGTTTCCGCCGCGTTCGCTGCCTTCAGGACGGCGCGGACGATGTTCTGGTAACCGGTGCACCGGCACAGGTTGCCTTCGAGCCCGTGCCGGACCTCTTCCTCGGTCGGGTGCGGGTTTTCGCTGAGCAGGTCCGCCGCGGCCAAGATCATCCCCGGCGTGCAGTAGCCGCACTGCAGCGCGTGCTCTTCGTGGAACGCCTGCTGCAGCGGGTGCAGCTCTCCGTTCGCCAGGCCCTGGATGGTCGTGATCTCGGCGCCATCGGCCTGCACGGAGAGTACCGAGCAGCTTTTCACTGAACGGCCGTTCAGCAGGACGGTACAGGTTCCGCAGTTAGAGGTATCGCAGCCGATGGGCGTTCCCGTCCGGCCGGCGTTTTCCCTGAGATAGTGGACCAGAAGCAAGCGCGGTTCGACGTCATCCTCATACCGGACGCCGTCGACAGTCACCGATATCCGCATGCGGCCTCCTTGCCGTCGCCGATGGTCTCCACGGTAAAACGGCACGCCACGCTCGCACCAGACCCTAATGCGTTCCCGCGGTCGCGCGCGCCGCGATCGGCTTCGCTTTCAGGGGCGAAACAAGGTATTAACCACTGAAAGGGTCGTCAAAAACTAAATATTGTGCTAGAACCGTGGAAATCCCATGGAGAGCAGAGGGGTGGTGGGGCGACTCATGGCTACCGCGGAGGGCACGTCGCCGGGCATCGTCGAACAGCCGGCGGACAAAGGGCTGAAGCCCGGCGCGCTCGGCCTCATCTCTACTACGGTCATGGGCGTCGCCTCGACGGCCCCGGCCTACAGCCTGGCCGCCACGCTGGGTTTCATCGTCGCGGTGGTCGGCCTCGGCGCGCCGATCGTCGCGATCCTGGCGTTCGTCCCGATCTTCCTCACGTCGATCGGGTACAGCGAGCTGAACAAGGCCGACCCGGACTGCGGCACGACCTTCACCTGGGGCACGCGCGCGTTCGGGCCGCGCACCGGCTGGGCCGGCGGCTGGGCCATCGTCGCCGCCGACGTGCTCGTCATGGCCAGCCTCGCGCAGATCGCCGGACAGTACGTCTTCCTGCTATTCGGCGCGAACAGTATCGGGCGCAGCGCCACCAGCGGCTGGGTGCTGCTCGTGGGAGTGCTGTGGATCGTCGCGATGACCTACATCTGCTATCGCGGCATCGAGGTCTCGGCCATGTTCCAGCGTGTCCTGCTCAGTGTCGAACTGGTCATGCTGCTGGTGTTCGCCGTGACCGCGCTGGTGCGGGTCGGCACCGGTAATCATCCGGCGACTTCCGTCCACCCGGCGTGGTCCTGGTTCAACCCCCTGCACATCTCGAGCTTCTCCGCGTTCGTCAGCGGCCTGATCCTGATGCTGTTCATCTACTGGGGCTGGGACACGGCGGTGGCGGTCAACGAAGAGTCCAAGGACCCGGAAAAGACGCCGGGCCGGGCCGCGATCCTGTCCACGATCATCCTGCTGGTGACGTACGTGGTCGTGATCATCGCGGCCCAGGCCTTCGCGGGTGTCGGCACGACCGGGACCGGCCTGGGCAACACCGGCAACTCCGACGTGCTCTCCGTCCTCGGCAGCCAGGTGTTCGGGGGCGCCGGCATCGGGCTCTTCTTCGCCCGGCTGCTGGTGCTCATGGTGCTCACCTCGGCGGCCGCGTCGACTCAGACGACGATCTTGCCGACGGCGCGGACCACGCTGTCCATGGCGACGTACCGCGCGCTTCCCAAGGCGTTCGCCAACGTGCACCCGCGCTACCTCACTCCGACCGTGTCGACGATCGCGATGGGCGGGGTTTCCGTCCTGCTCTACCTTGGCTTCAACTACATTTCGGGCGGCTACGTGATCACCGACGCGGTGACCGGGATCGGCCTGTACATCGCCTTCTACTACGGCCTGACCGGCTTCGCTTGCGCCTGGTATTACCGGCACACGCTGCTATCCAGCGCGCGCAACCTCTGGATGCGCGGCATCCTGCCGGTGCTCGGCGGCCTGATCATGTACTTCGCGGGCGGCTGGAGCATCTGGGCCGACTGGGACTACGCGTCCGGCAACAGTTACACGTCCTGGCTGATGCCGTTCTGGCCGCACTGGTACATCGGCGGGGTGTTCGTGATCGCCTTTGTGTCGGCCCTGATCGGCCTGATCGCCGGCATCTACATGCGATTTATCTCCCCGTCCTTCTTCCGCAAGGAAACCCTCACGAGGACGACCCCGGCCCTGGTCCCCGAACTGGACTAGCGGCCGCGCTAGAGGTCCTTGAGGATCTTGCTGAGCAGGCGCGAGGTCTCGGCGGCGGGCTCGGCCTGCAGGCAGAGCTGCTCCATCACCTCGAGGTAGCTGTCCACGTCGGTCGGCTTGTCGAGGTAGATGGCGCTCGTCAGCTGCTCGATGTACACGACGTCGCGCAGGTCCGGCTCGGAGAAGCGCAAGATCGTGAACGGTCCGCCCATCGCCGGGTGCGAGCCCGCGTCGAACGGCAGGATCTGCATCGTCACCGCCGGATGGTCGGCCATGTCGATGAGGTGCCGCACCTGCTCCCGCATGACGGCCTTACCGCCGATCGAACGGTGCAGGGCGCTCTCGTCCATCACCGCCCACAGCCGGGGCGGGTTCTCCCGGTTCAGGATGTCCTGCCGGGCGAGCCTGGCCTCCGCGCGTCGCGCCACGTCGTCCTCGGAGGTGGCGTTGCCGAGGCGGATGATGGCGCGCGCGTAGCTCTCGGTCTGGAGGAGCCCGGTGACGAACTGCAGCTCATACGTCCGGATGAACGACGCCGCCGCCTCAAGCCCGAAGTACGGCTCTACCCAGTGCGGGAGGATGTCCGCGTACCCCTGCCACCAGCCCGGGGTGTTCGCCTCACGGGCGAGCGCCAGCAGGGCGTCCCGCTCCTCACCGCCCGTGATGCCGTAGAGCGTCAGCAAGTCGTCGATGTCGCGCTCTTTGAACCCGACGCGGCCGTGCTCCATCCGGCTGATCTTGGAGTGTGACCCGCGAATCGCCGCCGCGGCCTGCTCAGTGGTGATAAACGCGTCCTCGCGCAGGCGGCGCAGATGACCACCGAGCACCAGCCGCTGCACGGTCGGGCCAGCCGACCGCGGGCTGAACAAAGCCGGGGCGCCGTCCCAGGCGGACTCCTCGGACGAGAGCATCGCCACTCCTCGCAGGTTTGTTTCCCCGGCCAGCACCACGCGGGGCATGCCCGATAGTTTCGCATGTGACCATGCCGTCAGGGAAGGGCGGTATGTGACAATTCAATAGACCTGCGGGGTTCGAAGTTTCAGACCATGTGATCGAACTCACCGTTCCTGACGCCGGCGAGGAAGGCCGCGATCTGCCCGCGGGTATAGAGGAGAGCCGGGCCACCCGGGAAGCGGGAGTTGCGGACGGCGATTCGTTCCGTGCCGAGCGTCGCCATCTCGACGCACGCCCCGTTCGGATTGCTGCGGGCACTCTTCCGCCAGGTGGCTTCGGTCAGCTCCGAGGCGGAAATGCCGTTGTAGATGTTTTCCATGTTCCTTCCAGTGGCCTGTCGTTAAGCTGTTGAACACCCCCAGCCGAGATCACCTAGGGTGAGTCAGCGCGGCGCGCACGTGGCGGACCCGCGATCGGGCGCCCGGTACGTGCGACGCGGCACGCGTGCCAGCCGGTTTTGCTCCGGCGCGTCGCGACTACCCGTATACCGCCCCTCTGCATGATTAACAGGACTACTGAACCCGCCTGGCGGACCGGAGCTAGACCGGGGACGGCTTAACCGGCTCCATCCCCTGCCGTCAGGCCCGCGCTACCAGGCGCTTGTCGCCGGGGCCGATGCGGCTAGCGTGGTTGCTAGCGGCCCGCGGGACGCTTGCAAGCTCCGTGCACAGATCGAATGAACGTGCATCCGGTCTTGCATTTGCACAATATATCAGGCAGCATACAAGTAAGGCATACCCCACTAACTGCGACAGACAAGGCTTCCAAGCCACATGACGATGCAGAAAGCGGTTGCGTTGGCCCACCTGAGGGTTGCTTATGAGCCGGAAGATGATGACGAGGATGACATCGTCAGCGTTCCGGCGCCCCCGGCATGCCCGCCACGGCTGCTTCCTGTGCCGTCCGCCTGGTGGGAGACGCCAGCGGTAACCAGCCGTCCGCTGAACCCTATACCTGAGGAAGCGCGGACCGCACGTCAGTTCGTCAGGGAGTTCCTCTCCCACTGGGGCCTGAACTACCTGTCGGACGACGCCGAAATGATCATCGCCGAGCTTGTGGTCAACGCCGTCCGGCACGGTTTGCGGACCGCGTCGCCGCTGTCGCCCGCCACGCTCCGACTGTGTCTGCTCCGCAGGGCGGGGGAGGTGATGCTCGCGGTCACCGACCCGAGCAACGAAGCCCCCCAGCCGCGCGCGCCCGGCTGGACGGGGGAAAGCGGCCGGGGGCTGCAGATCGTAGGCGCGCTCAGCTACGTATGGGGCTGGTCGCCGATCGAGGGTCACGGTAAGGCGGTCTGGGCGGTACTCCGCCACGACTATCCGACCGGTCCCAGCTGACTTCCGCCCCTCCCCGTCTCGCTAAAAAGAAGGAGAGCCGCCAGCGTGGCGGCTCTTTCGCGTTTCCGGGGATAGCTGACGGCGGGGAGACAGGAGGGCGCGTTCAGGATAAAAGGTGTTAGTGGACGGGCTCGTCGGCGATCGTCAGCACATGCTCGACCAGCGATATCAGGACTTCCTTGGCCGACTCGCGCGACCGGGCGTCGCACATCACGATCGGCATGCCAGGGTCGAGATCCAGGGCGACGCGGACGTCGTCCGGGTCGTAGCGCTTGGCGCCCTCGAAGCAGTTCAGCGCCACGATGAACGGAATCTCCCGGCGCTCGAAGTAGTCGATCGCCGGGAAGCAGTCGGCCAGCCGGCGGGTATCGGCGAGCACCACGGCGCCGAGCGCGCCCACTACCAGCTCGTCCCACATGAACCAGAACCGTTCCTGCCCCGGCGTGCCGAAGAGGTACAGCACCAGGTCGTGGCGCAGCGTGATCCGCCCGAAGTCCATCGCGACAGTGGTCGTGGTCTTGCGTTCCACACCGGTCGTGTCGTCGACCTTGGCGCTGCCTTCGGTCAGCGGCTCCTCGGTGCGCAGCGGCCTGATCTCGCTGACCGCGCCGACGAGCGTGGTCTTGCCGGCCCCGAACCCGCCCGCGAGCAGGATCTTGATCGCACGGTGGCGTGCCGAGCCGCCTGCGGCAGCGGGCTCATAGCCCCCGTAGGCCATGGAGAACCTCCCTGAGCGTGTTCCTGTCAACCTGCTGCGGTTTCGTCGCGATCGGCGCGCTGATGGCAGCGAGGCCTAGCTCCCGCAGGTCCGCCAGAAGGATGCGGACCACGCCGAGCGGAAGGTCGACATCTGACGCGATGTCGACCACGGTAGCCGGTGTCTGGGCAAGCTGCAGCACGGCTAGATGTTCTGGTGCCAGAACGCTCAGATCGGCGCCCCGCCCAGGGACTGCCGTCACGGTCGCGACTAGATCGAACGCGGCACCGGAATGCCGCGTCCTGCCCTGGGTGAGGGCATAAGGCCGGACCACCGGACCGGCCTCTGAGTCGAGCCACTGCTCGTCATGTGACGGCATCCCCAAGCACTTTCCCCTAGCCCTTAACCGCATATAACGCGGACGGTGTCCGCATGTTCACCTGAAGGTGATCGCCAGTGCGCTGCACGAGAATCGCCATCTCGTACGCGACCTGGCCCACATCGGGGTCCGCGCCGGTAAGCACGGCGAGGCAGGTGCCGTGGCCCGCGGCCATTACGAAGAGGAAGCCCAACGTCATCTCGATGATCGTCTGCCGCACCTCGCCGCCGCCGAAGTGCCGTCCGGCGCCGCGTGCCAGGGACTGGAAGCCCGCGGAGAGCGCGGCCAGGTGCTCCGCGTCGTCGCGCTGCAGTCCCTGCGAGGCGCCCAGCGCCAGGCCGTCCTGTGACAGGAAGACCGCGCGGTGAACGTCAGGGACCCGGTTCACCAGGTCATCGAGGAGCCAGTCCAGTTGGTTAACTGGGTAGTTCTGACCCCCGCCGTAATGGCTAGCTTCCATCTCTGCCCTCCGAATCCCGTTGCGACTGTGCACGTCCCTGCTGCCATCCGCGCTGCATGGCGGACAGCGTGTTCCTCAGGTCCGCCGGATCTGGCGCGGCAGCCTGCGGGACCTCAGCCCCCGACCCGGCCTTGCCGCGAGAGGAACGGAGCTGCGGTGCGAGATTTGCCTGGCGAACGCGGCGGGGAAGCCCCTTGAAGTCCTCGGAGCCGCCGCCGGCGGCGCCATTGCCGCCGCGACCGCCGCCGCGACCGCTGCTATTGCCATGGTTTGTCTCATATGTACCGTAGCCGGTCGCATTGCCATTGCCACTACCGTTGCCGGCGCCGTAACCGTTTTGGTAACCGGTTGCCGGGACGCCCGCGTCCAGGTCGGCCTGGGGCTGCGGGGTGAAGACGTCGAACGACGGCTGGGCGGCCGGCCGGTTGACCGGAACACCCGTGACAACGGGAATGTCGGTCGAGCCTTGCCAGCCGCTCTGCGGGCGGGAGCGCCCGCTCCGCGGGCGGGACTGCCGCACGTCGCCGGCGGAGCCCGCCGTCGGCGCCGGGCCCGTGGCGCCGGCCGGGTTGCCGGTGCCCGCCGGACTCGCGCCCGCCGAGCTCGATCTCGAGCCGGAGAGCGTCCCCGAACTCGGGGAGGTGAATGGCGACGACACCGGATAGTTGTCCAGGTCCGGCGGCGTGCCGTGCGGCTTGGCACCCCCGCCGGTGATGGCGCCCGGCCCCGCGATGGGCTTCATCGGCGTGCTGGGCGCGGTGGGCGCCGGCTTGCGGCGCGGGAACGCCGTGCCGCCACCGCCAGTGTTCTGGTCGGCGGGCCGGCGGCCCTGACCCGGGCCGTACCCGTTGGCGCCCGGGCCGTACCCGTTGGAACTGGCGTACCTGTTAGAGCTGGCGTACCCGTTGCCGTTGCCGTTCGCGAACCCGCTGGGGATCGCGGTGCCCTTCGGGGTCGGGTAGCCGGCCCCGTTGGCCCCGCCGAAGCCGGCCGCCACCGAGGGGATCGACACGGGCCCGGCGGTGAGCGCGGGGGTCGTGTCGTCCACGACGAGCCGCTGCGGGATGAGCGTGACCGCGGTGGTGCCGCCATACGGCGAGTGCCGCAGCATGACGTTGATCCCGTGCCGCCGGGCGAGCTGGCCGACCACGAACAGGCCAAGCTGCTCGGTGTTGGCCGGGTTGACGTCCGGCGGGTTGAGGAGCCGCTCGTTCAGCTCGGCCATGCGCGCGGGGGTCATGCCGAGCCCCCGGTCCTCGATCTCGATGGCGAACCCGTTCGCGACGTTCTCCCCGGTCACCCGCACCTGGGTGAACGGCGGCGACAGCGTGGTCGCGTTCTCGATCAGCTCGGCGAGCAGGTGGATCAAGTCGGTGACCGCGGAGCCGGCCAGCGCCGCCTTGGACTGGGTCGAGACGGTCACGCGGGCGAAGTCCTCGACCTCCGCGACCGCGCCGCGCATCACGTCGATGAGCTTGACCGGGTTCGACCAGCCACGGCCGGGCGCGGCGCCGGAGAGGATGATGAGGCCTTCCGCGTGCCGCCGCATCCGGGTGGTGAGGTGGTCCATCTTGAACAGGTCGTCGAGCACGTCCGGGTCGGTGGCCCGCCGCTCCATGCCGTCGAGCACGGTGAGCTGCCGCTGGAGCAGCGACTGGCTGCGCCGCGCCAGGTTGCGGAACATGTCGTTGACGCCCTGCCGCAGCCGTGCCTCGTCGACGGCGGACCGGATAGCGGTCTGCCGCACCATGTCGATCGCCTGGCCCACCTGGCCGATTTCGTCGCTGCCAGCCCGCAGGGCCGGCGCCTCCGCGGCGGCGTCCACGGGCTCGCCGCGGCGCAGCCGGGCGACCACGCTCGGCAGCTGCTCGGTGGCCAGGGCGACGGCGGACCGGCGCAGCAGGCCGAGCCGGCGGTTAATCGAGCGGCCGAGCAGGATCGTGACGATGAGCGTCAGGATCAGGCCGGCGAGGCCGACGGCACCGGTGATGATGACCCGGTTCCGCGCGCCCGCCGCGATCCCGTTGCTCACGGACAGCACGGAGTTGGCGGCGGTGGTGCCGCCGTCGTAGTTGGCGTTCGCCACCGTGCTCGTGAGTTCTTCCCAGGATGGCCCGGACAGGCTCGACTCGTCCTCGATCTGCCTGAGGCTGGCGCCGCCCTCGACGGCCTGCTGCACGGCGGTGATGTCCTGGACAGCACTCCGCGTTACCGGGGCGTCCATCGTGTGGTCGAACGTGGCGAGTTCCGCAGGGGTAAGCAGCGCCTGGTAGAGCAGCGTGTCGTCCTGCTCACGGCCCGCGGCCTGGCTGAAGAACAGCCGCTCCTGCGGGGTGAGGTCACCGGCCGCGAGCGCGGCGGCCAGCGCGGCGTCCATCTGGTCGAGGTCTTCGCGCGCCTCCACGGTCGCGATCAGGCCCAGTCCGGCGTTCGAGGCCGTGGAATCGCTCATGCTGCCCGCCTCGGCCTGGAAGATCGCCGGCTCCTGGGCGATGACCTCCGTGTACGCCTCGAGCGCCGTGAACGCCGACAGCTTCCGGCCCTCAACGCCGAGGCGCAAGTCGTTCATGCTGTTGACGGTTTTCTCGAACTTGGCGATGGCCGCTGCCTCTTCGCCGTTCTCCACCGACTTGGTGGTCGCGGAGTTCATCGCCTCGGCGAAGCCGAGGGAGCCGGTCTTCGTGGCGCCGACTTCGGCCTCGTACTCGCTGAGCGTGTTCGAGTTAGGGGATGACAAGTAGGTCACCGCTGCCCGGCGCTCGCCCTGCAACAAAGTAACGAATTTTGTCGTCTGCTCAGCCGTGGTATTGATCAGCTTGGGCGCGCGGCTCAGGTTGTTGTAGTTCGCGATGGACGAGTACGCCACGTACGCGAACAGGCCGAGCATCGTGACCAGTGGAATTGCCACGAGGAAGTAAATTCTCAGGCGGATGGATCGACCGCGCGACCCCATGTGACCCCCTGCGGGTTACGGGTTTGGGCAAGCCACGATACCGCGATATATATAAAGATCGCGGCCGAATCGGTACATTTAGCCCTTCCGGGTGGAAGGGCCACCGAGCCGGACCTCGCTGGCCGCTGAGCGCATCTCTTTTGTCGGCGCCACCGCCTACGCTGGTGGCGTGACCACGACAGCGACTCATCACCCTCTGCTCGACGGGCTCAATCCCCAGCAGCGCGCCGCCGTGCTGCACGCGGGCGGGCCGCTGCTGATCGTGGCGGGCGCCGGTTCCGGCAAGACCCGCGTGCTCACCCACCGCATCGCCTACCTGCTGGCCGAGCGTGAGGTGGCGCCGAGCGAGATACTCGCGATCACGTTCACCAACAAGGCGGCCGGCGAGATGGCGACCCGGGTCGCCTCGCTCGTGGGCGACCGGCGCGCCCGCGCGATGTGGGTGATGACGTTCCATTCGGCGTGCGTGCGCATCCTGCGCCGCGAGGCCGCGCGGTTCGGCTACCCGTCGAACTTCTCGATCTATGACGCGGCCGACTCCCAGCGCCTGATGGCCCTGGTCTGCCGCGAGCTCGAGCTCGACTCCCGCCAGTTCACGCCCAAGTCGATGGCGTCCGGCGTCTCGAACCTCAAGAACGAGCTCGTGGACTACGAGACGTTCTCGTCCCAGACGCAGACCGCGCGCGAGAAGGCGCTGGCCGAGGCCTACGCCGAGTACCAGCGCCGCCTCGTCGCCGCGGGCGCGATGGACTTCGACGACCTGATCATGGTCACGGTCAACCTGTTCCAGGCGTTCCCCGACGTCGCGGAGGCCTACCGGCGGCGCTTCCGCCAGGTGCTGGTCGACGAGTACCAGGACACCAACCACGCGCAGTACGCCCTGGTCCGCGAGCTGGTCTCCGGTGGTTCGAATCTTTTCTCCGGAACGCGCGATGCCGACTCCGTCCCGCCCTCCGAACTGTGCGTGGTGGGTGACGCCGACCAGTCGATCTACGCGTTCCGCGGCGCGACGATCAGGAACATCGTGGAGTTCGAGAAGGACTACCCGGACGCCACGGTCATCTTGCTCGAGCAGAACTACCGGTCCACGCAGAACATCCTGGCCGCCGCCAACGCGGTCGTCTCACGGAACCTGGGCCGCAAGCCCAAGAACCTGTGGTCCGACGCGGGCGCGGGGCCGCCGATCGTCGGCTACGTGGCGGACAACGAGCACGACGAGGCGGCGTTCGTCGCCGAGGAGGTCGACCGGCTGTCGGACTCGGGGGAGGCGACGCCGGGTCAGGTAGCTGTGTTCTACCGGACCAACGCGCAGTCCCGTGTCTTCGAGGAAGTCTTCATCCGGGTCGGGCTGCCATACCGGGTAGTGGGCGGCGTCCGGTTCTACGAGCGCAAGGAAGTCCGGGACCTGCTCGGCTACCTGCGGCTCATCGCGAACCCGGCGGACGAGGTGTCGCTGCGCCGGGTGCTTAACGTGCCTAAGCGCGGCATCGGCGACCGGGCCGAGGAGTACGTGGCGGCCTACGCGGCCCGGCAGCGCATCACGTTCGCGGAGGCGCTGCGGTCGCCGGGCGACGTGCCGGGCCTGGCCACGCGGTCGGCCACGGCGATCGCGGGGTTCAACGCGCTAATTGACGAACTGCGGGAGCAGGCCCGGTCGAACGGGCCGGTCGGGGAGCTAGTCGAGGCCGTGCTCGACAAGACCGGCTACCAGGTGTCGCTCGAAACCTCGCAGGATCTCCAGGACGCGACCCGGGTGGAGAACCTCCAGGAAATGGTGAACGTGGCGCGCGAATGGGACGCCTCGGCGGCGGGGGAGGACGGCGGGACGCTCGCGGACTTCCTCGAGCGGGTGTCGCTGGTCGCCGACGCCGACCAGATCCCGGAAGGGGAGGACCACGGCGGGATGGTGACGCTGATGACGCTGCACACGGCCAAGGGGCTGGAGTTTCCCGTGGTGTTCCTCACCGGCATGGAAGAGGAGATCTTCCCGCACCAGCAGTCGCTGACCGACAAGAAGCAGCTCGAAGAGGAGCGGCGGCTCGCGTACGTGGGCATCACCCGCGCCGAGGAGCGGCTGTACCTGACCCGCGCGGCGGCGCGGACCTGGTGGGGCCGCCCGGCGTTCCACGGCCCGTCCCGGTTCCTGTCGGAGATCCCGTCGTCGCTGATCGAGTGGCGGCGTTCCGCGGCCGAGGCGGCGGCCGCCGCGACTCCGGCGTCGGCCCGGGTGGCGTCCCGGCCCGGTGTGTCCGTTACGGGGAACCGGTCGGTGCCGGCGCTCGCGCCGGGCGACCGGGTGACGCACGACAAGTTCGGGCTGGGCACGGTGGTGTCGGCGGACGGATTCGGGGACAACGCGGAGGCGAAGATCGACTTCGGCGGCGAGTACGGCGTCAAGCACCTCGTGCTCCGCTACGCCCCGCTGGAAAAGCTCTGACCCGCTGTCCGCGATCGGGCGTGCCCGCGCGCTTGCCCAAGGCTGGTTGCCCCGGTGAGCACCCTCGTCCATACATTGCAATCGTTTGCTGCCCCACCAAGTCGGGCGTAAAGTAGCTAAACGATCTTGCCGGCACCCGATAGGCAACCCATTACAGGCTGCGCGGCCGCTTTTAGGGGCGGCCGCCCCAGGGGTCGTCTCGCGGGTCGCTCATGCCGGGCCTGGGACGCGGGCGGGGACGCGGGGCTTCGCGCGTCGGCGGTAGCTTGCGGGTCGAGGGGGCATCACGGTCCGGCGGCAGCTTGCGAGTCGATGACGGATCGCGGTCGGGCGGCACATTGCTCCCGGCGGAGCGGGGCCGTTCGTACCACGGATCGCGTCCGTCACGCGGGTCGCGTCCCTCGCGTCCCTCGCGACGGTCGCGCGGAGCGCGCGGGTCTCGCCGGCCCGGCTCGCCGCGACTGTCGCGCTCGTCGCGACGCTCATCACGGCCGGTCTTTGAGTCGCGGTTGTCCCGCGGTCCGCGGTCGCGCGGGTCGCGATCCTTCCAGGGATCCCGCTTGTCACGCGGGGCAAGCGGGTCCCAGGGTTCCGCCTTTTCCCAGGGGGCGCGGCTTTCGCGGGGGCGCTGGCTCTGGTCGAGCCGGGACCCCGTGGTCATCGGGGCACGCGGGAATCGCCCCGCGGGCGGCCGCCGCGCCGACATCGCGAACTGGCCGGAGACGAACTGCCTGGACGCGATCAGCCGGGCGCCGAAGATGAGCAGTACCGCGATCGTCGCTACCGAGATCGCGAAGAACCCGCCGCCGATCCATTGCAGGAAGCTCAGTCCGATCGCTTCCTTCGACGTGTCGATTCCGCTGTCGTGGACGGCGCCGGTCAGCGTGGCCAGCACCAGGTAGGTGAGCGCGGGCAGCGGGATGATCACGTAGCTGGCCGGGCGCTTGATGCCGAGCGCGGTGATGATCGTGCCGACGATGATCGCGAAGCCGAGCAGGAAGCCGGGCTCGCGCCCGGCGATCAGGGTGCCGACGGCCCCGAGCAGCGCGCGCCGTGTGCTGAACGAGCCGATCCAGCGCAGCAGCGGTCCCGCGCGCAAGCCCTCTGGTTCCGGACCGCCAGTGTCACGCGGAATGCGCTCGCGCCCTTCGGGCCCGCGTGCGCCCGGTCCGCGCCCCTCGGATCCGCGTGCGTCCGGCCCGCGTGCGTCCGGCCCGCGCCCGCCGGGTCCGCGCCGGTCCGGCCCTCGGCCGTCGACCGCACGCCGGTCGGCTCCCGGCCGGTCGGCACTGGATCGGTCCGCCACCGGCCCGCCGGGCCCGCGCCGGTCAGGCCCGCGCCGCTCGGGTCCGTCGCGGTCAGGCCCGCGCGCGCCGCGATCGGCGAACCCGCCCCGGTCCCCGCGCTGGCCGCGGTCGGCCGTCCAGGGATCAGCGCGGGGCGCCCGGTTCGGCGGGACGCGGTCGCCGGAACCGCGATCGGGCTCGCGCGCCGGACGACCGCCGCCTGGCCCGCGACCAGGTGTGGAACGCGGCGTGTCGGCGCCGTTCCCGGGCCAGCCAGCATCCGCGTCACGGCGCGGACGGGCCATGCCGCCGCGCCTGGCGCCGGGTCGGGGCTCCTGCCCAGGTGGAGTGGTCATTGCTTGCAGAGAATAAGGCATAGAGCTTCTGAGATCGCTCAATCGGCGTGACTAACGTTGTCAGGAGTCGTAATTCGGCGTTGCGTCAGAGCCTCTCTCCAGATTGGCCGTGTACCCTCTGTGGACTGGCAAAACCCGTAGCCCCAGGCCACGGGCCGGGTAATCTGCGGTCATCGGATGCCTCGGCGGGAGTACCCATAACCGCCGGAAGGGACACGAGATGTTCAAGTGGCACGGCGGGGCAATGCTGGCGGGTAAGGCCGGATACGGGATCGGGTGCGTGGCGGCCGCCCTGATCCTTGTCGTGAGCGGCTACGCCTACTTCGTGAAAGCGCAGGTCGGCGCCATCGGCGGATCCAACGTGCTGAACGGCGGCCCGCAGACCGGGGCGATGAACATCCTGCTGATGGGTCTGGAGAGCCGCACGGACTACAACGGCAACATCCTGCCGTCCGACCTGCTGACCGCCATGCACGCCGGGAGCGTGCAAGGCGTGAAGAACGGCGTCGGCGGCCAGGACACGAACACGCTGATCCTCATCCATATTTTCGCGGGCGGCAAGAAGGCCGTCGGCTTCTCCATCCCCCGCGACGACTGGGTCACGTTCCCCAAGGCCTACGACGGGCAGTCCGTGGGCAAGGTCGACCAGGCCTACGGCCTCGCCTACGCGCAGAGCCTGGGATCGACCGTGAGTCAGAAGGGCCTCAGCTCGAACCAGCGGTACCTCGAGGCTAACGAGGCGGGGCAGGCGGCCACTATCGCCACCGTTTCGAAGGTGACCGGTCAGAAGATCGACCACTTCGCTGAGGTGAACATGGCGGGGTTCTTCGAGCTCGCCCAGTCGTTCGGCGGTATCGAGGTGTGCCTGAAGTCCTGGAACGGCGGCCAGAACCTGCACGACACCAACTCTGGCTTCAACCAGAAGTCGGCGGGTTACCACTTCCTCGCGGCCGATCAGGCGCTGGCCTTCGTGCGCGAGCGAGACAACCTGCCGAACGGCGACATTGACCGGACCCGCCGCCAGCAGGCCGTGATCGACTACGTGATCTGGAAGCTGGGGCACGAGGGCATCTTCTCCGACCTCGGCCAGCTCACGAGCCTGCTGGACGTCGCCAAGCGGTACGTGATCACCGACCAGGACTGGCAGATCCTCGACTTCGCGACCGAGATGCGTGCGCTGACGGGCTCGAGCCTCCAGTTCGAGACGCTACCGATCGTCAGGTATCAGACGTTCTACCTCGGCGGCCAGGCCGAGGACGCGAACGCGATCAACGTTCCGGCGATTCAGGCGGAAGTGAAGAAAGCCTTCACCGCTCCCTCGGCCATGTCGGGCGGCGCGAGGCCGAAGCCGAAGTCGACCGACAAGCCGACGGCGACCACGCCGTCCTATCCGGCTTCCGGCACGACGGTGGACGTCGCCAACGCCAACGGCGTCGGCGGGCTGGCCGGCGAGGTCATGTCCACGCTTGTGAGCAAGGGATATGCCCAGGGCCAGACGGGGAACGCGCCGGCCACGCAGTCCGCGACCCAGGTGCTGTACGGGTCAGGCGCGTCGGCGAAGTCGAACGCGGCGAAGATCGCGGGCTACTTCGGCGTGACCGCGCAGCCGAGCGGCACCGTGAGCGCCGGCTCGGTGGAGGTCGTTCTCGGGTCGGACACGTCCACGCTGCCCAGCGCGCTATCGCCAAGTTCGCCAAGTTCGCCAAGTTCGCCGAATTCGACGAGTACGCCGGGTGCGGCTAGCTCCTCGTCCCGCGGCAGCGGATCGGGCAACGACACCAACACCCCGCTGAAGGTGAAGTCGAGCGCGCCGTACGGCATCCCCTGCGTCTACTAAGACCTCTTATGCTGATCACCAGGACCACTTCTCAGGGAGGCGCAGTTGGCTCCGGCGCGCAGGATCAGGGTCATCGTCGCGAAGGCCGGGCTCGACGGCCATGACCGCGGCGCGAAGGTCGTGGCGCGTGCGCTGCGCGACGCGGGCGTCGAGGTGATCTACACCGGTCTGCACCAGACGCCGGAGCAGATCGTGGCGGCCGCCATCCAGGAAGACGTGGCCGCTATCGGGCTGTCGGTGCTCTCCGGGGCGCACATGACGCTGTTCAGCCGGGTCATCGAACTGCTCAAGGAGCAAAACGCGTCCGACATCGTGGTGTTCGGCGGCGGGATCATCCCGGACGGCGACATCGCGGAGCTCACGCGGATGGGCGTCGCGAGGATATTCACTCCGGGCGCTCCCACCACGGACATCGTCGCCTGGGTCAACGAGACCCTGGGCAGCCCCGCCCCCGCCTAGCCCCGGAACCGCGCGAGGCGGCGGGGGCGGCGGGGCAGCGGCGCGAAGCGCCTTAGCGGGACGTCAGGGTCTCGCGGACGATGGCGGCCGTCTCGCTCGGGGTCTTGCCGACGCGGACGCCGGCCTTCTCCAGGGCTTCCTTCTTCGCCTGGGCGGTGCCCGCCGAGCCGGAGATGATGGCGCCGGCGTGGCCCATCGTCTTCCCCTCGGGGGCGGTGAACCCGGCGACGTAGCCGACGACCGGCTTGGTGACGTTCTCGCCGATGAACGCGGCCGCGCGCTCCTCGGCGTCACCGCCGATCTCGCCGATCATCACGATCGCCTCGGTCTCCGGGTCATCCTGGAACGCCCGCAGTGCGTCGATGTGCGTCGTCCCGATGATCGGGTCGCCGCCGATGCCGACCGCGGTAGAGAAGCCGATATCCCGCAGTTCGTACATCATCTGGTAGGTCAGCGTGCCCGACTTGGACACCAGGCCGATCCTGCCCTCGGACGTGATGTCGGCCGGGATGATCCCCGCGTTGGACTTGCCGGGGCTGATCACGCCTGGACAGTTGGGCCCGACGATGCGCGTGTTCTTGCCCTGCGCATACGCCCAGAAGACCGCGGTGTCGTGCACCGGCACGCCCTCGGTGATGACGACCGCGAGCGGGATCTCGGCGTCGATGGCCTCGATCACCGAGTCCTTGGTGAACGCCGGCGGCACGAACCCGACGGTGACGTCGGCCCCGGTCTCGGCCATGGCCTCGGCGACGTCGGCGAAGACAGGCAGCACGGTGCCGTCGAAATCGACCTTCGTCCCGGCCTTGCGGGCGTTGACGCCGCCGACGATCTGCGCTCCG
>DASZKN010000069.1:0-5163 GCA_035552855.1 Trebonia sp. | reverse complement strand
CTGACTGCCCGTGCCAGAGGCCGTATTCCAGCCGGTAGAACCCCGTCCACTTCGGGCTGTTTTCCCCGGCCGCGTCGGCCCGGCCGTCGATCTTGCCGTCGTACGGGCCGAACGAGTCGTACGCCGCGCCCAGCGTCTGGTACCGCAGGTGGGCGGTCAGCCAATCCCGCCTGGCCGCCGCCAGGTCGCCGCCGCGCACGTCGGCCGCGAGGCCAGCGGTCTGGGTGGCGAGCACGCTCAGGCCGTTCTCGGCGGCGCCCCTGCGCTATCGTGCTGCCGTGAGCAGCGAGTACCAGGTCCGGCGCACCTGCCTGTCGGTGCCGGGGAGCAGCGAGCGGTTCCTCGCGAAGGCGCGGGACCTGGCGGTGGACGAGGTCATGCTCGATCTCGAGGACTCGGTCGCGCCGGGGGAGAAGGAGGCCGCCCGCGCCCGGGTGATCGCGACGCTGGCCTCCGGCGGCTTCGGCGAGCGGCTGGTCGCGGTCCGGGTGAACGACGCGACGACGCCGTGGGCCTACCAGGATGTCGTGGCCGTGGTGGCCGGGGCGCCGGGGCTCGTCGACTCGCTGATCCTCCCCAAGGTCTCGTCCCCGTCGCACGTGATCTGGCTCGACGTCCTGCTCACGCAGGTGGAGCAGGCGTCCGGCCTCCCGGCTGGCCGGACCCGGATCGAGGCGCAGATCGAGAACGCCGCCGGACTGGCCGCGGTCGAGGCGATCGCCGCGTCCTCGCCGCGGCTGGCAGCGCTGATCTTCGGGCCGGGCGACTTCATGGCCAGCATCGGGATGCGCTCGGTGACGGTGGGCGGGCAGCCGCCCGGGTATCCGTTCGACGCCCACCACTACACGCTGCTGCGCATCCTCGTCGCCGCGCGTGCGCACGGGCTGCAGGCGATCGACGGCCCGTACGGGCGGATCCGCGACCTCGACGGGTTGCGCAAGTCGGCGGACGCGGTGTCCGCGCTCGGGTACGACGGCAAGTGGGTCCTGCACCCGTCGCAGGTAGACGTCGTGAACGCGGCGTTCACGCCGTCGCCGGAGGAGTACGCGCGGGCGGTCCGCATCCTGGCCGCCTACGATCAGGCGACCGCGGTCGACGGCCGCGGCGCGGTCATGCTCGACGACGAGATGATCGACGAGGCCACCCGCAAGATGGCCCGCCGGCTCGCCGCCCTCGGCGAAGCCGCCGGCCTCGCCCGCCCGCCGGCGTAGCCGGGGGCGGCTAGAGGACGTCCCAGGAGCGGAGGGCGTCGAGCAGGCCCTCGACGAGCGGCATCTTCCGGATCCGCTTCGCGTCAGCCCAGACGGCGTCGGCGGCGTCGTCGCCCGGGGTAAGCGTCCCGCCGAGCACGTCGGCCGTGTAGTCGCGGATCTCGAATTCAGCGTCCGGACCGCCCGCGGGCCGCCGGACGCGGCCGATCAGCCGTCCGGGGCGCACGTCCAGGCCGGTTTCCTCGCGGACTTCGCGCACCAGGGCCGCGCCGTCCGGCTCGCCGGATTCGATCTTCCCGCCGGGGACGGACCACAGGCCCTTGCCCGGCTCGTGCCCGCGCCTGATCAGCAGCAGCCGCCCGTGGCCATCCTTGATTACCGCGCCGACGCAGGGGATTATCCGCATGCTGGCTCCTTATCGCCGCTCAGGGGTCGCATAAGAACCGTAGGCGACGTTGCGCGGCGCCGCCGGGTGGGTAGCAATGGGGTGGTGTCGTGATGAAGTCGGTGTGCCCGCGCTGCGCGGGTCCGGTACGCGCGCCCACGGCGTGGTCGAGCGCCTGGCGCTGTGATCAGCATGGCGAGATTCAGCCGCTCTCGCCCGCCCGGCAGCCGAACAAAGAGGGCCTGGGCAGCCTGATAAAGACCGCCCGGGTGCCGGTCTGGCTGCTCTGGCCGCTCCCGCCTGGCTGGCTGGTCACCGGCTTCGCCGGCGCCGGCGACGAGCGCACGGGCGCACGGGCGACCGCCGTCGCGCTGTCCGGTCCCAGCCCCCTCGGGGGCCTCGCCGACCTGGTCATCGTCGCCGAAGAGCCGGGCGTGGGCCTCGGCGCCGGCCTCGTCGGCCTGCCCGGCCCCGACCCCGGCGGGGGCTTCACGGCCGGCCAGCCGCACGGCGTCGCCGAGGTCGCCAACCATGAGGCGCCGCTGTGGCTCGTCGAGTCCGACGACGCGGCGGCCTTCGCCGGGGAGGTCGCGGGCAACTGGCTATGGGTGCTGCTGTGGCCCGACACCGCGGGAGTCATGCTGGTCGAGCCGCTGCCGCTGCGTGACCTGCGGGATACCGCCCAGGATGTGGACGTGCCGTTCGGCGCGCTGTCCACGCGCCTGCCGTCGCTATAGCACCCTCCGCGGGATCGCGCTCGCACTGTAGCATTGCCGCCGTGCGCATTGACCTGCACGTTCACAGCAGCGCCTCCGACGGCACCGACAGCCCCGCCGAAGTGGTCCGCCGGGCGGCCGCCGCCGGGGTGGACGTCGTCGCGCTGACCGACCACGACACGGTCGCCGGCTGGGGCGAAGCCCGCGCCGCGCTGCCGTCCGGATTGATGCTCGTGCCCGGCATGGAGCTCTCCTGCCAGCTGGAAGAGCGCAGCGTGCACTTGCTCTCCTACCTCTTCGACCCCGGTGACGAGACGCTCGGCGCCGAGACCGAGCGGGTCCGTGAGGACCGCGTGTACCGGGCCAAGGGCATGGTCGGGAAGCTGGCCGGACTCGGCGCGCCGGTCACCTGGGAGCAGGTCACCCGCATCGCGGACGGCGCGGTCGTCGGCCGGCCGCATATCGCCCGGGCACTGGCCGAAGCCGGCGTCATCGACACCCCTGCGGACGCGTTCACCAGCGACTGGATCGCCGATGGCGGCCGCGCGTTCGTGGACCGCTACGCGCCCGGCCTGACCCGCGCCGTCGGCCTGGTCCGCGCGGCGGGCGGCGTGACCGTGCTCGCACATCCTCGCTCGCCCGGTTACGAGGTCCCCGACGAGGCGATCGCCGGCCTCGCCGCCGCGGGCCTGACTGGCATCGAAGTGTTTCACCCAGACCACGATTCCCCCGAACGGTCCCGCCTGACTGCCCTCGCCCGCTCGCTTGGCCTCGCGGTCACCGGCGGCAGCGATGACCACGGGTCGTTTCACGGCAGCTCGTTCACCAGCGGCGGCATCGGCGCGGAGACCACGCCGCCGGAGGAGTACGAGAAGCTGCTGAGCCAGGCGGGGGAGCGGTGAAGTTCTTCTGGGAGGCGTTCGTCACGCTGTTCGTGATCAGCGACCCGCCGGGCATCGTCCCGGTGTTCCTGGGGCTGACCAGGGGGCGCTCCGCCCGGACGAGGGCGCGGCTGGCGTGGCAGGCGGCGGTGGTCGCCTTCGGCGTGATCGTGGCGTTCGCGCTGTTCGGCCGGGCGATCCTGGGCTACACGCAGGTCCAGTTGCCCGCGCTCGAAGGCGCCGGCGGGCTGCTCCTGCTCCTGGTCTCGCTGCAGTTGCTGACCGGCCAGTCGCAGGAGCCGACGTCGACCGAGCGGGCCCGGGCCAACGTCGCGTTCGTGCCGCTCGGCACGCCGCTGCTCGCCGGACCGGGCGCGATCGTCGCCACGATGCTGTACGTCCAGCGGATCCACGGGGCGGGCAACGTGGTCGCGCTGGCGCTCGCGATCGCCGCGGTCGCGGTCGCGGCCTGGCTGTCGATGCGCTTCGCCAGCGTCATTCACCGCGCCCTCACCGACAACGGCGTCGAGCTGCTCACGAGGATCGCCGGGCTGCTGCTGTCCGCGATCGCCGTCCAGCTGGTCGCCGAATCCGCCATCGCGTTCGCCGCGCAGGCGTAGTCGCCGCGGCCGTGGTCTCGGATAGATTTTCAGTCACCGGTTAGCCCGCGTGCACGTGCATTCAGGCTACAGTTGCGCGCAGCGCCAGTCAGCCTCGGGGTGAGGAGGTCGCTCAGTGGAAGCCCGGATCGAGCGAGTATGGACGCCGCGGATCGGCGAGAACGACGATCCCGCGGACGCGGCCGAGACCAACGCCTGGGTAATCGGCGACGACGAGGAAGTAATCGTCATCGACCCGGGCGAGGACGCGGCCGCGATCCTCGAGATGGCCGGCGACCGTGAGATCCTCGCCGTCATCGCCACGCACGGGCACGCCGCGCACGTGGCCGCGGCGGCCGAGGTCGCCGGCCGCGATGAAGCGCCCGTGGCGCTGCACCGGTCGGACCGGCTGCACTGGCGCGCCGCCCATCCCGACGTCAACCCCGACATCGCGATGGAGGACGAAGGCGTCTTCGAGGTCGCGGACGTCCGGCTCGAGGTCATCCACACGCCCGGGCACACCGCGGGCTCGGTCAGCCTGTACTGCGCCGGACTGGGCGTCGTGTTCACCGGTGACGCGCTGCTCGCGTCCGGGCCGGCCCCGTACCACGGGGTGTTCCCCGACTTCCCTCGCCAGCTCACCGCGATCGGGGAGAAACTGCTCGATCTCCCGGCGGAGACACGGGTCCTGCCCGGCCATGGCGAAGAGTCCACTATCGGCGACGCCGCCAAGCAGTTCGAAACCTGGGTGACGGCGGGTCCGTCGCGGGGAACAGACTGACTGGGAGTCAGCACGGCTCGTTAAGGATCGCTGGATTTTCTCAAAGGACAGGTGGGCGAGCGGTGGAGCAGCTCGGTTTCGAAGGGATGCCGAGACGGCTTTACTCGTGCACGCCGACTCGGCTCAACACGTGGCTTGACTGCCCGCGCCGGTACCGGATGAGCTACCTGGACCGGCCGGTGCCGCCCAAGGGGCCGCCGTGGGCGCACAACAGCCTCGGCGCGAGCGTGCACAACGCGCTGGCCGGCTGGTGGCGGCTGCCGGTCACCCGGCGGACCGTGGCGGCGGCGGGCATGCTGCTCACGCGGGGCTGGATCACCGAGGGCTATGCCGGCAACGCCCAGTCCGCGAAGTACCAGGACTGGGCGCGGCGGATGGTCGAGCACTACGTCGCCGGGCTCGACCCGGCCGACGAGCCGGTCGGCGTGGAGCGCACGGTCGGTACCCGGACCGATGTGATCACGGTCTCCGGGCGGATCGACCGGCTGGATTCACGGCCCGCGGCGGAGCCTGGCGGCGCACAGGAACTGGTGGTGGTCGACTACAAGACCGGCCGGCACCTGCTGTCGGTCGATGACGCGCGCAGCTCG
>DASZKN010000068.1:0-10077 GCA_035552855.1 Trebonia sp. | reverse complement strand
CGCCATCCGGTGCTCGCGTCGCCGAAGACCTCCGCGTCAGCACGGGACGTTCCGGTGCCGAAGTTCCTGCAAGAGGCCGTCGGCCGTCATGTGAGCGAGCTGGAGCTTGCCGGCGGTGACGTCCTGTGCCGGACTCCCCGGCATACTCTGCTGCGCCGCGACTACTACAACCGCGAGATCTGGAAGCCCGCGCTGGCCGCCGCCGGGCTGCCGGCCGACGCGACCTTCCACGACCTCCGGCACACTTTCGCCAGCACGGCCCTCGCTGAGGGCGTGCCGATCTCCGAGGTGTCCCGCTGGCTCGGCCACAAGTCGATCACGACCACCGTGGACCTGTACGGCCACCTGGTCCCCGAGGCCAGCGGCCGGGCCCGTGACGCACTCGACCGCGCGTTCGCCCCGCGCCGGTGATGTGCCCCCGATGTGCCCCCGCCACCCGGCAGGCGATGCTCCGCTCCAGGTCAGAGCCGTCTAAGAGGGGTGAGCCGGCCTGTAGGCCGGGTTCTGTGCACCCGCTCGCGCGGGCCGACGGTCATCCATCTGGGACTGCCGTTGCCGACAGCCTCGGTGCGGTCTACCCGCGAGCATCGGGCGGGCCGCCCTCGAACGCTCGCGCAGGCGCCGCGCCTGACGGCGCGAGCCCTCTTGACCTTGCTCCGGGTGGGGTTTACCGAGCCGCCGCAGTCACCTGCGGCGCTGGTGGTCTCTTACACCGCCGTTTCACCCTTACCTCACCGCCCGCGAGAGCGGCGAGGCGGTCTGTTTTCTGTGGCACTGTCCCGCGGGTCACCCCGGGTCGGCGTTACCGACCACCCTGCCCTGTGGAGCCCGGACCTTCCTCGCCGAGCCGAAGCCCGGCGCGACCGCCCGGCCGACTCACCCGCCACATAGGATACTGCCGCATGAGCCCTGGAACGCCAGTGACCTTCCGGCCCGCCACCGGGTCCGACGTGCCCGGCCTCCTGAAGCTCATCGAACCCGATCCGGCCTGCCCGCTCACCGCCGGTGATTACCGCGCGCGCCTCGCCGACGGCCAGTATCGCCCCGAGTGGACGTGGCTCGCCGAACACGCCGACGACGGAGCCGGGAAACCGCCGCTCGCGGCCGGCGTCTGGTGGGGCCGCCCGGACGGCGCCGCCCCCGAGACCCTCGACGCGCTGTTCACCGGCGCCCGCGTCCCCCGCGAGGAGCGGGCCGCGCTCGGCGGTCGCCTACTGGCCGCCGCCCACCGCGCCTTCAACCCGGTTTCCCGAACGGTCCCAGGCTTTCACCTCTTCCTACCTCCCGACTGGCGGGCGCGGCGGGACGTGGTCACGGCCCTGCGCTGGCGCTGGGAAGCCGCTCTCGCCGCGGGCCTGACGGACGAACTGGAGCGGCTGCGGTTCGAGTGGACGATCGCCAGCGGAGTCCTCGCGCCGTCTGGCCGCCTCCGCTTCCGTCCCGAGCCCGACGACGAGGCGTTCGCCGGCCTGTTCGCGCGCACGCTCGCCGGCACGCTCGATGCCACCTCCAAGAAGGCCGCCGACGCGGTCGGCGCGCTCGCCCAGGCCCGCGCCGACGTGGCGTTCTACCGCGACAAGATGCTCGGCCGCCGGGAGTGGTGGCGCGTCGCCGAGACCGCCGACGGCGAGCCGGCCGGCTTCACGGTCCCGTCCCGGAACAGCGACCGGGCCGTCGTCGGGTACATCGGCGTGCTCCCCGGGCACCGCGGCCACGGCTACATCGACGACATCCTCGCCGAGACGACCCGCATCCTTCTCACCGAGGCGGGCGCCGACGTGATCCGCGCCGACACCGACCTGGCGAACCGCCCGATGGCCGCCGCGTTTGAGCGCGCCGGCTACCGCGAGTTCGCGCGCCGGGTAGTGCTGTCCGCCCCGTAAGCCTAGGGCTTGCGGCCGACGCCGGCCATGCCGTAGGCGACGATCTTCGCGGACCGCTCGCCGAGCACCGGCCGCCAGTCGACCGTGGGCACTACACCGGGCGCCAGCAACTCGAAACCGTCGAAGAACGTCCTGATCCGCTCGGCGCTGCGCGCGGTCATCGGCTGGCTGGAGTTCGCGTACAGCTTCTTCACCTCGGCAGCGACCGACATGTCCGCGAGGTTGTCGTTGCTGACGTGGCTGAGTACGAGGTAGCTGCCGGGCGCCATCGCGTCGCGGAAGGCGGCGACGATCCGGGCCGGGTCCTCGACGTCGGGCACGAAGTGCAAGACCGCCACCAGCATCACGGCCACCGGCTTCTCGAAGTCGATGTGCTTGCGGATGACGGGATCCGCCAGCAGTTCCGCCGGGCGCCGCACGTCGGCCTGGGCGACGACGCTCAGGTCCCGCTCGGCGAGCAGCGCGTTGGCGTGCAGGACGACGACCGGGTCGTAGTCGACGTAGGCCACGCGGGCGCGCGGGTTGACCTCGTGCGCGACCTCGTGCACCGCTCCCTGGGTCGGCAGCCCCACGCCGATGTCGAGGAACTGGTCGATCCCGCCTTCGCCCGCGACGAAGCGCACGGCCCGGCGCAGGAACCGGCGGTTCTCGATCGCGGACTGCTGAACAGGGGCGGCCAGCGACATCATCCGCTCGGCGGCGGCCCGGTCGGTGGCGAAATTGTCCTTGCCGCCGAGCAGGTAGTCGTAGATCCGCGCGACGTTCGGCTTTGAAGTGTCCAGTCCGTCAGGGACAGATCTCAACTCGAGCCCTTTCCGCCTCGGTCCCCCCGAATTGTTCTTCGAGCAGCAGCCTATCGCGAGCGCGCCCCGCGCGCCCGGTGCCGCCGCGCTCGTTAGCTGCCGGTAAGCAGGACCACGACGGCGGGCAGCACCGCTAGCGCCAGCGTCACCGCGGCCAGCGCCGCCGCACGCAACAGCGGCATCCCCGGCCACGCGGCCGCCAGCCCCCGCGAACAGCACGAGCACGCTACGCCGGCCGCGCAGGTGCGCGCGCTTCGCCATCCAGCAGGCCAGGCAGGCGCGGGCGCGCCGGCAGCGCCGTCGCTGGCTGTTCGCGGGCGACGGCGCGTTCGCGGTCGTGGTCGCGGCCGTCGTGGCGATCGTCCTCGTGGCCACGGGCGGCTCACCGGCGGGCGGCGGGCCGACGGCCGCTCCCCCGCGGAAGCTCGCCGCGCTCAGCACTCTCGGGTCGCTGCGGCACCCCGCTGGTCGCCCCCGAGAAAATCACTTTCCCTAACGGGCTTTAGTGACTGTCCTCAGCTGACCGAGTCGGGGACCGTGGTCTCGATCCCGGCGGGCCGCGCCGACGTGGCCTCCGCCGTCTGCTTCGCGCGGGAGGGGGCGAAGGCCAGCCCCGCCGCGAGGGAGGCGAGCGGGATGGCGGGAATCAGGTACCGGTAGTCGAAGTCGCCGACCATGACCGGCGTGACAAGCAGCGCGACGGCGGTGATCCAGGGCGCCATGCTGGTGCCGCGCACCTGCCAGCGCAGCCGGAACGTCTTCGGCCGCCACCCCTGGCGGCGCAGGCTGAACACGCCGCCGAGGCCGATCAGGAAGATCACCGCCAGCAGCGGACCCCAGGTGAACACGACCCGCTGGTAGGCGATGAGCGGGTAGGCGAACACCTTGTCCACGACGCCGGGGTTCTGATGGCCGTAGCTGAGCCAGTCCTGCCCCGCGGTGCCGCCCGGGATCCACGTGTCGCGCGGGTTCTTCGGGTTATCCGGCGGCAGCAGGGTGTACTTCGCGGTCACGTAGTGCGCATGGAAATCGTAGTAGAACACCGTGCCGGCCCCGGGGTAATTTATCCGCGGGAACCCGAAGGACAGCAGAACGCCCCGGGCCACGGTCTTCGCGTAGTCGAACGGCTGGGCCTCGACCGCCTTGATCGCGAACTTGGTCAGCAGGCTGTCGCCCTTGGGTGACACCGGCCCGCCGATGTTGTTGATGTCCTGGTGCACGTAGGGCGTGTGCCAGATGTAATCGCCGGGCGGGGTCCGGTCGGCGATCGGCTGCGTCGGGCACACCTTCGCCAGCTCACCGGTCGGCTTTATGATGGCGCAGTTCGCGAACGACGACACCCGGCCCCATAGGAAGAAGCCTTCGGCCAGTGAGGTGTCGTAGCGGCCGTTGCGCTGGTGGAACCAGTTCGCGTACGCGCCGATGGGGACGAGGATCCCGGCGCACATGAGGATCGTCAGGCCCCAGCCGCTCAGCCGTTTCCAGGCGCCGCCGCGCACCAGCGCGAACAGCGGGAACAAGGCGATCACGGCCGTGCCCTCGGTGTGCACGATCATCGCGTAGCCCACGAGCAGGCCGATGAGGAGGGCCTTCCACCAGGTGAGCCTCGGTTTCCAGAGCAGCAGCGCCATCGCGACCATGACGAGGAACGTGTACAGCGCCTCGGTCATGATGAGGTGCTCGTCCTCGATGATGTACCCGTCGAGCAGCATCGGCAGCGACGCGATCGTCGCCCACTTCTTCGGGACGTTGTTGCGCCGCAGCAGCGCGTAGATCAGCACCGCGTCGGTCAGGCCCATCAGGTGCTGCAGGACGACGACCAGCGTCAGGCTGTGGAACGGCAGCAGAGCCCGCAGGAAGAAGGAGTAGCCGGTGGACTTCGACAGGTTCGGCTGCGGGCGGAGCGCCGCGCCGAGGTAGACATAGGAGTCGCCGGCGAACCAGAGCGCGCCCGGATAGCCGAGCACGGCGAACAGGCGGATCACCGCGCCGATCGCCAGGGCCCAGGTGAACAGCTTGTTCTCCCTGGCCCGCTGGCGCAGCCAGCTCAGCGGGCGCTGTGCGCGCGTTGGCGCTGGGGCCGGGGCCGGGGCTGGGGCCGGCGCTGGGCCCGGGGCTGGGATTCGCCCCGTCGTGTTCGCCGTCGGTTCGCCTTGCACGCGCTTGATCTTATCCGGGGTAACTCTGCGCCGCTGCGACCTTGCTCAGCGGCCCTGGTTCTTGACGGCTTCCGCGCCCGCCCGGGCCGCTGCCGGATCGAGGTAGCGGCCGCCCCGGGTGACGGGCGCGAACGCCGCGTCGAGGTCGTAGACGAGCGGGATGCCGGTCGGGATGTTCAGCTCCGCGATCTCCTCGTCCCCAATCCCGTCCAGGTGCTTGACGAGGGCGCGGAGCGAGTTGCCGTGCGCGACGACGAGGACGGTGCGGCCTGCCGCCAGGTCGGGCACGATCGCGTCGTGCCAGTACGGCACCAGCCTCTTGACGACATCCCGCAGGCACTCGGTGCGCGGCAGTTCGCTGTCCGGCAGTTCCTTATACCTTGGGTCACCGACACTGGACAGCGGGTCGTCGTCGGCGATCGGCGGCGGGGGCACGTCGTAGGACCGGCGCCAGCGCATGTACTGCTCATCGCCGTACCGCTCCCGGACCTGCGCCTTGTCCTTGCCCTGGAGGGCGCCGTAGTGCCGCTCGTTCAGCCGCCAGCCGCGCCGCACCGGCAGCCAGCTCAGGCCGGCGACGTCCAGCATGATGTTCGCCGTCGCGACGGTGCGGGTCAGCACGGACGTGTGCACGACATCCGGGCGCAGGCCGGCGCCGGCGAGCATCCGGCCGGCGGCTTCCGCCTCCTGACGGCCGTTCGGCGCGAGCCTGACGTCTGCCCAGCCGGCGAACAGTCCCTTGGCGTTCCACTCGCTCTCCGCGTGCCGGAGCACCACCAGAGTTCCCATCTGCGGCTGCCTTTCTCGCGTGCGTGTCGCCCCGCTCGGGCGGGTCAGGGGAACATGGCCGTTACCAAAGCGTTACATTTACATTTCTTGTCAATGGTATGACCTTATGCCAACCTTGAGTGATCTGACCCACGTCAGGCGGCGCGTAGCCGCCTGACCTCCTTGGAAGGAGCTTTCGTGCGCAAGGATCACACACCCGGCGTCCTTGCTCCCGGCCAGCAGCCTGCCCCCGGCGAGCAACCTGCTCCCGGCCAGCAGCCTGCCCCCGAACTGTCCGGCCGCGGCGCCTTACGACCGCGAGTGCCCGCATACTACGCCGCCCTAGTCACCACCTGACCTGGACTGGTAATTCGCCGGGCCAGGCCGCTTACCTCCTCGCGGCCCGGCCCGGAACACACACGCGACCGCTCTCCCGGACTGCCTCGATCCGGGTCAGGGCCGCGATCTCGCCTCAACCGGACACCGACGTTCTCGCGGCTGCGCGCTAACCTTTCCGCGCGGAGCCGCGCTACCGGGCGCCACAAGGCAGTGCGGCGCCCACGAAGGCCTGGTGAAATGCTCGAAGACCCGACAGCCGTCAGGACAACCGGCGCTACGGTCGCCTCCGGCTCGCGCAGATGGCTGTACATCAGCCTTCCCCTGCTGATCAGCTTCGCCGTCGCGCAGCTGGTGAAGACGTCGATGGGGATCGTCGCCGCCAGCCCGGAGTTCATCGACCGGTTCCACGTCGGTCCGCACTCCTCGGCGGTCGGCTGGGCGGCTAGCTCGTTCCTCTACGCGTACGGCGCCGCCTTGCTCGGCTGGGGTTACGTGGTCAAGCGCATCGGCCCCCGGCGCGCGATGCTCCTCGGCAGCGGCATCTGGGTGCTCGCGCTCGCCGCGACGCCGTTCGTGCACACGATCCCGCAGCTTTACGGCACCCGGATCGCGCTCGGCATCGGCGAGGCGTGCTTCTATCCCGTCGCCCACACTCTGACGGCGCGCTGGTTCCCGATCCAGGAACGGGCACGCGCCAACGCGTCGTGGCTGTCCGGCATCTTCATCGGCTCGACCGTCGCCTCCTCCGTCACCGCCGTCTCACTGACCACGCTGGGCTGGTCAGGCGCGTTCTGGCTGCAGGCGGGGATCGCGCTCGTGCTCGCCTTCGGCGTCACGCTGCTGCTGATCAGGGACGACCCGCGCAGCGCGAGCGCGGTCGCGTCGGCCGAGGTGACGCACATCGAGGGCAACCGGTTCGAGAACACGGAGCTCATCCCCAAGTCCGGACCGGACTCGCCCTACCGGAACTACCGGTACTGGCTCACGATGCTCATGTACCTCGGGACGAACATCCCGTTCTACGGCCTCGTGACCTGGCTGCCGTTGTACCTGAGAGAGGAACGGCACATCAGCTTCGGCATGGTGGGCCTTATCCTCACCGCCGCCAACGCCCTGTCGATCGTCGTGATGGTCCTCGTCAGCATGTGGTCGGACCGGCGGATGCGGCGCGCGTCGGCCGCCGCGGTGGGCTTTGCCGTGGAGGGAATCGGCATCCTCGGCGCGGTCTTGTTCCCGGAGAACACACTGCTGATCGGCGTGTGGGTGTTCCTCGGGCTGGCCGGCAACGCGTGGTGCATCGTGAGTAACTGGGGTTTGCTGCACAGCCTGATGCCGACGGACGAGGTGGAGCGCTCCAGCGGCGTCTTCTCGTCACTGACGAACCTCGCCGGGGCAGGCGCGCCCGCCTTGGTCGGCTGGCTGCTGTCCACGACGGGCAGCTACACGCCGGGCTTCATGTTCCTGGTGGCCACGATCGTCGTATCGATCGGCTGCTGCCTAGTCCTGATACCGCAGCGGTACTGAGACATCGCTTTGTCGCTTTGTCGCTTTGTCGCTTTGTCGCTTTGTCGCCTGGCCGGTGCCGCGCCCCTGGTGGCGGGCACCGGCCGGTCCGTAGTCTCAGGGCATGCCGAAGATCCTGGTCACCGGAATGTCCGGCACCGGCAAATCCGCCGCACTCCAGTCGGGCGGCTCGCCAGGTCCCGCATGGCCGTTTCGGCCATCGATCGTTACTCTTGCTAATGGTATGGCGTTACGCCGTATTGAAAGTGCCGGTTCGCGGTGGCGGTGGCCGCCCCGAACACTTACAGCCGCACGCCGCAGAGGAGGCCGCTATGCCGCGAGGGGCGCTCGGCCGGAACGATGCCTGGGCCAAGGCGTCCGGCGCCGCCCGGTACGTGGGTGACCAGAACCTGCCGGGGATGCTGCACGTGGCGCTGGCCCGGAGCCTAGTTCCGCACGCGCGCATCGCCGGCATCGACACCAAGCAGGCCGCGGCGGCCCCCGGCGTGGTCGGCGTGTTCACGGCCGCCCACGTCAACCCGGCCACTTACGGCCGCGCGGTACGCGACGTGCCCATCCTGGCCCGGGACAAGGTGCGCTTCACCGGCGAGCGGATCGCCGCCGTCGTCGCGGAGACCCGGCGGGCGGCCGACGCCGCGGCGGCGCTTGTCGACGTGACCTATGACGACCTGCCCGCGGTGTTCTCGGCGGAGGACGCGCTCGCGCCGGACGCGCCGGCCGTCCACGACGAGGCCTGGGCGTATCCCGGCGCGGCGGTAGGCGAATCGGGCGGCCGTAACCTGCAGTCACACGTCGTGCACGGGTCCCCTGAGGCCGTGGAGGCCGCGATCGCCGCTGCCCGGTTCACGGTCGACCGCACCTATTCCACCCGGTCCGTGCATCAGGGCTACCTGGAACCGCAGTCCTGCGTCGCCGCGTTCACGGGTGGCCGGCTGCGAATCTGGGCGACCAACAAGTCGCCCTACCGCCTGCGCGCGCAGCTAGCGCAGTGCCTGGACCTCGCCCCCGACTCGATTGACATTCAGCCAGGGCCGCTGGGCGGCGACTTCGGCGGCAAGGGCTCCCCGATGGACATCCCGTTGTGCGCGGAACTCGCCCGGCTGACCGGACGGCCCGTCAAGCTGGTGCTGCGCTACACCGAGGACCTGACCGCGACCAACCCCCGGCACCCGGCGCGGATCCGGGTCCGGGCGGGCTGCGACGACGACGGCCGGCTCACCGGCATCTCGGTCCGGGCCGTGCTCAACGGCGGCGCTTACGCCGGCTTCAAGCCGCTGGCCAACGCGAGCCTGCACGGGATCGATGACTGCACGATGGCCTATCACGTGCCGGCGCTGCATACCGAGGCCGTGATCACCTATACAAACACGGTGCCCCGGGGCCACATGCGCTCACCCGGGTCACCGCAGTCGGCCTTCGCCCTCGAGTCCGCCCTCGACGAACTAGCCGCGGAGGCCGGCCTGGCACCGGCCGAGATCCGCCGGCGGAACCTCGTGCGGCCGGGCGCCCCGAGCGTCAGCGGGAAGCCGTGGGCGGAGTACCGGGGCGCGGAAACCCTGGACGCCGCCGCCCTCGAACAGGCCCGGCTCACCGACGGCGCGGCGCCGCCCGGGTGGCGGTGCGGCACCGGCCTCGCGCTGTACGCCCGCGAGGCACCGGGCCTGGGCGTGACCAGCGTCCGGCTGGTCCCCCTTCCCGATGGCAAGGTCCGGGCGGAGATCCCGATCCCCGAGACCGGGACCGGCAGCCACACGGTCGTGCGCAACTTGCTCGCCGCCGGACTGGACGTCGGCCAGGCCGACGTCGAGGTCGTGCACGTGGCCACGGACGAACTGCCAGGCGACCAGGGCGTGGGCGCCAGCCGGGTCACGGTGGGCATGGCGGCGGCGCTCGACCGCGCGGCGCGGGCGTGGCGGGAACGGCGCGACCCCGGCGAATCCGTGACGATCAAGTCTGAGCCAGGGGCCGGCCAGTCCGGCTCCGCTCCGGCGCCCCCCGCGGTGTCGTCATACTGCGCGCAGGTCGCGCGGGTGGCGGTGGACCCGGCCACCGGCCAGGTGAAAGTGCTGCGGATCGTGAACGTCGTCGACGTCGGGCGGATCGTGCACCCGGCCGGGCACCAGATGCAGATCGACGGCGGCACCGTCATGGGCTACGGATTCGCCTGCCTCGAAGACCTCGCCGAGGAAGACGGCCAGATCACGGCCGCGACCCTCGGCGAGTTCAAGCTCCCCGCGCTGGCCGACGTGCCGGAACTGCGCACGGTCCTGGTCGAGGGGGCCGAGGGAGTGATGCCGGCGAACGTGAAGCCCGTCGGCGAACTGACCAACGTGCCCGTGGCCGCGGCGATCGCGAACGCGGTCGCGGACGCCACCGGATGCCGGATCCGCGATCTCCCGATCACCGCGGAGAAGGTCTACTGGGCTATGCACGCGGAAAGGCGGCCGGAGTGAAGCTCTCGTTCACGCTCAACGGCGAGGAAGTCGTCACCAGCGCCGACGCCGGCGTGCTGCTCGTGGACCTGATCCGCGACCTCGGGCTGACCGGGACCAAGGAGGCCTGCGGCGTCGGCGTCTGCGGGCTCTGCACGGTGCTGGTCAA
>DASZKN010000067.1:0-6721 GCA_035552855.1 Trebonia sp. | reverse complement strand
GGAGTGAGGGGAGGAAGAGCCACTCGGGGTCACCTCGGGTTTCGTCGTAAAAAAGGTTGGACGGGAGGGGAAACTAGCGAGTCAAGCACCCTTTCGGCAACGCGAACCTCCGTTTATGTCATCACAAATTTAAATATATTACTCAACGTACATACTTGATCACTAATTGCAGTCATATGCAGGTCCGCAAGCTCAGCAGGCTCTCGCTCGTCGATAGGCGCGGATCTGCGCCGCGCCCCCGCGCGCCCGCCCTGTCTACCGCAAAACAGGCCCCTTGTCGTTCCTTCGCCCGCGACGCCCGGCGTCGCCGGGACGGTACGCGCGCGGCGGGCCGCGAGCCGCCTGAAAGCGTGGCGATGACCATAAACACGGACACACCACGTCCAGGCGTCGCCCTTTCGCGCCGCGCACTTAACCATACACGGAGCGACGGCGGCCTGATGGGCGAGCACGCAGACACGTTCCCCCACGCCACGGGCGCAATCGGCGCCGCCGGGGCCAGAGCGCGCCCGTGGCGCCCGCGGCGGCGGTACGGGCGGGACCGGGCGGGGCGGCGGCGGCCTGCCCGCCGGCGGGCCCGTGGAGGCCGTGAAGGCCGCCGGGATTGCGGAGGCCGCAGGGTCCCGGGGGCCGCGGCGAGGGCCACAGCGCCCCGGAGTGCTTGTGACAGCGGCGATGCCGGGCTTGGTGACGTTTCTCGTGCGGCCCCTGTGACTGGTCACTCGCGAGCCCGGCCGCGGGTGCCGCCATCCTGTTGCCGGGATCCCGGTCACGACAGGTGCCTTATGGGACAAATTGTCGTTCTTTCTATTTTCGCGGCTGTTCACCGCTCGCGTTGCCTTGGTCGGACATTTTACCCAGTGCAGCGTCTTCATCACACCACTGAGGGTAATTATCCACAGCCCGGCGCGCGGAATACGCCAGGCTAACCCGGATCTTGCAAGCCGCCCGCATGTGGCTCTTAAGTGAATCCCAGGCAACCTCTCGGCGAATTGTCACACCGCTACCACATGCGCCCAGACGCACCGCTACCGGACCGCTACGAAGCGCCCGCCAGGCGGGCGCCAGGCGCCGTCAGGGCGGGCCGGGGTTACGTCGTCGTCGGGACCACGCGGCGCAGGGAGGCGGCCACGGTCGCCGCGGCGGCGCCCGGGTCGGGAGCGCGCGTGATCGGGCGGCCGATCACCAGGAGGTCGGCGCCCGCCCGGATCGCCTCCTCCGGCGTCGCGACCCGTGCCTGGTCGTGGATGTCCGAGCCAGCCGGGCGCACCCCGGGAGTGATCAGCGTGACGTCCGGGCCCACCTCGGCGCGGACGGCGGCGACCTCGCGGGGTGAGCACACGAGCCCGCGCGCCCCGGCGTCGACCGCCAGGGCGGCCAGCCGCCGCACCACGTCGCCGACCGGTCCCGGGACTCCCATCGCGTTCAGCTCGGCCGCGCCGAGCGACGTGAGCACGGTCACGGCCGCGACGATCGTGCCGGGCGCGGACTCCACGGCCGCCCGGACCATATCGGCGCCGCCCGACGCGTGCACGGTGATGATCTCCGGCCGCAGCCGGGACACCCCGCGGGCCGCGCCGGCGACCGTGGCCGGGATGTCGTGCAGTTTGAGGTCCAGGAACACCTGCACGCCGCTCGCACCGCGGACCGTCGCGACGACGTCCGGGCCGTAGCGGAGGTACAGCTCGAGCCCGATCTTGACCGTCGAGACGTGCGGGGTGACGAGCGCCGCCCACCGCGCGGCCGTATCCAGGTCGGGGGCGTCGAGCGCCACCGCGACCGGTGCCGGCCGCTGCACGCCAGTCTCATTGCTCGTGTACAGGCCGATCTCTGGTTCCTGCCCGTATCCGGTCCCCATCGACGTCGCTCCCAGCTCTTGGCTCATAACGCCCAACTATGCCGTTCCGCAGCGTACCCAGCGGGCTCGTGCGCACGCCCGATGATGTCAGACACCCGGTCAACGCCCCGGGCGACCAGTTCCTCTTCCAGTTCCCGCTGGATGCGCGAGCACGCCGACGGATCGTGGAAAAGCACCGTGCCCACCGCCACGAGCGACGCCCCGGCGAGCAGAAACTCAAGCGCGTCGCGGCCCGTCCGCACGCCGCCCATCCCGATCAGCGGCACGTCGGGCAGCGCCTCGCGGACCTGCCACACGCACCGGATCGCGACCGGGCGCACCGCCGGCCCGGACAGCCCGCCCGCCAGGCCCGCCAGCGCGGGCCGCAGCGACACCGGGTCGATCGTCATGCCGGGCATCGTGTTGATCATCGACAGGCCGTCGGCGCCCGCCGCGACGCATGCCTGGGCGACGGAGACGATGTCGGTGACTTCCGGGGAGAGCTTGGCGAACACCGGGATGTCGTACCGCGCGCTGCCCCGGGCGGCGGCGACCACCGCGCCCGCGGCGGCGGGGTCGAGGGCGAACGGGCGGCCCGCCGCGGACGCGTCCGGGCAGCCGAGGTTCACTTCCAGGGCGGTCACGCCGGCGGCGTCGGACAGCCGGGACGCGAGTTCCCCGTACTCCCGCGCGGAATGGCCCGCGACCGACACGAAGGCTCGCGCGCCGCGTGACAGCAGCCAGGGCAGGTCCCGCTGCAGGAAGCCGTCGAGCCCGGGGCCCTGCAGGCCGACCGACGACAGCAGGCCGCTCGGCGTCTCCGTCAGCCGTGGCACCGGGTTGCCGGCGCGCGGCTCGAGCGTCACCGACTTGGTGGTGACCGCGCCGATGCGGGCGACGTCGGTGAACTGCGCCAGTTCCCGGCCCGTGCCCGCGCACCCGGCGGCGCTCAGCACCGGGCTCGGCAGGTCCAGGTGCCCGACCCTGATGCGGAGATCAGCTGGCATGCGACCGCCCCTCGGGCGAGCCGGAAGGCGCGGCCGGCCCGGCCGCCGCGCGCGGCTTCCAGCCCGGCGCGCCCAGCGCGTCGAACGGTATCGTGCCGACGTCGTCCCAGCGCACCCGGTCGCCGCGGAACACCGGCCCGTCCACGCACGCCCGCACCATCCGCGTGACCCCGTCGGTGCCGACGACCGGCAGCACGCACCCGGCGCACAAGCCGGTCCCGCACGTCATGACCGGCTCGGAGACCAGTGCCTGGACCGGCAGCGAGTACCGGGCGGCGAGCGCGCACACCGACCGGAGCACGGGCACCGGCGCCGACGCGTAGATCACGTCGGTCCGCGCCTGCTGCATCACGGTCGGCAGCAAGTCCACCACCGAGCCGCGTGACCCGAGCGACCCGTCGGCGGTCGCGATGGCCGCCGAGCGCCCGGTGCGCCGCGCGGTCAGCGCGCCGAACACCCGGTCCGCGCTCTCCGCGCCCAGCAGGAAGTCGGTCGCGCTGCCGCGCTCGGCCAGCCGGGCGGCCAGCGCGAACAGCGGCGCCGAGCCGTCACCGACGCCGACGAGCAGGCACGATACCGGGTCCTTGGGCACCGGGAAGGGCCGCCCCAGCGGGCCGACGATGTCGAGCACGTCCCGCGACCGGCAGTCGGCCAGCCACTGCGTGCCCGGCTCGCGCGGCGGGAACACGAACTCCACCGTGCCGCCGTGGTCCGGGCGCACGTCGTGCACCGACAGCACGCGCCGCGCGAGCATGGACGACGTCGGACCGCCGACGGCGATCGCGACGAACTGGCCCGGCCGGAACCGGGTGGCGATCGCCGGCGCGACCACCGTCATGGCGACGAACGCGTCGACCCGGCGCACGGTGAGCACCGTACCGCGCACCTGAACCGGCGCCACCCCGCCCTCCCGCTCTGCCTGTGCCTTATCTCCCTGCGCTGCCATGCGCTCCCTAGCCAGCCCTCGCCGCCGTGACCCCGGCCTCAGCCACGCAGCCCGGCGGCGTGTTCCTGTAGTGAGCGGACGCCCACCTCACCGCGGGTGATGGCCTCGATGCCCTGCACGGCGGCGGCCAGGCCGGCCACGGTCGTCACGCACGGCACGCCCCGGCGGACGGCGGCCGTCCGGATCTCGTATCCGTCCAGCCGCACGGCGGCCGAGGCCGCCGTGGCGCTGCCGAAAGGCGTGTTCACGATAAGGTCTACCTCACCGTCCAGGATGCGCGTGACAACGGTCGGCTCACCGTCAGGCCCCGGCCCGTCACTGTGCTTTCGCACGATCTTGGCACGAACGCCGTTTCTGCGCAGTACCTCCGCGGTTCCGGACGTGGCCCAGATCTCGAAGCCGAGGTCCGCGAGCCGCTTGACCGGGAAAACCATCGCGCGCTTATCGCGGTTGGCGATCGACACGAACACCCGCCCCTTGACCGGCAGCGAGCCGTACACCGCCTCCTGGGACTTGGCGTACGCGGTGCCGAACGTCGCGTCGATGCCCATCACCTCACCGGTCGACCGCATCTCGGGCCCGAGCACGGTGTCCACGCCCGCGCCGGACGGGTCACGGAACCGGCCGAACGGCAGCACGGCCTCCTTCACCGCCACCGAGGCGTCGAGCGGCAGGGAGCCGCCGTCCCCGGAAGCGGGCAGGATCCCCGCCGCGCGCAGCGACTCGATGGACCGGCCCAGCATCACGAGCGCGGTCGCCTTGGCGAGCGGCACGCCGGTCGCCTTCGACACGAACGGCACCGTGCGCGACGCCCGCGGGTTCGCCTCGAGCACGTAGAGCACTCCCCCGGCGAGGGCGTACTGCACGTTGATCAGGCCGCGCACGCCGACGCCGCGCGCGATCGCCAGCGTCGCCGCGCGGATCGCCTCGATATCGGCCTGCCCGAGCGTGATCGGCGGCAGCACGCAGGCCGAGTCGCCGGAATGGATGCCGGCCTCCTCGATGTGCTCCATCACGCCGCCGAGGTACAGTTCGCCGCCGTCGTAGAGGCCGTCCACGTCGATCTCGATCGCGTCGTCGAGGAACCGGTCCACGAGCACCGGGTTGTCCGGGGACGCGGACGTCGCCCGCGACACGTACGCCCGCAGCGTCGGCTCGTCGAACACGATCTCCATGCCGCGGCCGCCGAGCACGTACGACGGCCGCACCAGCACCGGGTAGCCGATCTCGGCCGCCGCGGCCGCCGCCTCGTCCGCCGACAGCGCGACCTCCCCGCGCGGCGCGGTCAGGCCCGCCCCGGCGAGCACGGACGCGAACTCGCCGCGATCCTCGGCCGCGTGGATAGCGGACGGCGAGGTCCCCACGATCGGCACCCCGGCCGCTTCCAGTGCCCGCGCCAGGCCGAGCGGCGTCTGGCCGCCAAGCTGCACGATCACGCCCGCGACCGGGCCCGCCGCCTGCTCGGCGCGCACGACCTCGAGCACGTCCTCCAGCGTCAGCGGCTCGAAGTACAGCCGCGAGGACGTGTCGTAGTCGGTGGACACGGTCTCGGGGTTGCAGTTGACCATGACGGTCTCGTAGCCCGCGTCGCGCAGCGCGAACGAGGCGTGCACGCACGCGTAGTCGAACTCAATGCCCTGGCCGATCCGGTTCGGGCCGCTGCCCAGGATGATGACCTTGGGCTTGTCGCCCGCGGGCACCTCGGTCCCCTCGTCGTAGCTCGAGTACAGGTACGGAGTGCGCGCCGCGAACTCCGCCGCGCACGTGTCCACCGCGTGGTAGACGGGCCGCACCCCGAGGCTGTGCCGTAGTTCCCGCACCTGCCCGGCGGACAGCCCGCGCAGCCGCGCGATCGCCGGATCGGAGAACCCGGCGGCCTTGGCCTCCCGCAGCAAGGGCTCGTCGAGGGCCGAGGCGGCACGGATCGTTAGGGATATCTCATGAATTTCTACGAGCTGATCCACGAACCAGGGGTCGATACCAGTCGCCGCGACGACGTCACCGGCGCCGGCCCCGGCGCGCAGCGCCTGCAGCATGGTGTTCAGGCGGCCGTCGTGCGGGGTACGGCAGCGCTCGAGCAGCTGGTCCGCGCTGGCTTCGACTTCCCCGAACATGAACGGTCCATGGTTGCTCTCCAGCGACCGCTGCGCCTTCTGCAGCGCCTCACCGAATGACCGGCCGATCGCCATCGCCTCGCCCACCGACTTCATGTGGGTGGTGAGCGTGGGGTCGGCGCCAGGGAACTTCTCGAAGGCGAACCGCGGGATCTTGACGACCACGTAGTCGAGCGCCGGCTCGAAGGAGGCCGGGGTCTGGCCGGTGATGTCGTTCGGGATCTCGTCCAGCGTGTAGCCGATCGCGAGCTTCGTCGCGATCTTCGCGATCGGGAAGCCGGTCGCCTTGGAGGCCAGCGCGCTGGACCGGCTGACGCGCGGGTTCATCTCGATGACGACCATGCGGCCGGTCTCCGGGTTGACGGCGAACTGGATGTTGCAGCCACCGGTGTCGACGCCGACCGCGCGGATGATCTGGATGGCGACGTCGCGCATGTGCTGGTACTCGCGGTCGGTCAGCGTCATCGCGGGCGCGCAGGTCACGCTGTCGCCGGTGTGCACGCCCATCGGGTCGATGTTCTCGATCGAGCAGACGATCACGACGTTGTCGTTTTTGTCGCGCATCAGCTCGAGCTCGAACTCCTTCCAGCCGATGATCGACTCCTCGAGGAGGACCTCGGTGGTCGGGCTCGCGTCGAGGCCCGTGCCCGCGATCCGCCGGAGGTCCTGCTCGTCGTAGGCGATCCCGGAGCCGAGGCCGCCGAGCGTGAAGCTGGGCCGCACGACGACGGGGTAGCCGAGGTCCCGGGTCGCCGCGACGCATTCGTCGAGGGAGTGGCAGATCACGCTGCGCGCGGACTCGGCGCCGAGGCTGGTG
>DASZKN010000066.1:0-9372 GCA_035552855.1 Trebonia sp. | reverse complement strand
CACGATGCTCAAGCAGGACCTGCCGCCTACGGTATCGCTGGTGGTCGGTGGCATGATCCTGTGGCTGGTCCTGGGCATCTCGGTCGGCATCATCAGCGCCACCCGGGCCCGGTCGTTCTTCGACCGGTTCTCCAACGTGGTCGTGCTGATCGGCCTGTCGATGCCCGTGTTCGTCATCGGCGAGCTGCTGATCTGGCTGGTCTTCCAGCCGCTGTACTCGGGTGGTTTCACCTGGATCAGCAACGGCTACTCGGGCATCACCGGGGGCGTGGGCGCGTTCTTCGGCCACATGCTGCTGCCGTGGATCACGCTGGCGGCCGTGCAGGCGGCGGTGTACACCCGGCTCACGCGCGGGCAGCTGCTCGAGACGCTCGGCGAGGACTACATCAGGACGGCGCGCGCGAAAGGCCTGTCCGAACGGCGCGTGGTCTTCCGGCACGCCGTCCGCGCGGCCCTTACCCCGGTGGTGTCACAGCTTGGCGTCGACGTCGGGCAGCTGCTCGGTGGCGTGGTCGTGGTGGAGCAGGTGTTCGGGCTCGGCGGCATCGGACAGGTGTCGGTCCAGGCGGTCTTCCAGGACAACCTGCCGGTGATCATCGGCTTCGTGATCATCGCCGCGCTGTTCGTGGTCATCGCGAACATCATCGTCGACCTGGTCTACGCCGCCCTTGACCCCCGCGTCCGCGTTGTCTGAGCCAGCATTGTCCGCGCCAGCACCGTCCGCGCCAGCGCCGGAGCCTGACCCGTCATGCCCGCCCGCACCGCTGTCCCCGTGAACACCGAAGGCCGCGAGACGTTCCGGCTCGCGCCGCCGGTCGTCCTGTGGTGGGCGTGGGTGGTGTTCGTCCTGGTCAACGTCGTGGACTTCGCGGTCCAGGGGTTGCCGTCGGCCCGGTTCGGCGCGGTCGTGGCGGCGATCCTGTTCTGCTGCACCGGGCTGGCGTACACGCTCGCGCTGCGGCCGAGGGTGTACGCCGACGGGGCGGGCGTGACGGTGGTGAACCCGTTCCGGGTGCATCACATCCCGTGGCGGCTGATCCAGACGGTGGACGCGGGGGAGTGGGTGCGCGTGAACTACGCGGCGCCCGCCGCGGACGCCGCGGACACCGCGACGCAGAGCAGCGCGGGCGGCAAGCGTCTGAGCTGCTGGGCGCTGTACGTCTCGGCCGCCGCGCGCCGCAAGATCGCCCGCGGCCCGCGGCCGCGCCGCGGACTGCTCCCCGGATCCCGAGCCACCGCTCGCTGGCTGGAGGACGCGCAGCGCGGTGGCGGGCACGGCAGCCGCGCGCAGGACACGGCGCGGCTGCCCGACGAGGCCCGGCGGCTGGCCGCGATGCCGGCCGCGCAGGCAATCGCGGTCAGGCTCGACTCGCGGGCCGCCCGGGAACGCACCCGCCAGCCTCGCCCCAGCGGCACCACCGGCCCCGGCGAGACGGCGACCGCTCGCTGGTCGTGGCTGTCGATAGCGGCGGCGGCGGTCCCGGCGATCATCCTCGTGATCGTCGCGATCCTCGGCTGACGACCCGACATCAACGGGGATAGTTCGCGGCTATATTCGCCGCAAACTACCCCCGTTCACGAACTACCCGCGTTACCGGCAGCAGTTGGCCCATACCAGGGCGCGGCAGATTCATGATCGCGGGCCAAAGAGGCTGTGATGCGACCTCGATGGCCGCGAGCACGGAAAACTGGCCGCGGACAGGCGCCGCCGGGGAAGTTGAGTATCACCGACCCCTTCCGCCCCAGCACGGCGAAGATTTTATTTATTGGGTTAGTTTCATGTGCTATACACACGCGAAATTAACCCATTGTTTAAATGTATCGTGCAATCCGTCACACTAGCCGCGTCCGCACCAGGAGCCATAAGCGAGAGCCCGAGCGGCCGTGCCCGACCGCCCCCGGCCGTGCCCGACCGCGCCCGGGCCGCCCCGGCCGTGCCCAGCCGCGCCCGGCTAACCAGCGGCTACGCGTTCTCCCTGAGGAACGCCCGGGAGCCGAGCACCAGGCACACCAGCGCCAGCCCGGCGGCGACGCAGACGCCTTCCAGCATGATCGTGTTGGCGTAGTGCCCGGCGAACGCCTCGCGCATCGCGTCGATGACGTACCGGAACGGGCTGATCCGCGCGATTCCCTGCAGCCACCCCGGCCCGAGCGTCAGCGGCAGCATGATCCCGGACAGCAGCGTCAGCGGCACGATGATCGAGTTCAGCAGCGGCGCGAACGCGTCCTCGCTCTTGATGACCAGCGCGGTCGCGTAGGACACCGACGCTAGCCCGACGGCGACGAGGATGATGAAGCCGAGGCTCGTGAGCACCGCGGTGACCGGCGCGCGCAGTCCGAACGCCACTCCCACCAGCACCAGCACCACCGCCTGGACAAGCAGCGCGATCACGTCCCGCAGCACCCGGCCCGCCATGATCGCCAGCCGGCTGACCGGCGTGACCCGGAACCGCTCGATGACGCCCGCCCGCCAGTCCGAGATGATCGCGAACCCGACGAACGTCGAGCCGAACAGCCCGAGCTGGATCAGCAGCCCCGGCACGAAGAACCGGTACGCCTCCGCGCTACCCCCAGCCGCCCCGGCACCACCAGCACCAGCACCAGCGCCACCAGGAGAACCCGCACCACCAGACTGCAGTACCCCCACCGGCAGCCTCGTCAGCAGCGGCCCGAACAACACCAAATAAAGCACCGGCTGCACCAGCGCGATAATCACCCACGCCGGGTTGCGCATGGACAGCCGCCACTGCCGCCGGAACACCGTCAGCGTGTCCCGCCCGAATGTCCCGACAGCCCCGGCAGCCCTAAAAGGGCTAAAGGCACCAGAAAACGCAAAAGACATCGTTACTCCCGCAGCGTACGGCCGGTCATCGTCAGGAACACGTCGTCCAGCGTCGGCCGGGACAAGTTGATCGAGTGCAGGGTGACGCCCGCGTCGTCGAGGACGCGGAGCAGGGACGGCAGCGCCTCCGCCCCGTGGAAGACGTTCAGCCGCAGGACCTCGTCGCCCGCGTCGGACGCATCCACGCTCACGCCCTCGACCAGCGGCTGCCGCGCGAGCAACTCCCGGGCGCGGGCGGTCGCGCCGTTGACCTGCAGCGTGACGACATCGCCGGAGATCCGGCGCTTGAGCTCGTCGGGCGTGCCGTCGGCCACGATCACGCCGTGGTCGATGATGAACACGCGGTCGCAGAGCGCGTCGGCCTCGTCGAGGTAGTGGGTGGTCAGGAACACCGTGGTGCCGAGATCGGCGCGCAGCCCGCGGATGTGGTCCCACAGGTTGGACCGGCTCTGCGGGTCGAGGCCGGTCGTCGGCTCGTCGAGGAAGACGAGCGGCGGCTCGTGCACGAGGCCGAGCGCGATCTCCAGCCGCCGCCGCTGCCCGCCGGACAGCGTCTTGACCAGCCGCTTGTCCAGTCCGCCAAGGTCTAGCTGGCTGGTCAGGAGCGCGGCGCGGCGGGTGCCTTCCGCCTTGTCGATCCGGTACAGCTCGGCCTGGTCGAGCAGTTCCTCGCCGACGGTGCACTGCCCGTCGGTGCCGCCCATCGTCTGCCCGATCGCCTGCGGCACGTACCCGATCCGGCGCCGCACCTTGAGCGGGTCGCGGAGCAGGTCCGCGCCCGCGACCGTCGCGGTGCCCGCGGTCGGCGTGAGGAGGGTGGTGAGCATGCGCAGCGTGGTGGTCTTGCCGGCACCGTTCGGCCCGAGAAAGCCGACGATCTCACCTTCTTGCACGTTCAGGTCGACACCGCGCACGGCCTCGACCGTGCGTTTCCTGGTCTTGAACGTCCGCGCGAGGCCCTTGGCCTCGATGATCGACATGCTCCCGCCCCTCCGTGCGCCCGTGCGCCCCCGTCCGCACTCATTATTGAGTAATATCTCGTTGCCGGGCAAGTCGTTTTCCCTGAACGCCGCGTGGTCCCCGTGGTGCCGCCCGCCGCTCCGCCCGGTACTCCCGAAATATCAGTGGCAGCCGTGGTCGGATCCGGCTAAACCGCGGACGCGCCCGCCTCAGCGGCCTCAGCGGCCTCAGCAGTCTCGGCGGCCTCAGCAGTCTCCGCAGTCCCGGCCGCCGTCCCCGTAACCGCCGCCTCGGGGAGCGGCGGCAGCGTGCCGCCGAACTCCGGGCAGAGGGCCTTGTGCCGGCACCAGTCGCAGAGCCGGGACGGACGGGGCCGCCAGTCGCCGGAGGCCCGTGCGCGCTCGATCGCCTGCCACAGCGCCTCGAGCTTGCGCTGCGTCGCCAGGAGGTCCGCCTCGTCGGGGGAGTACCGCAGCACCTCGCCGTCCGACAGGTACATCAGCTGCAGCACCCGCGGTATCACCCCCCGCAGCCGCCAGATCGCCAGCGCGTAGAACCGCATCTGGAACAGCGCGCTGGCCTCGTAGGCCTCCCGCGGCACCTTGCCCGTCTTGTAGTCGACAACCCGGATCTCCCCGCCGGGCGCGACGTCGAGCCGGTCCACGTAACCCCGCAGCCGCAGGCCGGAGTCCAGCTCGGTCTCGACGTACCACTCCCGCTCGGCCGGCTCGAGCCGGCGGGGATCCTCGAGCATGAAGTAGCCGTCGAGCGACGCCCGGACGTCGCCGAGCCACGCGGTCCGCTCGGCCTCGTCGGGGAACAGGCCGGCCAGGTCCGGGCTGGCTTCGGCCAGCCGGTCCCACTCCGGCAGCACCAGGTCCCGCGCCGCGTCCGGCGTGCGCCCCGCCGCCGGGTGGTCGAACAGCCGCTCCAGCACCGCGTGCACCAGCGTGCCGCGCGCCGTGGCCGGCGTCGGCGGCTCCGGGATGCGGTCAATCACCCGGAACCTGTACAGCAGCGGGCACGTCATGAAGTCGGCGGCGCGCGACGGCGACAATGCCGACGGTGCCGACGGTGCCGGGGGTGCCGGGGGGAGCAGTTCTGGTTCGTCCACAGCGCCACCGTAGGGCACGCCACTGACATTCCGCAGCCGACACCAGCGTGATCGGGCCGCGAATGCACGTAGCATCGGTGTGTGGCAAGTAGCCAAGGCGAACCAGCGCGCACGGGCCAGCCGGGCAACCCGCCGCCGGGTGACGGGCAGCGGCCGGGGCGGCAGCGGAATGCGGGGATGGTCATCGCCAGGCCCTTCGGCATTCCCGTGTTCATCTCGCCGTACTGGATCGTCATCGCGGCGCTCTACGTCGTCCTCTACGCGAATAACTTCCGCGGCGCGCTGGGCGACGGGGCCGGCAAGTACCTGCTGGCCGCCGTGTTCGTCATCCTGCTCTACCTCAGCGTCCTGGTCCACGAGCTGAGCCACTCGATCGTCGCCCGCGGCTACGGGCTGCCGGTGCGCCGCATCGTGCTTTACCCGCTGGGCGGGGTCTCCGAGATCGACAAGGAGCCGGAGACGCCGCTGCGGGAGTTCTGCGTCTCGGCCGCCGGCCCGGCGCTGTCCCTGGTGCTGGCCGGGATCGGCTGGGGGCTCACGAACGTGTTCGTGACCGGCTGGAGCGGCGAGCTGGTCTGGCAGCTGCTGTGGGTCAACATCATCGTCGGCGTGTTCAACCTGGCGCCCGGCCTGCCGCTGGACGGCGGCCGGATGCTGCGCGCGGTCATCTGGAAGTTCACGAAGAAGCCGGCGACGGCGACGATCGCCGCGGCCTGGGTGGGGCGCGGCCTGGCCGTCGCGCTGCTGCTGTTCGTGCTGTACTACGCCCGCTCGCTCACCGGCGGGGTCTGGTTCGCCGCCATCTGGGTGGCGGTGATCGCGGCGTTCATGTGGATCGGCGCCGGCCAGTCGATCCGCGCCACGAAGTTCCGTGAGCGCCTCCCCGAGCTCCAGGCCCGCCGCCTCGCGCGCAAGGCGGTCTCGGTGCCGGCGAGCACGCCGCTCGCCGAGGCGATCCGGCGCGCCGACGAGTCCCGCGCGCGGGCCGTCGTGGTCGTCGACCACGACAACAAGCCGGTCGCGATACTCAACGAGGCCGCCGTGATGGCCACGCCGCCGCAGCGCCGGCCGTGGGTCGACGCCGGCTCGCTGGCCCGCTCGATCGAGCCCGACCTCGTGCTGCCCGTCGACATCTCCGGCATGGCGCTGCTCGACGCCATCCGCCGCGCGCCCGCCAGCGAGTACCTGCTCGTAGAGCCGTCCGGCCAGGTGTACGGGGTGCTCGCGGCCCGCGACCTGGACCACGTGTTCGCCGGAGTGTAAGGACCAGGCCGCGTGCCCGGTATTCTTTCCCGGTGACCGGGCATGCAGCGGGGGGTCCGGGGGATTGTCCCCCCGGGCCGGCACCGAACAGAAACGGGCCGTTCGCGGCCGGGGACCAGGTGCAGCTCACCGACCCCAAGGGCCGCATGCACCAGATCGTGCTGCGCGAAGGCGGGGAGTTCCACACCCACCGCGGCTCGCTGAAGCACGACGAGCTGATCGGCGCGCCCGAGGGCAGCGTCGTGGTCGCCGCGGGCGGCACCGCGTACGTGGCGCTGCGCCCGCTGCTCGCCGACTACACGCTCGCGATGAAGCGCGGCGCCGCGCTCATCTATCCGAAGGACGCGGCCCAGATCCTCGCCTACGCCGACATCTTCCCCGGCGCGCGCGTGCTCGAGGCGGGCGCGGGCTCCGGCGCGCTGTCCTGCTGGCTGCTGCGCGTGATCGGCGCCGAGGGCGAGCTGATCTCGTTCGAGCGCCGCGCCGACTTCGCCCGGATCGCCCAGGCGAACGTCGAGAAGTACTTCGGCGTCCGCCCCCCGCAATGGCGGCTGCGGGTCGGTGACTTCTCGGTACCCGGAACCCCTGAATTCTCCCTAACGAGCCATCCTGACTCCCCGGCCGTTCCCGCTCCCGTCACCGCGGCCGACGTGCCAGCGAGCTATGACCGGGTCATCCTCGACATGCTCGCGCCGTGGGAGTGCGTGGGCGATGCGGCCGCCGCGCTCGTCCCCGGCGGGCTGATCTGCGTCTACGTCGCCACGACGACCCAGCTGTCCCGGGTGGTGGAAGAGTTGCGCGCGCACGGCGGCTTCTTCGAGCCCGCCGCCGGGGAGACGCTCGCCCGCGGCTGGCACGTGGACGGCCTGGCGGTCCGCCCGGAGCACCGGATGATCGGGCACACGGCGTTCCTGGTGACCGCGCGACGGCTGGCCCCGGGCGTGACCGCCCCGCCGCGCCGCCGCCGCCCCTCGAAGGGCGCCCACCCGGAAACCGGGGAACCCGGCCCGGAGATCACCCCCGCCGGCCCGGAGATCACCCCCGCCGCCCCGCCGGCCCCCGCGGCCCCGCCGGCCCCAGCCGACTAGACCGGGAGCGCGTCGGCTGCGCACTCGGCACGTTTGACGGGGTGTCGGCGGGCAGTCACCACCCTCGTTAGGGAAAAATAAACTACCATCCGCAAGAGATATGTAACTGTACGGTGACAGGGGTGGCCTGGCCTGCGGTTTCATTCAAACCACGTGGTGACGTGAGGAATCGGACACGAGTCGGCAGGTTAGGAAACGCTTGCAGGTAGGTAGGGTCTAATTAACGTTCAGCTCCCCGGGAGGAGGTGAGGGCCGTGGCAGCTAGGGACGATGGCGGGCGGGGTTCGCGGCACGAGGATGAGGTGAGCAGCCTTACGGCGCAGATCTCCTTCCTCGATGAGGAGATCGCGGTGCTGCGCCGAAGGCTCGCAGATTCTCCGCGCCAGGTTCGCCTGCTAGAAGAACGGCTCCGCGAGACAGAGGCGAGCCTCACGTCGGTCACCAGCCAGAATGAGCGGCTGGCGGCTACTTTGCGTGAGGCCAGAGACCAGATCATCGCCCTCAAGGAAGAGGTCGACCGGCTGGCGCAGCCGCCATCCGGCTTCGGCGTGTTCCTCGAGGCGGCCGACGACGCCGCGGCGGACGTCTTCACCGGCGGCCGCAAGATGCGGGTCAACGTCAGCCCCAACGTGAACCTCGAAGAGCTCAAGCCCGGCCAGGAGGTCGTGCTCAACGAGGCGCTGAACATCGTCATCGCGCAGGGCTATGAGTCGGCCGGCGAGGTCGTCATGCTCAAGGAGGTGCTCGCCGACGGCGAGCGCGCCCTGGTGATCTCGCACGCGGACGAGGAGCGGATCGTGCGGCTGGCCGCGCCGCTGCTCGACCAGGTGCTCCGCGGCGGCGACTCCCTGCTGCTCGAGCCGCGCTCCGGCTACGTGTACGAGCGCATCCCCAAGGCCGAGGTCGAGGAGCTCATCCTCGAAGAGGTCCCGGACATCTCCTACACCGACATTGGTGGCCTGGGCACGCAGATCGAGCAGATCCGCGACGCGATCGAGCTGCCGTACCTGCACGCCGACCTGTACCGCGAGCACCAGCTGCGGCCGCCCAAGGGCGTCCTGCTCTACGGTCCGCCCGGCTGCGGTAAGACGCTCATCGCCAAGGCCGTGGCGAACTCGCTGGCCAAGCAGGTCGCGACGAAGACCGCGGCGATGGCCGACGGCGCGCCCGGCACGGGCAAGGGCAAGCAGGTCGAGGGGAAGAGCTTCTTCCTCAACATCAAGGGCCCCGAGCTGCTGAACAAGTACGTCGGCGAGACCGAGCGGCACATCCGGCTGGTCTTCCAGCGGGCGCGCGAGAAGGCGTCCGAGGGCATGCCGGTCATCGTGTTCTTCGACGAGATGGACTCGATTTTCCGGACCCGCGGGTCCGGTGTCTCCTCCGACGTCGAGAACACGATCGTGCCGCAGCTGCTCAGCGAGATCGACGGCGTTGAGGGCCTGGAGAACGTCATCGTCATCGGCGCCTCCAACCGCGAGGACATGATCGACCCGGCGATCCTGCGGCCCGGCCGCCTGGACGTCAAGATCAAGATCGAGCGGCCGGACGCCGAGTCGGCGAAGGACATCTTCTCCAAGTACCTCACCGTCACCCTCCCGCTGCACCCCGACGACGTGAAGGAGCACGGCGGCTCGGAGTCGGCGGCCACCGAGGCGATGATCCAGCGGGTCGTCGAGCGGATGTACGCCGAGACCGAGGAGAACCGCTTCCTCGAGGTCACCTACGCCAACGGCGAGAAGGAAGTCCTGTACTTCAAGGACTTCAACTCCGGCGCCACGATCGAGAACATCGTGGCCCGCGCCAAGCAGATGGCCATCAAGGAGTTCCTCGACACGGGCCAGAAGGGCATCCGCGTCTCCCACCTGCTCACGGCCTGCGTCGATGAGTTCGCGGAGAACGAGGACCTGCCCAACACCACCAACCCGGACGACTGGGCGCGCATCTCCGGCAAGAAGGGCGAGCGCATCGTCTACATCCGGACGCTGGTCTCCGGCAAGCAGGGCACCGAGGCGGGCCGGTCGATCGACACGGTCGCGAACACCGGTCAGTACCTGTGAATAGTCGGCTGTATGTGCCGGCGGGCGAATCGCTCGCTCGCCGGCGTT
>DASZKN010000065.1:0-11114 GCA_035552855.1 Trebonia sp. | reverse complement strand
AATCGCACGCAGTTCGCGCTCGAACTGGCCGGCTATCGGTTTTTCTTCGCTTGTTCCCTCGTACACATGTTGAAAGTTAACAACCGTCAAAAACCTCGCAAGACGAAATAACATAGCAAATCCGATACGAGTTCGAAACGGCGAAGGAGCGCGGTTCGGGGGATTTCCGGCTATCGCCGGGCGGACGCGCACCGTATGCACGTGAGCGCGGTGGGGCGGGCGGCCAGCCGGGCGGCGCCGATCGGCTGGCCGCATACGTCGCAGCGGTCATAGCGGCCCGCGGCCACTTTAGCAAGCGCGGCGGCGATCGCCGCGAGATGCTCCCGTGCCTGGTCAAGCAGGGCCGCGACGTGCTGCCGCTCGAACGCCAGCGTCGCGCCCTCGGGATCGTGCTCGTCGTCGCCGCCCGCCGCGCCGGCCGCCGCGCTGGCCACGATGGCGGCGAATTCGCGTTCCAGTTCCGCAATCCGGCGCCGCGTTTCCGCCCGATCGGCCTCGAGGCGGGCCCGGGCGGGACGCGATGCGGAATTATCCTCGGTCATCTGGCATTATGAAAAACAAATGGGCACCTCAGAAACGAGGCGGTTCCCGGTAACGGTTACACGCCTTCCAGTCACACGCTGTCAGATATGCCAGCGTACCCTGGCTTATCGGCCAGGCGAAGCCAGCACTGTGCTCACCGAGCATTATCGCCGTACGCATCCCGAGGAACTCGGCCTCGTCCCCGATCCCGAGGACTGACAACCGAGGATTAACACCCGGCGACGGCGCGATGGGCGCCGCGTCCGCGTAGCCGGCGAAATCCGGTACGGGACGCGACGGGCCATCGTTTACCGCTGCTCAGTGGCCGTAGACCGGGATTACCATTCCGCGCGCGATCGTGTGGAAACGCAGGTTGAACCCGGCGACGGCGGGCGACACGTCCGAGTCGATGCCGAGCTTTTCCGTGTCGACCGCGTGCACGGCGAACACGTAACGGTGCGGCGGGTCGCCGGCGGGCGGCGCCGCCCCGCCGAAGTCTTTCGTGCCGTAGTCGTTGCGCACCTGGAAGGCCCCCGCCGGGAGCAGTTCCCCGGACGCGGTCCCCGCTCCGGACGCCAGTTCGGTCACGGACGCCGGGATGTCGATCACCACCCAGTGCCAGAACCCGGACCCGGTCGGCGCGTCCGGGTCGTAGCAGGTCACCGCGAAGCTCTTGGTCTCCGCCGGGAACCCGGACCAGGCCAGGTGCGGGGATACATTCTGCCCGCTCATCCCGAACACGTTCGCCACGTGCTTGTCGGTCAGGGACTCGCCGTGACTCACGTCGTCGCTGGTCACGGTGAACGACGGGACCTTCGGCATGAAGTCGTACGGAAGCGGGGCGCGATCGGCCATGGCTACCTCCTCGTATGTCGGCTGACATCGTCAACGCTATCGATGCCCGCGGGATCGCCTTTACTCTAAACAGCGTGCGGCGGGCGATCAGGCGAAAGGTGCGGGCGGCGCGCGCGACCCCGGTGTGGGCGCGGCGCGCGGTGCTCGCCGCCGTACTGCTCGCGGTCATCTTCGTACCCCTGCCCAGCCCGGCCTCCGTGACACCTGCGCCGGCCTGCCGCGGCTGCCATGCCCAGCCCGTGGACGCCGAACGCTGGGCGGCCGCGCTCCCCGGCCAGTGGGCCGCCGCGGACGGCGCCGCTGGCACGGTCCCCGCGTCCGGGCAGGCGTACGTCGCCGTCGGCGGCGGGCTGGCCGTGGTCGGGGACGGGCTCTCGGTCAGCGCGTACTCGATCACCGACGGGGCGCTCGAGTGGCAGGTCTCGCTCAGCGCCCCGGCCGGCGCGGCGATCGCGAGCGTGCGCGCGTGGGCGGGCGTGGTGACGGCCGGGATCACCCGCGCGTCCGGCGGCCAGCGCACGGAGGCCGTGATCGACGACAAGACGGGCACGGTGCTGCGGACCTACCGGGCGGCGGTGTTCGGCGGCGCGGTGGCCGCCTCGCCGCGGACCACGGTCGTCGTCGGCCCGGCCAGCGTGACCAGCTACGACAACGTGACCGGGAAGCCGCGCTGGCAGCTCAGGACCGGCCCTGGCCAGACCTGGCGCGCGGACGGCGACACGCTCTACGTGACGCAGTCGCAAGGGGGCGACCTCGGGTCCGCCCCGGTGACCGCCCTGCAGGTGATAGATCTTTCCACCGGCGCTGAACGCACCATGGATTCTCCCGCCGGCAGCCCCTTCTCCGGGACGCTGGCCGGCGCCACCGATGGCATCGTGTACTTCACGTCGGCCGCCGGCGTGACCGCCTACGAAGGCTCGACGGGCGGCCCGCTGTGGGCGGTGAAGGGAGCGGTCCCCGAGGGCACCGATCCGGTGGCGGGCCTCATCTATCTCACGTCGGCCAGCGGCGCCCTCATCGGGGTCGACCCCCTGACCGGCAAGGAGGTCACGACCGTGCCGGGCTCGGCCACGACCGGCTCCGCCGGCATGTACGTGGTGCGCGGGGGAGTGGCGCTCGGCCTCGACAGCGGGGCGAGCGGCGACGCCTGGGGATACAGCGTCGGCGCCGGGCGGGTGACCTGGACCACCGCCGGCCTGCCCTGGCCGCATTACTTCTCCGACCTGAGCGGTGTCGGCGGCAGCGCGTCCGCGGCGGGCAGCACCGTGGTGATCGCCGCGTGCCCGCGGCTGGCGCCGGCGCCGAGCCCGTCGGCCACCCCGTCCGCGGTGAGCGCCTCGGCGAGTGCCCCGGCCAGTCCGGGCGGGTCCGCCATGCCCACGCCCGCGGTCACCGCCGCGCCCACGCGGACGGCCACCCCGACGGCTACGCCGAGCCCGGTGCCGTCGGCCGCGCCCGTCGCGCCGTGCGCTAACGCCGAACTCGTCGCGCTGAGCGTCTAGCCAGGTCAGCGGTGCTTTCAGACGCGAGCCGGCCGGACGCGTTCCGGAGTATCGTCATGGATTGTTTTTCCGGCGGCGGGTAGCGCTTCCGGCGTGCGCCGAGTGGGAAGGACTGCCGGGGTGGCCGAAAGAGACGAGGGCGGCATGACCGAATCGAATGCTCCGCATGTGATCATCGTCGGCGCTGGCTTCGGCGGCCTTTCCGCGATCAAGGGTCTCCGCAAGGCCGGCGCGCGCGTCACGATCATCGACAAGAACCTCTACAGCACGTTCCAGCCGCTGCTCTACCAGGTGGCGACCGGCGGGCTGAACGCCGGCGACGTCTCGTACGCGGTCGGCGGCTTCGCCGCCAAGGAGCAGACGCGGTACGTCCGCGGCGCCCTGGCCGGGATCGACGCCGCCGGGCGGCAGGTCAAGCTGTCGGACGGGCGGGCGATCGGCTACGACTTCCTGATCATCGCGACCGGGGTGTCGGCGAACCACTTCAGCATCCCGGGGGCCGCGAAGTTCACGTACGGGCTGTACACGCGGACGGACGCGCTACTGCTGCGGGACCACATCATGAACGGGTTCGAGCGGCTGAGCGCGGGCGGTGACCAGCACGATTTCTCGGTCGTGGTGGTCGGGGGCGGCGCTACCGGGGTCGAGCTCGCCGGGACGGTGAGCGAGCTGCGGTCGGCCGTGCTGCGGTCCACGTTCCCCGACGTGGACCCGGCGCGGGTCCACGTGCGGCTGGTCGAGATGGCGCCCGGGCTGCTGATGCCCTTCGACGAGCAGCTGCGCGAGTACACGAAGCGGCAGCTCGAGAAGCGCGGTGTGGACGTCCAGCTCGGGTCCCGCATCCTGTCGGTGGACAGGGACTGCGTGCACCTGGAGGGCGGCAAGCTGCTGCCGAGCGACCTGACCGTGTGGGCGGCCGGTGTCGCCGCGCCGCCGCCGGTCGGGGACTGGGGGCTTCCGCAGGGGCACAACGGGCGGATCGTGGTCGGTCCCGACCTGCGGGTGAAGGACACCGACCGGATCTTCGCGGTCGGCGACATCGCCATCAACCCCGACGACCCGTCGCCGCAGCTCGCCCAGCCCGCGCTGCAGGAAGGGCGGCACGCCGCGGCCCAGATCGCGGCGCTGATCGCGGGCCGTCCGACGCAGCCGTTCCGGTACCACGACAAGGGCACGATGGCGACGATCGGGCGGCGCTCGGCGGTCGTGCAGCTCGCGCGGCCGCATCTGCGGATCACCGGCACGCTCGCGTGGCTCGCGTGGCTGGTGCTGCACCTGTTCTACCTGCTCGGCGCCCGGAACCGGATCGCGACGATGATCAACCTGTCCTGGCGCTACATCGCCTGGGGGCACGGCGGCGGGGTGATCGTGGGTGACGAGCCGCCGGAGCCGCTGCCCAGCGAGGTGAGCTCCGACAGGGGGTAGTAGTGTTTATGTCATGTTTCCGAGGATGACGGCCGGGCTGGCGGCCGCCGCCGTCCTGGCCCTGGCGGCGCTGGCCGGCTGTTCTTCCGCTGGATCTTCCGCGTCGGGTGGCGGCTCGCCGAATGGCGGCGGTAGCGTCGTGTCGGGCGGCGCGGACACCGCCGCCGAGAACAACCCGAACCTCGACCTGGGCAGCTCGCTGGGCAGCCGGCCGGCGCCCGGCTTTCGCCTGGCCAACCAGTTCGGCCAGCCGATGTCGCTGAGCCAGTTCCGCGGCAAGGTCGTCATGCTGGCGTTCGCCGACTCGGAGTGCACCACGGTGTGCCCGCTCACGACCGAGAGCATGGTGCTCGCCAAGGAACTGCTCGGCCGGGCGGGAGAGAACGTCCAGCTGCTCGGCGTCGACGCCAACCCCGGCGCCACGGCGGTGGCGGACGTGATGGCGTACTCCCGCGCGCACAGCATGGTGAACCAGTGGGACTTCCTCACCGGTTCCGTGCCGCGGCTGAAGAAGGTGTGGTCATCGTACGGCATCGCCGTGCAGATCGAGGCCGGGCAGATCGACCACACGCCCGCGCTCTACATCATCGGCGCGAACGGGAAGCTGGAGAAGGTCTACCTCACGCAGATGTCCTACGACAGCGTCGGCCAGTCGGCCGAGGTGCTCGCGCGGGAGCTCTCGAAGCTGCTGCCCGGCCACCCCGGGCTGCGCAGCGAGCAGTCGCTGGCGACGATCGCGCCCGCCGCGCCGTCGTCGCGCACCTCGCTGGACAGTGCCGCCGGGTCCGGTCCGGTCACGCTCGGGCCGGGCAAGCCGCGGCTCGTCGTGTTCTTCGCGACCTGGCTGACCGAGACGTCCGACCTCAAGTCCGAGCTGACCGGGCTGAACTCCTACGTCTCGTACGCCGCCGCCCATAAGCTGCCCGGGCTGACAGCGGTCGACGAGACCGTGACCGAGCCGTCGGCGGCCACGGTCCGCTCGTACCTGTCGAGCGCCGGCCCGCTGCGCTACCCGGTGGGCCTGGACAAGACCGGCCGGGTGGCGGACGGTTTCGGCGTGCAGGACCAGCCGTGGCTGACGCTGGTGTCGGCGTCCGGGAAGATCACCTGGTCACACGATGGCTGGGTGCCGCTGTCCGCGCTGGAGAAGGCCGCCGCGGCCCATCCCTGACCGGCGTGCCCGCGTCCGCCGGAACGGCACCGTTTGCCGCGCCGGAGGCTGATCACAACGGCACCGCGCACCTGTAACGCCAAATCAGATGGACCCGGTGACTCCCGCGCCCCCGCCCCGCTCATTCCCGGCTCCGGAGAAGATGAAGGCATGGATGCCGGAAAATCGCCGCGGCCGCGAACCGCCGAGTTACTGGACCTCCAGCTGCACTGGCAGGCGGCGCGACCGGCCGGTGACAGTGAGGTCCTGGTGAGCTGCGTGGTCGCGCCAGGCTTCGACTTCGCGGACTTCGCCCTGTTCACGGAGTTAATCCCGCTGCAACGTTCCATTACACGCCCGACACCTCTGTATCATTCGCCACTGGAACCATCAGATGGGCGCTTAACCGGACAAACATGGAGGCAGCATGAGCAGCGACGGCGGCGCGGGCGGAACCTTGTCGGAGCCGCTGACTGGCGCCGCGCTGGAGCAGGAGTACGCCGCCTTCAAGGTTGAGCAGCGCGGCATCGACCTCATCCCCGACGATGAGCGCAAGATGAAGCCGTCCGGGCTGTTCTGGCTCTGGGCGGGCGGCGTGTTCAACGTGGAGTTCCTGTTCTACGGCACGCTGATCATGACGTTCGGCCTCTCGGTGCCGCAGGCGATCGCGGTCATCCTCATCGGCAACCTGACCTACGCGTTCCTCGGGCTGGCGAGCCTGCAGGGGCCCAGGACGGGAACGACCGCGTTCATGATCTCCCGCGCCCCGTTCGGTAAGAACGGCAACCGGCTGGTGGCCTTGTTCAACTGGGGCACGCAGGTCGGGTTCGAGATCGAGGGCATCTACTTCGTCTGCGCCACGGTGATCCTGCTGTTCAGCCACTACGGCACGAACCTGGACGCCGCGGGCAAGATCGCCGTGATTGTCGTCGCCGTCCTCGTCCAGATGGTGATGCCGCTGCTCGGCCACGCCACGATCAGCAAGATCCTGCGTTACCTGGCGTACGTCTTCATCGTGGTGTTCGCCGTGTTCGCGGCGTTCACTTTCAACCGGCTGCACCTGTCGACGTTCCATGCCCACCCCGTCACGTTCGCCGTGTGGACCACCGCGCTCGTCACGATCATCTCCGTCGGCGGCCTCGGCTGGACGGAGAACGGCAACGACTACTCGCGCTACCTGCCGCGCACCACCAAGCCCGGCAAGATCTTCTGGTCCGCCGGACTCGGCGGCGCCATCCCGTCGATCATCCTCGAACTGCTCGGCGTGTTCGCATACACGGTCACCACGAAGACGGTCGGCATCACGGAGCTCGGCATCCCGCAGTCGTTCCCGTCCTGGTTCGTGGTCCCGTTCCTGATCCTGGCGGTCCTCCAGCTGCTGGCGATCAACACCGTCGACCTGTACTCCTCGGGCGTCACGCTGCAGGCGCTCGGCCTGAAGGTCAAGCGCTGGGGCGCGGTCCTCATCGACTCCGCCGTCTGCGGCGTGGTCACCGGGCTGATCCTGTTCAACTCGGCGAGCTTCTACAAAGACTTCTCGGGCTTCCTGCTGTACATCATCGTGTGGCTGTCGGCGTGGTTCGGCGTCTTCTTCACCGATTATCTGCTGCGCCGCCGGAAGTACGACACCGCGTCACTCGCCGCGGAGCGGGGCGGCCTGTACTGGCGGAACGGCGGAGTGAACTGGCGGGCCATCGCCGCGCTGATCGTCGGCATCGTGGCGGCCGTGCTGTGGATCAACGCGGCCTACGACGTCCCATCCTTCGTGGGCCCGATCTCCAATCACTTCCCGGGCATGGCGGGCAGCGACTTCAGCTGGGCGATGGGCATCGTCTTCGGCGGGCTGAGCTACTGGGCGCTGTCGTTCAGCAGCGTCAGGAAGGAAGCGGCGGCGACGCCGGCCGTGGCACCGGGGACCGCTTCCTAACGCTGGCGGGGGCTCAGGGGAGGCGGCACCGCCGGGTCGATGGCGGGCCGCGGCGGCGTGGCGTCGCCCCAGCCGACGCTGTCCGCGGGGTCCATGGACAATCAGGCTAACTCCGCCCGGCCGCGATCCTCTAGGCCCGCGAGAACTTCCCGGACGCGGGCGACGTCGGCGTCGGCCTGCATCGCCTCATACAGCGCGAGCGCCTGCCGGTAGCCGGCGCTGGCCGCGGCCGTGCCGCCGTCCGCGGCGCTGATCGACGCCAGCCCGGCGATCGCGTCCGCCTTGTCCCGGCCGGAGGAGACTGCCGCGGCGAAGCCGAGCGCGCGCGTGTAGCGGTCCCGCGCGACGTCCGGCTCGCCCATGGCGAGGGCGGCGGCCGCGTAGGCGTTGAGCGTCTCGGCCGTGCCGCTGCGGTCGCCGAGCTCACCGAAGAGCTTCAGCGCCGTTCCGAGGCAGTCGCTCGCCTCTTCGTAGTTCCCGCCGAGTATCAGGGTCTTGCCCAGGTACGCGAGCGCGGTCGCCACGCCCTGCCGGTGGCTGAGCTCGGTGTAGTTCTTCAGCGCGCTGCCCAGCGACTTCTCCGCGTCGTCGAGCAGGCCGGCGGCCCGCTGCACGTCGCCGAGGTACAGCTGGCTGTTCGCCACCAGGACGGGCTGCCCGAGCTCCCGGCCGATCGCGCCGGCCTCGGTGAGCGACTGCTCGGCCGCGGCGAGCTGGCCCATGACCAGCTGGACATTGCCGAGATAGAGCAGCGCGGCGGACTGGCCCTGCCGGTTGCCGAGCTCCCGGAAGATCGTGAGCGCGTCTCGCAGGTGCTGCTCGGCGGCGGAGATCGGCCCGAGCTGCCAGCGGAGGCTGCCGAGCTCGTTCAGCGCGGCGGCCTGGCCGTGCCGGTCGCCGAGCTCCTGGTAGATGGCCAGCGCTTCCGTCAGCGTGCCGAGGCACTCGGCGTCGCCGCTCACGCGCTGCGCGATGCCAAGCTCGATGAGTGCCCGTGCCTGGTCTTGCTTGTGGCCGAGCTGCCGGTAGATCTCCACGGCCTGGCTCAGCATCCCCTTGGACTCGCGGATCTCCCCGATCCTGGACTGCACGCCGCCGATGCTGCGCAGCGCGGCGGCCTGGCCGTGCGCGTCGCGGATCTCCGTGGCCGCCTTGAGCGCGGCCACGTGCAGGGCGTGGGCCCGCGGCCAGGGGCCGTGCGCGCGCAGGTAGTCCGACAGCGCGGCGGACAGGCCGATCGTGACGTCCGGGCGGTTCCGCTTGGCGGCCAGGTGCGCCGCAGCGTTCAGGTTGGTGAGCTCGGCGGCCAGCCACGCCTGCGCCTGCGCGGAGGTCGTCAGCTCGGGGACGGCGCCCGGCCGGCGGAGGCGGGGTTGCGGTCGCGCCGCGGCGCCGCCGCCCCGGGCGGCTGAACCGGTGCCGAGGGCGGCGTCGGCCCCGGGCGTGCTGGGACGGGGCAGGCCGCGCTCGAAGACCTGGTCGGCGAGCCGCGCCGTGTACAGGTAGTAGTCCAGCAGGTTGTTGAGCGCCTGGGCGGCGCCCGCCACCTGATGGGTGCGGGCGTAGACGCGGACCAGGTCGTGGAACCGGTAGCGGCCGGGAACTTGCTGGATCAGCAGGTTGTGGTCGAGGAGGGACTCGAGCAGCAGCCAGGTCTCCCGGTATCCCGCGCCGGTCAGGCTGGCCGCGGCGCACACGTCGAAGTCCGGTCCGGGGATGAGGCTGAGGCGCTGGAACAGCTGGCGCTCGGCGGGGTCGGGGAGGCTGCGCAGGGACGACTGGAAGACGGCGGTGACGCTGCGCTCCTCGTCCTGGAGGTTCGCCAGCCGGTCGTGCTCATGGCGCAGTTCGGTGCGGATGTCGGCGAGCCGCAGCGCGGGCCGGCGGCTGAGCCGCGCGGCGATGATCCGCACCGCTAGCGGCAGGTAGCCGCAGAGCCGGACGATCTCCGCCAGTTCGGCGTCGGTGGCTTCGGCGTCGGTGGCGACGGCGCGGAAGAGTTCGATCGCCTCTTGTTCCGGGGGCGTGCGGAGCGTGAGCACCTTGGCGTCGTCCAGGCTGCGCAGGCTGGTGCGGCTGGTCACGATGACGAGGCTGCCGCCGGTGCCCGGGATGAGCGGCCTGACCTGCGCGGCGCTCGAGGCGTTGTCGCAGATGATGAGCATGCGCTTGCCCGCGACCGTGTTGCGGTAGAACGCCTCGCGCTCGGCGCGGCTGGCGGGGATGAGCTCGTTGGGGACGCCGAGCGCGCGCAGCAGTGACCTGAGCGTCTGATGGGACGTAAGCGCCGGCAGGTCCGCCGTGTAGCCTTGAAGGTCGAGGAACAACTGGCCGTCGGGGAAGTCATCGGCGACCAGATGCGCGGCGTGCACCGCCAGCGTGGTCTTGCCGACACCGCCCATGCCCTCGATGACGAAGATCCCGGCCACCTTGCCGTGCTCGGCGGCGTGCCGCGTGACCAGGCGGCGCAGTTTGTCCTGACGGCCGGTGAACGAGCCGATGTCGTGCGGCAGCAGGCTCGCCGCGGCCGTGTCCGAGGCGGTGGCGTCGTCCCGGTCCCGGTCAGCGTCGGTCCCGCGGCCGGCGTCGGTTCCCCGGCCGGCGTCTGTTCCCCGGCCGGCGGACTCGAAGTGCGATCGCTCGTCGCCCGTGAGCTCGAGTGCCTCGGCCAGCTTCCTGATCGTGGACATGTGCGGAGCGTGCGCGATGCCGCGTTCGAGGTCCCTGATCGTCCCGTAGCCGACGCCAGCCGCCCTGGCTAGCGCTTCGCGGGACAGCAGCCGGGCTTTTCGCAGCCTCACCAGCATCGCGGCGAGGGCCTCAGGCGTCGGATCGGTCACCGCCCGGCTCCTCCTAACGTAAAACCGTCCCTATTCCGTCCATATACCGAGCGTTACACATGCCCGTGTGCCGCCGACTATCGAACTAGCGCGGGGGCGTTCGCGTCGTCGGCGAGAACCCGTCAAAGACGTGGGGACATACATCGTTTGTGTCGGATCGTAGGTGATTTCACGTGGAACCGCACCGCTGAGGTGGCCGCTCACAAGAATCGGGCGCCGAAACGAACATAGGCCGTCCGGTCGGCTGAGGGGGGCAGCCGGCCGGACTCATGCGCCGGAACCGGTGCTGCGCCGGGCCTTACGGCCTGGCGCGTCCGCGTGGTCGCGGCGGCGCCGGCCGCCGACAGTAGGCTCGCCGCGTGCACTCAGACCTGTGCGCTACCGTCCTTGACCTGCTAGGTGTCTTCGCCAACGGCCCGCTGGGCGGTGCGGTCGCGCGCAGCCAGGGCATGGACATGTTCGGGTTCGCGGCGATGGGCCTGGTTTCCGGGCTCGGCGGCGGGATCATCAGGGACGTGATGCTCCAGCACGGGCCGCCGGCCGCCTTGGTGCACCCGGCTTACATTCCGACGGCGCTGACCGGGGCGGCTGTCGCGTTCGTGATGCACATTGAGCACAAGGCGTGGGACCGGGTGTTCATGCTCGTGGACGCGGCCGCGATATCGCTGTGGGCCACCGCGGGGGCGCTCATCACGCTGGCGGCGGGACTGGGGTGCTGCCCGCCGTCTTGCTCGGCACGATCACGGCGATCGGCGGCGGCGTGACCAGGGAGCTGATGCTCCAGCGGGTGCCCGCGGTGTTCACCAGGGGACCGCTGTACGCGACGGTGGCGATCTTCGTCGCCGCGGTGCAGGTGCTGTCCGCGAAGACACTCGGCCCGCACGACACGGTTG
>DASZKN010000064.1:0-9916 GCA_035552855.1 Trebonia sp. | reverse complement strand
CGGGCATCCCCGCGCCCGGCCACGACCAGCCGGCCGGCACCGGCACCGGCAAGCGCCGCCGGCTCAGCCGGTGAGCAGCCGCCGGACGTCGAACCGGGTCTTGAGCAGGCCGAACTCATACATCACGTCGGCCACCCGCTGCAGCCGGATCGGATCGATGCTGATCGGGTAGTTGTTCAGCGACATGACCGACGCGACGACCGGCGGTACCTGCCCGTTTTGCGGGCCCGGCAGCGCTTCCATCGCGTGTTCCACGACGGAGCGGTTGGTGTCGGCGATCTGCTGGCCCTGGACAAGCGCGGCGACGAACGCCTTGAGCGTGTCCGGGTTCTTCTTCGCCCAGGCCTTCGTCACCACGTAGCCCTGGATCGGGAAGTTCTGCGTCGCTCCCTGGTTCAGGTCCGACAGCACCACGGCGCCGTACTTCTGCTCGGCCAGCGTGGCGAACGGCTCGGGCAGGGCCGCCGCGGCCACCCTGCCCGCCGCCATCTCGGCGGCCATTTCCGGGAACGGAATCGGCTGCGCGGGGAAGCGGACGTTCCGCAGCCTGATGCCGTTCTCCGTGAGCACGGACGCGGCCAGCAGGTAGTTGATGTTGCCAGGGGCGTTGATGCCGAGGATCCGCCCCTGCAGCTGGGACAGCTTCTTGATCTTCGAGTCCGGCATCGTGTAGATCGCCTGCGTGCCCTCGCGCATCACCGATCCCTCGGCGATGATCTGCAACTGCTGGTGATCGTCCACGTAGTGCTGGATATAGGAGACGTAGTTCCCGCCGGTGATGTCGTACCGGCCCGCGACCTGCTTGTCGATCACGGTGTCGCTGCTGGCGGCGGGCGAGTAGTTGACCGTCAGCCCGTGCCTGGCGAACAGTCCGTCGCGCAGCGCGACAAAAAATCCGGCTGAGTCAAGCGCCGGGACCACGGCGACGTTCAGCGTGGTCTTTTCCAGCGTCCCCTGCGACGTCGCGGCGCTCGCGCCGCTTCCCAGCAGGTTCCCGCAGCCCGTCGCGGCGAGCGCGACCATCGCGAGCAGCGGCGCCAGCACACGCACGCGCGCGTTGAACATGGATATCTCTTTCCTGCCCCCCGGCAGGCTGTACCGCGTGTTCGGCACAGTAACGGACGTTCACGCCGTTGTTCGGCTTTTAGCGACACATGGGGCGTAATGGGGTAAAGAAATCCCTGAGATATCCGTGGTGAATGTGACAGGCGTGATGCTTACGAACGCAAATCGCCCGGTCTTGACATGCTGAAACCAGGCGCCCCTATGGGGTAGCTGCGTTCAACACCATATGTAGTAGGCAGCCAAAATTACAGCACCACATGTCGTGCCGGCGTGTCGCATGGGTTGTCGGTAAACTCAGGTGACGTGAGCAGGCCGAACGTGCTGGGCGACGATCCGCGGGTCACCCGCCTGGTCGGCGGGCTGTCGGTGGCCAGCGAGCACTTCCGCCGGCTGTGGGCGCGGCACGACGTCGCCGCGCTGGCGGGCGGGCGCCGGGCGCTATCCACAGCGAATTACACAGCTGTGATTAACCGGGGATGGACGCCGGCCGCGACGGCAGACGCTTGGTGATATGAGAGTCCATGGCCCGTTATGGGCGATAGGAATGCTCCTTAACGTCCGCTGGTGACTGCCTTAGCGCGACCCTCTCGCCCCGCCGTTCAATATCGGTCAGCTGACCGATGTCTTGCATTGCAACTTGCAGCAGCATTTTCTACGCAACGAGCAACAAGCACGGCAGCGAAGGAACCCGATGAACGCGCTGGCATCAACTTCCGCGATTGAGCTGCATCAACGTCGTGTCCGGCTGCCCCGGACGCCGGTGTCGGCGGGCGTGGCGCGCGGGCACCTGCGGGCCGCCATCGCCGAGTGGCGGGTCCCCGTCGATGCCGACGTGGCGGTCCTGCTGACCAGTGACCTGGTGACCAACGCGATCCTGCACGGGGACGGCAAGACCGTCACGGTCGCGATCCGCTGCTCCCGCGGGCGGCTGCGGGTCGACGTCTACGACACCGCCCGGTCGCTGCCGGCCACGCTGGAGCCGGCCGACATGGAGACCGGCAGCGGGCTGGTGCTGCTGACCACGCTGGCCAGCGAGTGGGGCTGCTTCCGCACCCCGGCCGGCAAAGCCGTGTACTTCACGCTCGAATTCGCGCATGAGCTTCCCCCGGGCACCGACGAGGACCCGCCGGGGATCACGCGTGGGGTCGGCGGGCTGTGATGCCCCCCGGAAGCCCGCCGCCCCCACATCTCAAGGAAACCGGATCAGTAAGGGGTAACGTGGCAATCATTATGCTCGGAAGTCGGCTCGCCAGGCCGGGGACGGGTTCTTCCTGGGTGAAGAGCTCGCTGAGCTACGCCAACGGCAACTGCGTTGAAGTGGCGAGCCTGCCGGGCGGCGAGATCGGGGTTCGTAACAGCAGGGACTCCGCCGGACCGGTGCTCCGGTTCACGGAGGATGAGTGGCGCGCCTTCCTGGGCGGCGTGCGGAACGGGGAGTTCGACAGCTTCTGTAGCTGGTGACCGGGCAGGGCCGTCGGTGGGCGTGCCCTTCTTGCGCCAGGGTGCCCGCCGCTGGTCAGGACATCGTCGAGCGGAAGTGGTAGGTACCCGACCCGACGTCCAGCCGCAGGCAGGAGCCCTGCAGGCCGACGACGGTGACGCCGCTGGCGCGGGCGGCCGGGTGCCCGCTTTCCGTCACGGACTGGGCGCTGGCCGCCGGGACGCACACTGACGCCCGCGAGCCTACCGGCACCTGGGCGGTGAGCGTGAAGCTCGTCCCGTGGCGCGTCCAGCTTGAGCTCACGCGGCCTAGCGGTGTGGTCTCGTAGGCCGACGCGTAGGCGAGGCCCGCGACCGGGGACGGGTCGATCGCCGCCGTGCGGAAGCCGGGGGAGGTGGACTGGATCCCGGCGACGCCGGAGAACAGCCAGTCGTCCACGGTTCCCATGAAGGCATGGTCCCGGGAGCGCGCCGTGTCGCACGAACTGGTCTCCCACGCCTCCCACATCGTGGTGGCGCCGCACTGCTGGAACCACTGGCCCCAGCCGGGAGCGGTCGGGTTGGTGGCGACCAGGTAGGCGAGGTTGCCGTAGCCGTAGTCGGTCAGCATCGGGAGGATGTACTTCGATCCGTTGGCCCCGGTGGCCAGGTGATTGCCCTGGGCGGTGACGCTGGCGGCCAGGCCGGCCGCGACAGCCTGCTGGTCCCCCTGCGGAGCCAGGCCGAAGGCGAGGCCGTACACGTTCGCGGTCTGATCGTAGGCCGTGGACGTGATGGCGCCGTTCGGTCCGCCGGTCGCGTGGGAGTTCAGCCCGAGCGGGTCGCGGTACAGATGACCGGCGGCATCGTAGAACTCGTTGTTGACGGCCGTGCGGATGTCGGCCGCGAGGCTCGCGTACTTGCTCGCGCCTGCGGTGTTGCCGATCGCGGCGGCCATGATGGCCAGGTCCGCGGTCTCCCGGTACAGGAACATGCTGCCGAGCATCTCGCTGGACGGCGGGTTGGCGTTGCCGGGCACCGACCAGTCGCCGAACGTCGTGCCCTGGTAGATGTAGCCGGACGGCGCGACCTGGCTCGCCAGGTCGTCCACGTAGGCCGCCATGTGGCTGTAGTCGCGGCGGAGCACGGGCAGATCGTCGTAGTTCCGGTACATGTCGTACTCGATGAGCAGGAACGAGCCGCCCCACAGCGGGTCGACGTTGTCGTCGCCGGGCGCCGCCGGCACCAGCCACCCGATGTTGCCCGCCGAGTCCTGCGAGTCATCGAAATTCCGCAGCATGTGGGCGTAGTAGGCCGCGGCGTCGAAGTTGTCCATCTCCGAGTCCGCGTAGTCGCCGTTGTCGTTGGTCCAGCCGCCCTTCTCGTACACCGGGGTGTCGCTGCCGTAGGAGTACTGGTTGTTGAGGATGGTGTTGACCTGCGCGGTCTGGTACTCGTTCAGCAGCTTGCTGGAGCTGGTGAAGTTACCCGAGGCGGCGAGGTTCGTGTGCGCGATGACCCCGGTGACCGCGTCGATCGTGGGCAGGGGGCCCGTGCACGGGGCAGCGACGCCCGACGGGCAGGAGTCGGTGGTCACCTCCACGTACCGGTAGCCCTTCCAGCCGTACTTCGGCTCGAAGGTCACCGGGCCGCTTCCGCTGAAGGTGTAGCTGTCGGTCTGGCCGGCCTGCCCGTTGCCCTCGCTTTGCACGGTCCCGTCGGAGTTGAGCTTCTCGGAGTATTCGATGGCGACCGAGGTGCCGGGAGCGCCCCGCATGGTGATCCGGGTCCAGCCCGACGTGGTGATCCCGAAGTCGTACACTTTCGTGTCCGCGATCGGCTCGGTGACCTTCACCGGCTGGACCGTGCCGGTCACCTGAACCGGCGGGATCAGCTGCGCCCGCGGCGTCCCGGCCGGCGCCGGCAGCGACGCGGCACCGACCCAGCCGGCGCCCTCGCCCGCCCGTGTCCACCCAGGCTTGTCCTGGTAGGCGTCATACTCTTCCGACGCCGGTGAGTTATAGCTGGTGGGACCGGTCGCGACCTGCCACGTGGGATCGGTCGCCACCCGCGTGGCGGTGCCGTTGGCGTACCGGACGTCGAGTTCGAGCTTGAGCTTGGGCTGGGCCGGCTGCCACGGCTCGCCGCTGGCCGGGTAGTCGTCCGCTCCGCCGGCGTAGAAGCCGTCGCCGAGGCTCACGGCGATCTCGTTGGACGAGGAGCGCAGCAGCCTCGTGACGTCGTAGGCCGAGTAGCCGACCGTCTTGTCGAAGGAGGTGAACGCGGTGGCGAGCTTGTCATCGCTGACCGGCCGGCCGTTGATGCGCATGTCCGGATAGCTCAGGCCCGAGACGTACAGGCGCGCGCTGGTAATCGGCTGCTGGGCCAGTGCGAAGCCCTTGCGCAGCAGCAGCTCGCTGCCCGCGGTGACGCCGCTGCCCCACGGGCCGCTGCCGTAGGGGTCGACGCTCAGCGCCGGAACCCAGCCGGAGTCGTCGAAGCCGGGATCCTGCCAGCCCCGCGGATCTGTCTGCGACGCCTTCCAGGAGCCGTCGGTCACCAGGCCGGACGTCGTCCCGTCGGCGTATTCGAGGCCGAGCGCGCCGATCCAGCTCCCCGGGCCGCCCGCGTTGGTCGCCGCGACCGCGATCGTGTTGGCGCCGGGGTGTAGTTCTTTCGTGATGTCCAGCTCCTGGGCCTGCGTCCACGCGTTGGCCTGGCCGGTGGAGCGTCCGACCTCGTGCCCGTTGACGTACGCCAGCCACTGGTCGTCGGCGGTAACCAGGAAGTTCGCCCGGGCGAGAGTCTCGTTCGCCGGGATGTCGACCTCGCGCAGGAAGTAGCGGGTCGCGGTCGGCGCGGCGCTGGCGGGGCTGCCCTCGGGATACCAGATCCAGCTGGTGCCGCTGAGCGACAGTGGATCGGGGTCGCCGATCCAGTCGCCCTGGAACTGGCCCGGGTCGAGGAAGGCGGTCTCGAACCACGCGGGCGCGCTCCAGCGGGAGGCGCTGCCGTGGTTGTCCCAGACCCGGACCTGCCAGTAGTAGCGCGTCCGGGACGCGAGCGCGGGGCCGCCGTAGGGGATGCCGTACGACTGCCCGGAGTGCACGATACGCGAGTCCCAGAGCAGATCGTGGCTGCTGGCCAGCTCGCGTGCGTTCGCCGCGACGCGGACCTCGTACTTGCCCTGCGAGATCCCGCGGGCGGCGGAGGTGATGACCCAGCCGAGCAGGGGCTGGCCGGAGTCGATGCCGAGCGGGTTGGTGACGCTGTCCGTGGTCAGCGAGCCGACCGCGGGCGCCGGCGAGGCGGCCGCGGGCGCGCCGGCTCCGGGCAAGGCGGCGCCGGGCGTCGCGGCGCCGGTGAGCGCGAGCACTAGGAGGGCGATGGGCAGCCCGACCGCGGCGCCGAGCCGCAACCGGCGTGCTGCCCGCGTCCCGGCGCGACCGGGTCGATGCGATGACGGCGCCCTGCGGCGGAGTCTGTCCATCATCGTGCGCTCCTCCCGTGCGGCGCTCACGACACGCCAGCCATTGAAACGGTCTAACCCCTTATAGGGACGCGGCGCGACCGTAAGCAACAGCCCTGACCGGATACGGCCAAAACCGCTCGGACTAAGTGAAAAGGGGGAACTAACGTGGCGCCGTGGGCGCCGGATGGCCGCGCTGGAATCGACAAGCCACCGTAAAAGATTTGACGGCACCGCGGCGCGGCACCGCCGACGGGCGGCTGGGCCGGATCCTTGACACGGGTTCGTTCGGGCCCGCCGGCCCGGCTCTCGACCTGGTGGGCGGCGATGAGCCGCCTGGGACGCCGCCCTGGAGCGCATCCTGGCAGCCGATGGGGTTGATCCTCACCGGACGGGTGTGTAGCGTCACAAACGCGCTGATCTGCTGGGCATTGTGCGGCGGCGCGGTGATCCGAGGAACGACGCAGCGTGGCGTAGGAGGTAACTCGGTGCAGGTCAAGCTCACGCGGCCCTGGCGGGCGGCGGCGATCACCCTGACGACAGCGACCGTGGCGGCGGTGACCGCGCTGACGATGACGGTCCCGGCCACAACGGCGACCGCGGCCACGGCAACGGCGGCCACCGCCGCCGCCACAGTGCAAGCCGCCGCCAGCGGCACGCCCTATCCCTGTACGGCCACCGGCGGCCCGAACGCCGACGCGTCCGCGATCGGCTGGCTCGGCAACGGCCAGGGCGCGACCGCGTGCCTCGGCGGCAGCTTCTACGTGCCGAACGGCATCAACACGTCCTACGGGTTCGGCGTCTACAACGACTCGCCAACGACCTGGGCGAACGCGGACGGCTACCTGCCCGCGCTCGTCACCAGCTTCACGTCGGGCGGCGCCCGCGTGTCGATCACGAACTTCGGCGACCGCGTCGTCATCGGCGGCCACCCCTACGTCGCGGTGTACAGCCGCGTCGCCGTGCATAACCCGACCAGCAAGCCGCTGACCGCCGGCCCGCTGCCCTCCGCCGGCCTCGTCCCGCTGAACAGCGCCTCCGACACCGTCGCGCCCGGCCGCACCGCCGACCACGACTACGTGGTGGCCGAGGACAGGTTCGGCGGCGGCTACGCGTGGCCGACGGCCGCCCAGCTCGCCCGGGCCGGCGGCTATGACCAGCACTTCGCGCACATGCGGCACTTCTGGAACCGGCAGCTCGCCGCGGTCACCGGGCTGTCGCTGCCGGACCGGCAGCTCGCCGACGCCTGGAAGTCCGGGTTCATCTACATGCAGATCGACCGCAGCGGCAACGAGCTGGACACCGGCACCAACGGCTACCACCAGGAATACGAGCACGACGTCATCGGCATCCTGGCCGGCCTGTTCAACGAGGGCTACTTCAGCGGCGCCCGCGCGCTGCTCGACGAGGCCGACCGCGTCGTCGGGACCAACACGCAGTACTCGGACGGCACCTGGGTCTACCCGTGGCTATGGGCGGTGTACGTCGAGAAGACCGGCGACACGAAGTTCCTCGCCGACCGGTTCGCCTCCCCGGGCCCGCTGGGCGCCAGCGCGCAGCCGAGCATCGAGACCGCCGCGCACGACATCGCGGCCGCGCGGACCGGGCCGGGCGGCATCATCGGCGAGACCAACGACATCGACGCCAACGGCTACTGGACGAGCGACAACTACGAGGCGCTGCTGGGCCTGGCGGGGTATGAGTACCTCGCGAAGGCGGTCGGGGACAAGGCCGAGACGCAGTGGGCCGCGAGCCAGTACGCGAGCCTGCTCAAGGACGTGAACACGACGCTGGCGGCCACGATGTCGGCCGGTCACTTCGCCTACCTGCCGTGCTCGATGACCGAGCCGAACTCCGCCAACCGCTGCTCCAATCCCGAGGACGCCAACTGGGCCGCGCCCGGCGTGTACTTCAACTGGGCGTGGAACGGCTACCTGCTCGGCGCGCCGCTGACCGGGCCGGACGGCGTCTCCATGGCGGACTGGATCGACAAGACCCTGTCGTACGGGTTCGGCCGGGTCAAGGGGATGCTGCCCGCGAACACGTTCGGCGGCTACCCGGGCGAGGGGTTCTACTCGACCGCGTACAACGCGGCCTACGGCGCCTGGGGCCTGGGCAGCAACGACTACCGGGACCAGGGCATCCTGTCCTACCAGTTCCTGATCGACAACGACCAGAGCGGCCCGTACTCCTGGTGGGAGGGGTCCACCGCGCCCAGCACGACGACGCCGTGGACCGGCAACCACCCGGCCAGCGGCGGCGGCTCGTCCCCGCACTCGTGGGGCATCGCGATGGGCGGCCTCGGCCTGCTCGACTCGCTCGTGTCGCTGCGCGCCGACGGCGCGCTGGTCATCGGGCGGGGCGTCCCGTCCGGCTGGCTCGGCAACGGCCGCCCGATCGTGGTCTCGAACTTCGCCGCCGCCGGCGGGCGCCGGGTCAGCGTGGTGATCCGCGGGCGGGGCGACAAGGTCACGCTGCGGCTGGCCGGCCGGGCCGCGGGACCGGTGATCTTCGACGTCCCCGCCTTCGCCGGCAACATCGCCCGGGCATCGGCGGGCCGCACCGATGAGGGCGCGGGGACCGTCACGCTCCCCGCGGGCACCCGCGCGGTGACGGTCACGCTGAAGCACGCGCCGACGGCATAGGCGCAGCGCAGCGGCGCGCGGCGGCGCTGGTCAGAGTCAGACCCTGGTCAGCGCAGCCAGCCACGCCCGCACGCCATCGGGGTCCACCGTGACCGCCATCGTGACCGGCTCGATCGAGTCGATCCGCCACCCGTCCGCGAAGCTGGCCTCGATCTCCGCCCGGCTCACCCGCCGCGGCCCGAACCCGGGCGGCTGCCGGTCGCTGAAGCACAGCATGAAGTACCTGGCGCCGGCCGTCGTCACCGCCCGCAGGCTACCGACGTAACGGCCCCGGTCCGCGTCGCTGAACACGTGGAACAGCGCGCTGTCGAGCACCGTGTCGAATCGCGCGCCGAGCGCGCCCAGGTCAAGCGCATCGTGCACGGTGAACGTGACGCCGAGACCGCGCTCGGCGGCCTTGCGCGCGGCGATCCCGATCGCGGTGGGCGATGAGTCGACGCCGGTGGCCGCCAGCCCGCGGCCCGCGGCCAGCAGGGCGTGCTCACCCGTCCCGCAGCCCACGTCGAGGACGCGGCCGGAGAACGCGCCCGCCGCCGCGAGCTCGGCGAACGCCGGCTGCGGGTGCCCGATCTCCCACGGCGGCGTCCCCCGGTAGGCCGCGTCGAAGTCAGCGATCCCGAGCATCGTGCCGAGGCTGCGCCCGAGCGCCTCGAGGGCGGCGACGGTCTCCCCGGCGGCCACGGCCCCGTCCGCCGGGAGCGCCGCCGCGACCGCCTCCTCAATCCCGGGAAGATCATTTATCCCGAACGCCGGTTCGCGACTCAGCACGATCCGCCCCTTGCCTGTCTCGAGCAGGCCGTCAGCGGCCAGTTCCGCCAAGATCGCGGATACCTGCCCAGCCTGGAGGCCGGTCCGGGTGGCGACGTCCGCCTCGGACGCCCCGGCGTGGCGGAAGATGTCGCCGAGCACCAGACGGGCGGCGGGCGAACCGTGCCCCAGCGCGGCCTCCGCGGGCAGCGCGTCGGCGGCGATCGTCATCAGTTGCTGGCCCAGCAGATACAGCTCGATCCCGTTCACGCTTCCGACGATACAGTTCTGCCGCGCTGCCACAGCCTGGCCGTCAGCCGGCCGCGTGAAACGTGAACATCTTGTCGGCCACGATGCGCGCCCCGACGGCGTCCGCCTCGTCGAGCCAGGTCTCGAACTCCGGCGGTGGCCAGCCGGGTCCAGCGCGGCATGCCGCTCCGCGTTGGCGATGCGCAACGCCACCAGCGCGGGCACATCCTCGGCGCACGCCGGCCTGATAGCGATCGTCACCGCTCGTCCCGGGTGAGCAGGTCGGCGAGGACCGCGGCCTGGCTCAGGTCGAGTTCCTTAG
>DASZKN010000063.1:0-4509 GCA_035552855.1 Trebonia sp. | reverse complement strand
GCGGCCGCCCCCGCGGCCGGATCGTCCCATACGGGCGAGGACAGCTTGAAGACCAGGTTGGTCGGGTTGGCGGCGGTCGACGGGAAGTACTTGTTCAGCAAGGCGGTGCCCGCGGCGGAGTCCGTGCCCGCCGGCGCCGTCAGCGATCCGCCGAAGCCCCCGCTCGGGTACCCGGCGACCGCCGCCGACAGCGCGCCGAAGACAACCACGCCGATCAGCAGCGCGGCGACCGGCCGCCGCACGAGCCGGGACGAGACCCGGCCCCAGACGCCGATCGTCGCGGCGCCGGCCCGGTTCCTAGTCGGCCAGAACGCCGCCTTGCCGAAGATCGCCATCAGCGCGGGATGCAGCGTCAGGCCGGCGAGCAGCATCACCCCGATGCCGATGGCCAGCGGGATGCCCAGCCCGGAGTAGATCTGGAACGTCGCGAACAGCAGCGACAGCAGTGCCGCTATCACGGTCAGCGCGGAGAACGTGATCGACTCGCCCACGCGAGTGAGGGCGTTGACCACGGCGTCCTTGCTGTCCTGCCCGACCCGCAGGTTCTCGCGGACCCGGAAGATCAGGAACAGGCCGTAGTCCGTCCCCGCGCCGAGCAGCAGCACGATCAGCAGCAGCTGGGCGATCGTGGAGACCTTGAGCCCGTGGTGGCCGAGCTCGCCGACGATCGGCCCGGAGATCAGCACGGACATCAGCGCCGGGACCACGGTGATGAACGGCGCCAGCACCGACCGGAAGATGAGCATCAGCAGGATCAGGATGAACAGGAACGAGACGCTCTGCACCTCGTTGCCGGTCTTGCCGGACTGCTTCTGCTGGTCGACCTCGATCGGAACCTGGCCGGCGAGATGTGTCCGCAGGCCCGCCGGCGGCGGCGCCTTGGCGATCGCCGAGCGCAAGTTGCTGACGAGCGAGGTGAGCGCGGTCTGGTTGCCCTGGCCGGCGCTGGACTGCACCACAAGCTGCGCGGCCTGCCCCGGGACCTTCGCCGACGGCGTCGAGACGCCCAGGCTCTGCACCTTGACGACGGTCGGCACCTTGCCGAGTTCAGCGGCCAGCGAAGTCACCCACGCCTGGTCGGCGGCGGACAGCGTGCCCGACGACACGGCGGCCACCACGGGCACCGTGACGACATTCGGGCCGCCAAAGGGGGCCGCCAACCGCGCCGCCTGCTCGCTGGGCGCACTGGCGGGCAGGAAAGCGGTGTTGTTGCCCTGGGTGACGCTGCCCAGGCTCGGCAGCCCCACGTTCACCAGGACCGCGATGGCGACCCAGGCGATAACGACGAGCCAGCGGAAACGTACGGCAAATCTGCCAATTGCCTGGAATATGTCGTCAACGCGCACGCCGCCTAGGATATCGGCGAGAAGCGACGCCTCGGCCGGTGCTGCGCGGACTCGCGTGCGGCTGGCGGTTCCTAGACCAGCTCAGTCGTGCGGCATCGCGGTCACGAACTGCGCGTGCTCGGTCGACCCGGCGAGCGCCACGGTCTCCGCGTCCGGCGTGATCGCCTGCGTGACCAGGTCGAAGTAGCCGGTCCCGGCCTCCCGCTGGTGCCGCGTGGCGGTGTACCCGGCCGACTCGGCCGCGAACTCGGCCTCCTGCAGCCGGACGTACGCCGACATGTCCTCGGTCGCGTACCCGCGGGCCAGGTTGAACATCGAGTAGTTCAGCGCGTGGAAGCCGGCGAGCGTGATGAACTGGAACCGGTACCCCATCGCGGCCAGTTCCTTCTGGAACTTCGCGATCGTGTCCTCGTCCAGGTGCGCCCGCCAGTTGAACGACGGCGAGCAGTTGTAGGCGAGCATCTGGTCCGGGTACTCGGCCTTGATCGCCTCGGCGAACTCCCGCGCCTCGGCCAGGTCCGGCTTGGACGTCTCCATCCACAGCAGGTCGGAGTACGGGGCGTAGGCGAGCCCGCGCGCGACGCAGGGCGCCATGCCGGCCTGCACGCGGTAGAAGCCTTCCGCGGTCCGGTCGCCGGTGATGAACTGCCGGTCCCGCTCGTCCACGTCGGACATCAGCAGCGTGGCGGCGTGCGCGTCGGTCCGCGCGATCACGAGCGTCGGCACGTCGAGCACGTCGGCGGCCAGCCGCGCGGCGGTCAGGGTCTTGACGTGCTGCCCGGTCGGGATGAGCACCTTCCCGCCCAGGTGACCGCACTTCTTCTCCGAAGACAGCTGGTCTTCGAAGTGCACCCCCGCCGCGCCCGCGGCGATCATCGCCTTCATGAGCTCGAACGCGTTCAGCACGCCCCCGAACCCGGCCTCCGCGTCCGCCACGATCGGCGCCAGCCAGTTCGTCTCCGGCGTGGCGGAGTCGCCCGACCGCTCCGACCACGTGATCTGGTCGGCGCGCAGCAGCGCGTTGTTGATCCGCCGCACCACCTGCGGCACCGAGTTAGCCGGGTAGAGCGACTGATCCGGGTACGTCTGACCGGCGAGGTTCGCGTCGGCCGCGACCTGCCACCCGGACAGGTAGATGGCCTGCAGCCCCGCCTTCACCATCTGCACGGCCTGGTTCCCGGTGAGCGCGCCGAGCGCGCGGACCGCGTCCTCGGTGTGCAGTAGCTCCCAGAGCCTGGTCGCGCCGTGGCGGGCGAGCGTGTGCTCCTCGACGACGGAGCCGCGGAGCCTGATGACGTCCTCCGGCTCGTAGAGCCGCTTGGTGTCCGCCCAGCGCGGGCCGGTCTCCCACTCGTGTCGCAGATTGGCCGCCTGCTGGCTGATCGTGTCCACGTTGTCCTGCCTTTCAGTCTGTGGCCGACGTCGCCGGCCTCGGCTGTACCTCCAGGGTGCGCGGAACTGACTCGAGCTACCATGGCCCCGTTAGGTAAAAATCTTAATTTTTTTCTGAACGGACGAGTGTTACTCTTTTTGCCAATGAAAGATTCGCAGAAATTGGTAGAGACCGATGGTCTAGACCTAGCCACATTCGGTCGGCGGCTGCGGCACGTGCGCCGCGCCCGCGGCATGACGCTCGCCCAGGTGGGGGAGGTCGTCGGGCGGACGCCGTCAGTCCTCTCGCTCATCGAGAACGGGCGCCGTGAGCCCCGCTTGTCGCTGGTCGAGCAGCTGGCGACCGCGCTCTGCGTGCCCGTGTCCGAGCTGATGAAGAAGCAGCCGCCGAACCGGCGCGCGCAGCTCGAGATCGCGCTTGACCAGGCGCAGAAGGACCCGTCGTACCGGGCGCTCGGGCTGCCGGAGTTGCGGGTCGGCGCGCGGGTGCCCACCGAGGTGCTGGAGCACGTGGTCGGCCTGGCCGCGCAGCTGCGCGCGCAGCGCTCCAAGCCGACCGCCACCCCGGAGGAGGCGCGGGCCGCGAACGCGGCGCTGCGCGCGTCGATGCGGTCGCAGGGCAACTACTTCCCGGACATCGAGACGGCGGCGGCCGACGCCCTCGCCAAGGCCGGCTACTCGGGCGGCGCGCTGTCGCAGGGCATGCTGATGTCGGCCGTCGCGCGGCACGGGTTCTCCGTCCGCTACGTCGGGGACCTGCCGCGCACGGTGCGGTCGCTGACCGACCTGCGGCTGCGGCGGATCTACGTGCAGCAGGAGTCGGTCGGCGGGCACTCGCCGCGCACGATCATCTCCCAGGCGCTCGGCCACTTCCTGCTCAGCCACGACACGCCGCGTGACTTCGCGGACTTCCTGCGGCAGCGCGTCGAGTCGAACTACTTCGCGGCGGCGATGCTGATGCCGGAGTCGGCGGCGGTGCCGTTCCTGCGGGCGGCCCGGGACGCGCGCGACCTGTCTGTCGAGGACCTGACGGACGTGTTCTCCGTGTCGTATGAGCAGGCCGCGCACCGGGTGACGAACCTGATCACCCACCACCTGGAGCTGCCCTGCCACTTCGTCAAGAACGACGCGAGCGGGATCATCTTCAAGGCGTACGAGAACGACGGGATCGTGTTCCCGGCGGACGATTCGGGGGCGATCGAGGGGCAGCGGATGTGCCGGCAGTGGTCCGGACGCCGGGTGTTCTCCGCGCCGGACCGGTTCTCGCCGTATTACCAGTACTCGGACACGCCGTCAGGCACGTACTTCTGCATCGCGCAGGTGGACGCGCGCGCCGACCACGGCTCGGCGATCTCGCTCGGCGTGCCGTTCGCGGAGTCGCGCTGGTTCCGCGGCCGGGAGACGCCGGTGCGGACGCGATCGCGCTGCCCGTCGGGGGAGTGCTGCCAGCGGGCGCCGCTGGCGATGACGGAGCGCTGGGAGGGTTTCGCCTGGCCGTCGGCGCGGGCCCACTCCCACATCCTGTCGGTGCTGCCGTCCGGCGCGTTCCCGGGCGTCGACGACGTCGACGTCTACGACTTCCTGGACCGCCACGCGGCAGACTACCGCCAAGGCCGGTAAGTGAGGGGAAGCTCGCCGAGGAAAATACTCACCATCCACGGCCCCTCCTCAGCCCCGCGGCGCCTCACTCGTGCAGACGCACGCGGGACGGCGGAATCATCTCAGATTCGTGGTTCCCCCGCCCGCGCCGTGCCTCGCGAAGTAGCCTTCC
>DASZKN010000062.1:0-6834 GCA_035552855.1 Trebonia sp. | reverse complement strand
TCAGGTCGGCGGCGAGTTTCCCGCCGCCGAACCACACCGGCCCGCCGTCCCTGCCCGTGTCGCCGGGCAGCGCGACCGCGTACCCGGTGACCTGACCGGGGTTGTTGGCGCTGAGCCGCTGCCGGACGAGGACCCCGGCCGCCTCCAGCCGGGCGAAGAACTCGCTGTCGCTGGACGCGCCGGCGGCGGCGGTGACGACCTGGCGGCGCAGCGTGACCCGAGGGGCCTCGTCCAGGCCGCGGCGGGCGGCCTTCTCGGTCTCGGCCCGCGACGGGCGCCGCGCGGCGGTGCTGTCCCCCGGCGCGGTGGACACCAGTCCGTAGCGTTCCTCCGCCGCCAGGCACGCCTCCCGCACTCGCTTCTTCTCGAATTCGAGCCGCCAGCGGCGGCCGTCCTGGCGGGCGAGCATCGCCACGATGTGGATGTGGTCGGCGCCGTGCCGGACCGCGATCCACCGCACCCCCTCGTCTTCCTCCCCGAAGGCCGACAGGCCGGTGCGGTTCATCACGTCGCCGGCGATCTGCGCCCACTCGTCGTCGGACAGCGTCTTGTCGCGCGGGTCGGCGCGCATCACCGTGTGCCACACCGGCCGTTTGGTTCCCCACTTGCCCAGGGCCGCGTGCGGCTGGTTCAGCAACCCGAACAACCGGCGGAAATCCCGGGTTCCGTCCGCGCGCAGCGGCGGCTCCAGCTCGGCCGGGTGCCACCACCCCGCCACGATATGAGGGTCTGTGTGCTCTTCGTGCCGGCCTGGGCCGTACAGGTAGTAGATCAGCCCCTCGCACCGCTCGCCGCGCTTGCCCGGGTTCTCCGGCGCCTTCCCGATCACCGCGGCCCCGCTTCCCCGGCCGCGCCCCGGCCGCCGGACCGCGCCCCGGACCACGGTCCCCGGGCCCGGTCCGTGGTTCGCAGGCCCGCGGACCACGGACCAGCGCGCCGGGACCGGTCCCGAGCCAGCGGACCACGCGGCCCGGCGCGGCGGACCATCACCGTCGGCCCGGACGGCGCCCGGACCGTCACCGGACCTTCCGGCGCAGGTGCTCCGCGACGTCGTTCAGGTTCTCCACGCGGCTCCGGCACGCCAGCGCGACCGGGACCAGTTCGCCGGGGCGCTGCCCGGTCGCGTTCAGCTTCGCGACCGCCTGGTTCAGCAGCACACCGATCCTGCGGACCAGCCCGGCGGCGCGCATCACCTCGCCCAGGGCCTCGCGCAGCTGCACGTCCGGCTCGGCGGCGGTGCCCCGGGCGGCCGACAGGGCGGCCTCGGCCGCGTACGCGCCCATGGCCATCCTCGCCCGCCCGGCCGCCTCAGACAGCTCGCCGAACTCCTCCTCGGTCAGGCGGAACTTCACGCTGCGGACACGCGCGACCTCCTGCCGCGGCCGGTACCGCGACCGTGACCCCGCCGACGGGCGGCCACCGTGCCCTTGCGCGACGCTCATGAACACTCCCTCGATTACCTCCGGCGCGAATGCGCCGGTAATTGAAACACCGCATTTAATGTACGCGCCCGCCTTCATTATATTCGTGGACCGCGCCCGGTCCACGAATTTGTGGTCCTTTTGGACATCTTGCTTCGCCCGCCACCCGGCCTCAGCGCTAACTACGGAAATGCGACGGTAACGGCAGGCAGAAGCACCGCCATCGCGCCGGTAGCGGCCTTTTCGGGGGCCGCACTAAACCGCACTAATCACAACTCAGCCTGCCTGAGCACGCCTACTCCTGCCTCGGCAAAACCATTCATCACCGAGGAGAGAAAACAGAAAACAGATTAGCGGGAGAATGCGCTCAGCGTTCCGGTGCCGCCGCCGGGCATCGGGCGCCGGGACGCGGGCACGCCAGGCCGCCGCGTCAGCCGGCGTGACGCCGCGACGGCGGCGCCGACCACCAAGCGGCCCGCCCCCGGCCCTGCGCGAGCTGCCTCCGGCAGCCGGCGGACAGACCCGCCCCCGACGGGCTACGGACGGCACGGTCCCTGGGCGGCGGCCGGCTCCGCCTGGGCCGGGCCGGGTCACGGCGCGGAGCGTCTGGCGGGCCGGGTCCGGAACGGCCGGGCTCGACGGACCGCGCGGACCGCGCTGGCCGGACCGCCCCGGCCGGGCCGCTACCGTCCGGGGAGGTACTCGTCCAGAACGGGGCGGATCGCGGCGGCGGTCCGGGAGGCGTCCCCGCCGTCCCGGACCGCCCAGCGGACCAGCCGGTCGGTGACGATCCGCCTCTGCTCCTCCGCGTCGCCCCGGGTCTCCTTGTCGGTCAGGACGGACCACAGGACGCCGCCGACGTACTCCGCGTCCTCCAGGCCCACGCCCAGCGCGCCGATCGCCCCCGCCGCGTCGCGCCAGGCGGGCAGCCTCGCCTCCAGTTCGCCGCGCGCCGTGGGAAACCGGCGCAGCGGGTAGTCGGGGATGCCGGCCTCGCGCGCCAGCTTGCGGACGTACGTCCCGGTGAACGGGGACTCCGCCGCGACGTCGGTGGGCCGCTCGCCGCCCCGCAGCGCGGCCAGCACCGAACCCGTGAGAGCCGCGCGGGACTCCTCGTGCGCCGCTCCCGTCCCGTTGTAGCGGCCGGTGTCCGCCCTGACGGCCTCCAGCAGCCGCGACCCCCCGCTCCCGGCGCGGGCCTTCGGGCCACGCCGCGCCGTGCTCTCCGGGATGCCGGCCTCGCGCGCCAGCTTGCGGACGTACGCCGCGGTGAACGGGGACTCCGCCGCGACGTCGGTGGGCCGCTCGCCGCCCCGCAGCGCGGCCAGCACCGAACCCGTGATGGCCGCGCGGGACCGCTCGTGCGCCGCCTCCGTCCCGTTGTAGCGGCTGGTGTCTTCCCTGACGGCCTCCAGCAGCGGACTCATGGCAGAAGAGTACCGCAACACAGTTGCGCAACCGATGTCAATTTGGTAACTTAGTTGCGTAAGTAAGTTGCGCAACTAAGGAGCGAAAGTGGGATACGGGAAGCACGCAGACACGGCGCGGAAGGAGGGCGCGAACACGCGTTTCATCCGCTACCACTCGTCCGATGACATGGCCGGGCTCGGCGAGTTCCGGGCTGTCACGGAACCCGTGGCCGTCGTGCTGCGCAAAGACGGCTCCGTCGACGTCTACGGCTACGTCGCCGTGGTGGACCAGCGGCCCGGGTTCCGGGAGGAAGCCGCGTCTGGCCAGCGCCTCACCGCCCACTTCACGCCCGAGGCGTGGCAGAGGGACCAGGCGATCGAGGTAGACCCGCAAGGCCCGCAGGAGTGGGACTGCACCGGGTTCGCCCGGCTGTACCCCGGCTACGTGCAGCAACTAGCGGAAAACGGGGACCTCACACGCGGCGTCACCGACAACGACGACCTGTTCCACGGCGACCCCGCCGCCCCGGCCTGGGTACGCGCGTGGAGCGGCCCGTTCACCATCACCATCCGGCAGAACGGCTGAGCCGAGACGGACAGCGGGGAACGCCGGCTCGCCGGCGCGCCGTGAACCCCCGCTACGCCAGCCCAGCCCCCCTGACGCCGGCCGGCACCCGGCTCCCGAGCACAACGCAAGGAGATCACGATCATGGACAAGATCACGAGCGGCCACAGCGCCAAGGTGCTCGCGTGGCTCGAAGCACGCGGCGTCGGCGCTGCGGTCGCAGCGTACGCCATGGACGAGGCAACGCGCTGCGACCTCGGCGACGAGTGCCCCGACGGGTGCGGCGAACTCGACGGCTACACCGTCACGTTCGACACCGGCGCGGGCAAGTGGACGGCCCGCAGCAACACCGGCCGGACTGCCCTGGACACGTGGACCGTGTTCAGCTCCTCGGGGGAGTACTCCTACACTGCGGACGGCGCCGCGCTGGCGATTGCCGCGCACGAGGCGAAGCACCCGGGCGACTTCGTTCAGGTGGTGATCAGCGACGCCTGCCCCGCCTCGGTGACCACCGCGAACCTCATCGCCAACCAGTAGGGGACCGGGCGCCTCTGATGCTGTACTTGGCCAACCCCTCCACGCGCGCGATCCGCGGCCGGATCGCCGACCTGAGCGTCGCCGCGATCATGACCCCCCACCAGGGCAATGAGCTGCCCGCCGACGGATGGTACGCCGCGGACAACGGATGCGGCCCCGGCAAGCACGGCGTTGGCGCCGGCTTCCCCGGGGACAACGCCTACCTCCACTGGCTAATGAAGCTCGACGACGCCGAGGGTGGCGACAGGTACGACCCCGACACCTGGCGCTGCCTGTTCGCCGTCGCGCCCGACGTCGTTGGCGACGCACCGGCGACGCTGGCCCGCTCCGAGTACCTCCTGCCGCTGATCCGCGAGTACACGCGGTTCCCGCCCGCGTTCGTCGCCCAGAACGGGCAGGAGCACCTGGCGGTGCCGTGGGACGACTTCAAGGTGCTGTTCCTGGGCGGGTCCGCAGAGTGCGTGCCGTGCCGGTACGTCCGCCCAGTCAACGACTTCACGAAGAGGCACTGCCCGTCCTGCCATCGGCCGCTGGTCGAGTGGAAGCTCGGCACGGCGGCCCGCGACCTGACCGCCCAGGCCAGCGCACGAGGCAAATGGGTCCACATGGGCAGGGTCAACTCGCTCAAGCGGCTGAGGTACGCCGAGATGATCGGCTGCGACAGCGTCGACGGCACTTACCTCACCTTCGCGCCCGACGAGAACCTGCCCCGGCTCCTCGGCTGGCTCCGCCAGCTCGACACCCAGATCCCGTTGTGGGACGTGCCGTGAAAGTACAGGGAGACTCAGCACACACGGGAGCGCAGACGGCCGTGACCACACACGAGAAAGACCGGGGTGCCCGGGGGATTCGCATCGCGGGGGAGCACCAGCAGCTCACGCTGCCGGGGATGCTCTGGTCGGCGGGCCGCGACCGCGCACGCTCCGCCCCGCTGTTCTTCGAGGCGATCAGCAAGGAGCAAGCGAACGAGCTGATCGCCTCGTTCGGCCACCCGCTGGAGGACGACAACCGCAGCGTCGCCGCGCTCCTCCAGGACCACAGGTACCTCATGCAGGCAAACGCGAAACACGAAGGAGAAACCCCACCATGACACCCGAGGAACTGACCACAGGACTGCGGAAGTGGACCCAGGGCCACGACCTGCACGTCCGCGCCGCCGTCGAACTGCTCATCTCGCACGGGTACTGGCTGCACCGCGACGATTTCGCCGCTGCGTGCACCGAGACGTTCCGGGGCGAAACCTCCATCGACTGGACTCACGCCCGCGAGTTCGCGGAGGAAGCACCCGGCTGCTCCACCTTGCAGCGCAGGCTCCTGCTGCTCGCCGCCGCGATCGGCGGCGACGACTTCGGACTGTCGAAGACAAGCGACCAGGACGCGAAGGCGATCATCCGCGCGGTGACCACGGCGGTCACCGGCACCGACCCCGAAGCCGCCGGCAACGCCGGGAGGGACCAGCGGTGAGAGACCCCAAGGCCGTCGAGACCCACGGCTGCACCTGCCCCGACGCAGGCCCGGACGGATTCGTGGTCATCGTCCCCGCCGCGCGTCCCGCCTATCCGGGCGCGGACTACTCCGACGACGAGTGGCACGACTTCCTCGGCGCCGGCCCGGCCGAGGCCGAAGCGGTGTCGGACGCCGAACGGCACGCGCTTGAGTTCCTCGGCGACGACGCCCACCTGCGGCAACCGAGGCCCGCGTGATCGCCCCGAAGGCAACCAGCAGCAATGAGACCGCCACCACGACACCCGGAACGGAGAACCAGGCATTGAAGTGGACGATCGGCCAGGAGGTCGCCCTCGCCGAGTGCGACCCGGCGACCGGGAAGCCGAAGCCAGGCGGCAGGACCGTAACCGGGACCGTCGCAAACATGGAGAACGTCGACCAGGCCGACGTCGTGGCCGTGGACGCGCCTCCCACCTCACCGGGGAGCACGACAGTGCCGGGTGGGCGGCCGACCAGCGCGATTACCGGGCGGCGGGGACACCCGCGCAGTTGCGCGACGGCGACGAGTTCGCGCGGCTGGCGTTCGCCGGCCTCGAGATGGTCCTGCCCGGTGCCGTGCTCGTGTCCGTGTGGCGGCCGGAACCAGGCGGGCGGCGGCCGGCCCCGGCCGAGGTGAGCCTCTACGGCGGGATGGGACGAAAGCGCTGATTCCGCGGAGGCGAGCGTAACCGGTACACGGCCGGCGGCCAGGCGGCCGGCCTCGAATCAGAGCCGCGCAGCGATGAGGGCTATCAGACCTTCCTGATGGTTGGTGTCGCGCCCGTCGCGCGAATGTCGTCGGCGATCCCGTCGGCGACGGACGTGTCGACGATGACTTTGACCATCAACTGGGCGTAACTCGCTTTGCCCTCATCGACGACGTTGGTGAGGTCGCGTAGGAGCATTCGCACGCTGTCGCGCTTTGTGTCATCGGTGAGGCTGGTCATCAGCGTGAACGCGAGTTCCTGCTCTCCCGCGGCCGCGTCCCCGTCCCCGCCATCGCCGCCGGACTCCGATGTGTCCGTCGTCGACCCGCTTCCGCTTCCTGCGCCGGACGTGCCCGATCCACTCGAGTCACTGCCGCCGGAGCCAGTTTTCGCCGTGCTGTCGTTACCTGTGCCACCCGCTGCGTCGCCGGCGGCCTTGGGCTTGGCGAGTCGCAGGCTGGATTGCCCGACGCCGATCTCCCCGGGCCGGGTGACGACGCGATCGAGCCCGTCGGCGCCGACAAGGCGGAGGCTTCCGGCCTCGAGGGCTTGGAAGATCGCCCGTTGCAGGTCACTGTCACCACCGGGCAGAAGCGGCATCCGGGGCGCACTCCAGAAGAGGTCGCGTACCTCGTCGAGCGGACGCTCGTAGTCGCCGTCGTTCAGGTTGTGGAGAAGGGCCTTCGCATCGAGCGCGCTGACGTCGAACG
>DASZKN010000061.1:0-1844 GCA_035552855.1 Trebonia sp. | reverse complement strand
CCCTGCCGGGCCCCCTGCCGCGCCGCCCGCCGGCGATCGGTACGGGCGGTCGGCACGCGGCGGTACCCGGCGCCCGTTCGGCAGCCGGTACTGCCGGCCCGGCATCGGCCCGCCGGTCGCCGAACCCCCATTCATCGGCCCCCCGTTCGCGGGGCCAGCGCTCATGGGGCCACCGTTGCCCGGCGTGCCGTTCGGCGGGAAGCCGTCAGCGGGATTCCCGGGCGGCGGGAAGCGGCCCGGCGGCGGGCGCATGCGCGACCGGCCCGGCTGGGGCGGCGCTTCTCCGGGGCGCCGCAGCAGCCGGCTGTACTCGTCGTCGTCGGCGCCGTCCGGCCTGTTCGGGTCGACGCCGTCGTCCGCCCGGTAGGCGCGGCGTTCACCCAGGCGTCTTCGCCTGGGCAGGCCATAGGCATCGCGGCCCAGGCCGGTGTCGCCACGTTCCACCAGGTACCTCCTGGGCTGGTCACCCAGCCGCGCCGCAGGACATGCCTTACCTCACGAGTGTAGGTCGGAAGAAATCCCCTGTAGGGCCTAGACGGTCAATTGTCATTCATTGCACATAATCAGACGGTATTGAACCGATAACGCCGGGTATCGGCATGCGTCGAGTGACGCAACCAGGATGTGATACGAACCGAGCCCGGCAGGGGATACTCTCGAAGCAGAAGCACTCAGCGGAGCGGCCATGGAGTCCTGGATCGTCTGGCTGATCGTGGCGGCCGTGCTCGGCGTGGCCGAACTGGTGACGATAACGTTCGCCTTCGGCATCATCGCGGTCGCGGCCCTGGTTGCGGCCGTGGTCGGTGCGTTCCACCTTGATTTCGCGATCCAGCTGGCCGCGTTCGTCGTCGCGGCCGGTGCGGGGCTCGGCTTCGTCCGCCCGGTCGCAATCCGCCACATCAAGCAGCCGCCCGCGCTACGCACGGGAACCGCCGCGCTAGTCGGCCGGTCGGCGATCGTCCTGGAAGAAGTGAACGAGCACGGCGGGCGGATCCGCATCGAAGGCGAGGAATGGTCCTCGCGCCCCTACCTGGACGAATCGCTCGTGATCCCGGTCGGCACGAAGGTCGACGTCATGCAGATCAAGGGTGCCACCGCACTTGTCTATCCCCGGGAGTAGCCATGATCCTGGCTGAAATCATCATCGCTGCCGTCGTCGCGATCTTCGTCGTGATCACGGTGGTGCGCTCGATACGGATCGTGCCACAGGCCCGCGCGCGCAATGTCGAGCGGCTCGGCCGCTACCGCAAGACGCTGGAACCCGGGATGAATTTCGTCATCCCCATGATCGACCGGGTGAAGCCGATTATCGACCTGCGCGAGCAGGTCGTCTCGTTCAATGGCGCGCCGGTGATCACCGAGGACAACCTGGTGGTGCTGATCGACACGGTGCTGTTCTTCCAGGTCACCGACCCGCGAGCGGCGGACTACGAGATCGTCAACTACATCCAGGCGATCGAGCAGATCACCGCGACGATGCTGCGCAGCGTGATCGGGTCCATGGACCTGGAGCAGACGCTGACCTCGCGGGACAAGATCAACGCCTTGCTGCGCGGCGTCCTGGACGACGCATCGGGAAAGTGGGGCATCCGGGTCACCCGGGTGGAGATCAAGGCCATCGACCCGCCCAAGTCGGTCAAGGACGCGATGGAGAAGCAGATGCGCGCCGAGCGGGAGAAGCGCGCCGCGATCTTGACCGCCGAGGGTGTGCGGCAGTCCAAGATCCTCACCGCCGAGGGCGAGAAGCAGAGCGCCATCTTGACCGCCGAGGGCGCGAAGCAGGGCGCGATCCTGCGCGCCGAGGGCCAGGCGCAGGCCATCGCCGCCGTCTTCCAGGCCGTGCA
>DASZKN010000060.1:0-17069 GCA_035552855.1 Trebonia sp. | reverse complement strand
ACCGCGGCGCCGCGGGCCTTGAACGTCCCGGTCGGCAGCAGCCCCTCGTCCTTCATCAGCAGCCCGGGCACGCCGATCTGCCCGCCGTAGGACGGGACCGGGATGAGCGGCGTCATGCCCTCGCCCAGCGACACGATGTTCGCCTCGTCGCGCACCGGGAGCACCTCGTGGTACCGCCACAGCGTCGGGGCCCGGCCCGCGATATCGCCCGGGGTGACCGTCGCCGCGACCTGCTCGAGGTCGTAGCGGGCGAGCAGCGGCTTGCCCGCGTCACTCACGCCCTGGACGGCGTCCGCGTCGTACCGCTTGCCGGTCGCGGAGCAGACTAGATGGCTGAGTGCGGAGAACGGCACGAAGGGCTCCTCGCGGGGCAGGCAATTTTGGAGATTTTAAATCCAAAATTTTTTACCTGTCAATGTTCGCCGATCCGTGACCAACCGCACACTGTCAGCGACTGCGGGCCGCGCCGGGGTTAGCCCTGGCGCGCGCGCACCGCCTTCTCGAACGCCGCCGCCGACCGCCGCACGTGGGCCCGTGACTCGCGCTCGGCCCGGGCGGAATCGCCGGCGGCCAGCGCGGCCATGATCGAGGCGTGCTCGTGCAGCGCGGACGCGATGCGGCCGGGCAGCCGCGACGACGAGCCGGACCCGAACCGCACCTGGCCCACCAGGTTGTCGGTGACCTGGGCGAGGCGCGAGTTACCGGACGCGTGCCAGATCGCGCGGTGGAATTCCAGGTCGGCGTCGCTGTAGCCGACCGCGTCGGGCAGGACCTGCGTCGCCTCCTGCTTCTCATACAGCGGCCGGAGTGTGTCCTGCACGAACGCCGCCGCCCCGGGCAGCGCCGCCGCGTTGCGCGCGGCGATCCCGTCCAGCACCTCGCGCAGCTCGTAGATCTCGCGCATGTCCTGGACGTTGACCTCGGGCACGTAGTAGCCGCGGTGCGGGATCGCAGTCAGGAAGCCGTCACGCTCGAGGCCGGCGAGCGCCGCCTTGATCGGGGTGGGGGACAGGCTCAGGCGCTCGGACAGCGGCCGGACGACGACCTTGGTCCCGACCGCCAGCTCGCCGGTGATAATCATCTGGCGTATCGCGGCGTACGCTTGCTGCATCAACGTGCGCCGCTCGATCGTTACCTGGTCGGACAAGTCCCCGGCCTCGCTGTTATCCACGCCTGCTACTTTCATCATTCGACCGCCCCCGCGGGCGCCAGCATAAACCGTCCCGGCGGCTATTGGCGTCCGGCGCCGCATACTAACAGTCACTATGGCGCGTTAAGGGAAAATGGTTTTTACAAGTTTTTCTAGTCCGAGGAAAGGGCTCGCCCGGATCACGCCGTACACGATCACCCGGCCGGAGCAGCTCAGCCACCAGCTCCGCCGCGTCCGCCGCTACGGCTGCGCGCACACGAGCGAGGAAATGAGCCTCGGCGCGTGCTAGCTCGCCGTGCCCGTGACCGGCCCCGAAAGACATCCCAGGGGCGGCTGGCCGGGTGCCGCGCCCATGGCGTTGACTAGGGGTTATGCGCACCCAGATCGCCATCATCGGGGCCGGCCCGGCCGGCCTGCTGCTCTCGCACCTGCTCGCGGGCCACGGCATCGAGTCGGTCGTCGTCGAGACGCGCTCGCAGGCGTACGTCCAGGCGCGCATCCGGGCCGGCATCCTCGAATCGTCCACGGTCGGCCTGCTCGACTCCGCCGGGCTCGGGGCCCGGGTGCACGACGAAGGCCATGAGCACCGGGGCATCTACCTGCAGTGGCCACGTGAGCGGCACCACATCGACTTCACCGCCGCCGTGGGCGCCGGCGTGTGGGTCTACGGACAGACCGAGCTGCAGAAAGACCTGCACGACGCGCACGCCGCGGCGGGGCGGCGGATCCACTACGAGGTGACCGGCACCCAGCTGCAGGACCTGGAGAGCGAGCGCCCGAGCGTCACGTTCACCGACGCGGACGGCACGTTCCAGCGGATCGAGGCGGCGGCGATCGCGGGGTGCGACGGATCGTTCGGGCCAAGCAGGGCCGCGGTGCCGGACGGGGTTCGGCAGGTATGGGAGCGGGTCTACCCGTACTCGTGGCTCGGCGTGCTCGCGGACGTCGCGCCGTCCACCGACGAGCTGATCTACGCGTGGCACCCGGACGGGTTCGCCCTGCACTCGATGCGCTCCCCGTCGGTGAGCCGCCTGTACCTGCAGGTGCCGCCCGACACGGACCTCGCCCAGTGGTCTGATCAGCGAATCTGGGACGCGCTTGCGGCGCGGCTCGGCCACGGCCAGGACGGCTGGGAGCTGATGCCGGGGCCGATCACCGACAAGAGCGTGCTGCCGATGCGCAGCCTGGTCCAGGCGCCGATGCGCCACGGGCGGCTGTTCCTCGCCGGCGACGCCGCGCACATCGTCCCGCCGACCGGCGCGAAGGGGCTCAACCTGGCGGTCGCGGACGTGGCGCTGCTCGCGCCCGCGCTGGCGGCGCTGGCGGGCAAGGGCGACTCCGCGCTCGCCGACGCCTACAGCGACACGGCGCTGCGGCGGGTGTGGCGCTGCACGCACTTCTCGTGGTGGATGACGACGATGCTGCACGCGTCGGGGGACCCGTTCGACGCGGAGCTGCAGCTTTCCCAGTTGCGCTGGGTGGCCGCGAGCCCGGCGGGCGCCGCGGGGCTCGCCGAGAACTACGCGGGCCTGCCGATCGGCATGTGAGGCTATCCGGTGGGTGGCGTCGCCTGCCACCCGCACACGGGTTTGATCGCAGTAACGCGCACGGGTCTGATCGCAGAAAGGGTGCTGTCACAACCGCTTCCGCGATCAAAGCGCGGCGGCGCCAGGCACGTGTGACAGGCGGTGCCGTAGAGTGCTTGCCGTGGCTCCCGGCAGCGCGCCCCCGCCCTTCCTGGATCTCCGCGACGGCTTGCGCATGCGGGTCCTCCACGGCGGTGATGCCGCCGCGGTGGTGGAGGCGACGAGCGGGGAACGGGCGCCGTCCCTGTGGGGCCCGCGGCCGGCCGGACCCTACTCGCCGCGTGACGCCCAGGCGGCGCTTTCGGCCTGGGACCCCGCCGCCCGGGGGCGGTTCTCCGTCGGGATCCTGCGCGGCGAGCGGCTCATCGGCGCGGTCGGGCTGATGCCGGACCGGCCAGGCAGCGCCGAAGTGGCTTACTGGACGCGGCCGGAGCACCGGGGGCTGGGCATCGCGCCGCGGGCCGTCCGGGCCGTGACGCTATGGGCACACCAGGACATGGGCATCCCTCGCCTGTGGCTAGAGATCACCCCTGGCAACGAGCCATCTCTGAGCGTCGCCAGGCGGGCTGGCTACATCTTTGAACAGCGTTTGTCCGCGCACTGCCGTGACTGGTCAGACGAGGCTGCCGAACGTGACTGCTGGCACGACTGCCTTATCTGGGCCCACACCGGCTCATAGCGCTCCAGGTGCTTCTAGTGCTCTGAGGCGATGAGCGCGTCGGTGATCGCGTTGATGCCGGCCAGGTTCCCCGCGACGTCCGCCGGGATGCGGTGCCGCCGCGCGAGCGCGGCCGGGTCGTAGTAGGAGACCTTGGTCTGCCCGTCGTCATCCCAGATCAGCGCCTTGAGCGGCAGGTCGAGGGCGGCCAGCGGAGCGGCTTCCATGACCGGCGTGCCACCGGCCGGGCTGCCGAAGATGACGAGGACCGTGTCCCGCAGGCCGAGCCCGACGGCCCGGGCCTCGGCGCGCTGGTCGATCACCGCGAACAGGCGCATGCCCTTGCTCTTGACCAGATCCGCCAGGCGGCTGGCGGTGGCGGCCACCGGCAGCGGGCTGAGCTTGGTGACGATGTCCCCCGCAACGGGGGATTCCGTGGTGTCGGTCACTGGGACACTCTCCTCAGGAAGCGGGACTCAGGACGCGGATACTCAGGGAGCGGGGACTTTCTCGCTCATCGTCGCGGGAATGTCCGTCTCGCCGTACTCGGTGTCGTCCGGGCGGATCGCGGGCAGCCGCATCGCGAACTCGCAGCCGCCGCACGTGTTCGCGACGCTCACCCGGCCGTGGTGGGCTTCGACGATGCCCCGCACAATGGCCAGCCCAAGGCCGGCGCCTCCGTCGGTGCCCGGCGTGCGGGCGCTCGAGCCCCGCCACGCCAAGTCGAACACCGATCCCAGGTCGGCGTCGGGGATGCCGCCGCAGCCGTCGGCGACGGTCACGAGCACGTCGCCGTTGTCCGGCGTCGCCGTGACGCGGACGTCGCCGCCCGCCGGGGTGTGCCTGATCGCGTTGTCGAGCAGGTTGCCGAGCGCCCGCGACAGCTCCCGCGGGTCCGCCCGGGTGACGAGCGTGTCGTCGTCGTCGGCGTCGGCTCCGTCTGCCTCGGCGGTCAGCCGGACGCCGTCGGCTTCGGCGGTTAGCCGCACGCCGCGGGCCCGCGCGACCGCCTCCATCCGCGCCACCATGTCGCCGACCAGGTCGCCGATGGCGATGTCGTCGAGCGCCAGGGTCAGCGTGCCGGATTCGATGCGCGACAGTTCGAACAGGTCGTCGATCATGGTGGACAGCCGGGTGACCTCCGCCCGGATCTGCCGGTGATACCGGCCGGTGTCGGCGGCGATCCCGTCCTCCAGGGCCTCGGCCATCGCCCGCAGACCGGCCAGCGGCGCGCGCAGGTCATGGGACACCCAGGCCACGAGCTCACGCCGGGACCGCTCCATGCGGCGCTCGCGCTCCCGGGATCTGCGCAGCTTGACGGCGGTGGCCGCGAGTTCTCGCGACAGCGCGGCGAGCTCGGCGGCCATCGGGCCGTCCGGCGCGGTGAACCCGGCCTCCTCGTGGCCCAGCGACCTGGCCGCCTTGCGCAGGGCGAGGCTGCCGATCTCGATCTGGCGTCCGAGCAGCCACGAGAACCCGAACGCGACCAGGCCGGCCACTACGCACACTATCCCGACCACGCCCAGGTCGTGATGGGAGATGAACATGGCGTTGGCGGTGCCGAGCGTGCCGGCGACGACCGCGAGGACGGCGATGGCGGCGGCCGCCTGCAGGGACAGGCGCAGCGACGCGCGGCGCAGGAGCCGGATGGCCCCGATCCCGATCGTGCCGACCGCGCCGGTGCAGCCCGCGGCGATCAGGACCACCTGTACCTGCGCGCTTATCATGTCTGGCCTGCCTCCCAGCGGTAGCCCACGCCCCACACGGTCTGGAGGTGCGCCGGACGGTTGGGACTTTCCTCGATTTTTTCCCTGAGCCTGCGCACGCACACTGTAACCGTCGACAGGTCGCCGAACGACCAGCCCCACACCTGCTCGAGCAGCTCAGGCCGGGTGAATGCCCGTCCCGGGTGTGTGATGAAGAAGGCGAGCAGATCGAACTCGCGGACCGTGAGCGCCAGCTCGCGGCCGTCCTGCCTGATCCGCCGGGCGGCCACGCCGACCTCGAAGCGGCCTGCCCGGATCGGCGTCGGGGGCGCGTCGCCGGGCTCGGTGGCCGCGGCCCGCCGCAGCACGGCCTGTATCCGCAGCGTGAGCTCGCGGGGGCTGAACGGCTTGGTCACGTAGTCGTCGGCGCCGGTTTCGAGGCCGAGCACCCGGTCGTTCTCCTCGCCGAGCGCGGTCAGCATGATGACGGGCACCGGGGGCTGGCTCGCCCGGTCGGCGCGCAGCCGCCGGCACACCTCGAGGCCGTCGATGCCGGGCAGCATGAGGTCGAGCACGACCAGGTCGGGCGGCCACTCCCGGGCCAGCGACAGCGCGGACTGCCCGTCGGGCGCGTGCCTGGCTTCCAGGCCGGCGTCTCGCAGGTAGTCGCCGACGACCTCGGCGATGGTCAGGTCGTCATCGACCACGAGCACCCGCGCGTTCATGGCACCTCCAGTTGGACTACGATCCCACATTCGCTGTCAATCTTCTGCGGCGATCGCCGCCAGCAGGCCGCGGAGGTCCGCGCCGCACGGTCCGCACGCCGCCAGATGGGCTGCCACGCCGGGGAGCCGGACGGCGGCGGCGTTCGCCGCGGTGGCGGCGTTTGCCGGGCCGGCGGTGGCGGCGTTGGCCGCGATGGCGGCGGTCAGCTCGGCGTAGACATGCAGGACCCGCATCGCCTCCGCGCATCCGGCGTCGGCGGGATCCGTGCCGAGCAGGCGCTCGACCGCTGCCGCGTTTCTCATGACGACACCGGCGTTTCCTCCCTCGGCTGGCCGCTGGCGGCTCGCCCGTTGTCAGTGAGTGGCACGGAGGTCACCGGTTCTTACCTCAAGTCGCGCCTTCGGCTGGGGCCAACTCCTGGCCAACCCCGGCCGCGTCGCCCCTTGTCCGTGATCGTGGGTCACTTGTGGCGAATAGCGCCGCGAAGTACCCGTGACCATGGCCGACGGCCCGGCCCGCTGCCGGCACACCACACTTTACGGCCAAGATGGCTGATCGCAAACGATTGCAGCGGCGCTCTGCCAACAACAACGGGCGTAAAGATGGCGGCCAGGTTCTTTGATCGCGGAAAGGGCGAAATACCGCCGCGAACTATCCCTGATCATGGAATTCGACTTTTGCGTCCCAGCCGATGTGGTGGCCGAGCAGCCAGGTGGCCGGGGCGCGCCGCGGGGCCGAGGGGTCGCGCCGGGGCGGCGCCGAGTTCCCGGTGGCGCTTCCGGCCGCGACGACCCGCTCGACGCGCTCGCGGCGCAGCCGCTCGAAGGCCGCCAGCGCGTCCGGGACCCCGGGCACGTCGCGCAGGCACTGGCCGAGGATGACGCCCGTAGATCATGTCGTACCCGCCGTCGCCCGCGAAGGCCGGCGGATTCTCCGCGTAGCCGCAGGCGATCATCAGGCCGGTGTAGCGCGGCGCGGGAGCGGCGGGATCGATCAGGGCCCGCAGCGGGGAGCGGATGCCGTTGGCACCGACGAGGAGGTCACCATCGGCGTGCGACCCGTCGGCGAAGTGCGTGCGGACGCCGTCGCGGGACCACGTCGCGGTGGTGAGCCGCTTCCCGTATGAGATCGGCACGCCGCGGCGGGCGGCTTCTTCCCGCAGCACCCGCGACAGCCGGGCGCGGGTGATCGTGCGCGGTCCCGGCAAGTCCTGCCCGAGCGGCAGGTCCGCGACCTGCGAGCCGGCCGGGTCGAAGACCCGCAGCCTGGTGGCGGCGAAGGACGCCGCCACGACGGCCTGTTCGGCGTCGATCGCCCGCAGGGCATCCTGACCGTTGGCGGAAATCGTCACGAACGCCCCGGCGTCTCCTGTGTCGCGCGGGTACGCCTCGTAAAGCACGGAGCTGATCCCGGCCTTGCTCAGGGCGATCGCGGCAGCGGGGCCGGCGATGCCGCCGCCGGCGATCAGAACCTGCACCGGGACAGCCTACGCGGGCGGCCGCCGCCGGCTTCGAGCGCCCGCGGCCTGATCCGCGACCTCGTCCGCGACCCGCTGGATCTTGGCCAGCCGCTCCAGGGCGGGCCGGGAGAGGATCTGCCTGATGTCCTGCAGTGCCACGAGAAGCTCGTCGATGCCGTCCAGCGGCGCGCCGTCGCCCGCGGAAAGCAGGATTCCCCGGTAGTCGTGGACTGAGATGGCCGTGCCGGGCAGTTCGACCTGCGTGTCGTCGGTGAGGAACAGCGCGGGCACCGACGTCTCCAGCGCCAGGGCGAGCGCGGCCAGTTCGGCCGCTGTGAACGCGCGCCGGCCGCGTTCGGCCTGATGCACGGCCTGGCGGCTCCACGGCTTTTCCAGGTACCGTCCCATCGCCTCGCCGAGCTGGGAGAGTGACATCTGGCGCGCCTCACGGAAGCGCGCCACCTGCCGCCCGATCGCCGCTTCAATCTGCATGCCTGCTCCTTGCTGTCATTCCTCATAATGACACCGGAACATCATGATTGACAAACGCCATCGCCCGGCACTACCGTAAAGCGACGCGATTCGCTGTCCATCCGTGTAATGACAGACACTGGAGACCGGCATGCAGCCCTTTAACCTGGAAACAGCAGCGGCTGGTGCCGACGGCGCCGTCCTGCGCGTGAGCGGCGAGGTCGACGTCTACACCGCGCCGCAGCTGCGCGACCGCGTCGTCAAGCTCGTCGACGACGGCGTCCGGCACGTGATCATCGACTTGCAGGAGGTCACGTTCCTCGACTCCACCGGCCTGGGCGCGCTCGTGGGCAGCCTCAAGCGACTGCGCGAGCACGACGGCTCGCTCAAGCTCGTGACCACCGCGGGACGGATCACGCAGCTGCTGCGGCTCACCCAGCTCGACAAGGCCTTCGTCGTGCATGAGTCAGTGCCGGCGGCCATGGCCGACGAGCGCGGCTGAGAGCGCGACGATGGCCGCCACCGCCAGCGGCCAGCCGCAGAACGCCAGCAGCACGACGACCGCGGCGAGGTGGACCGGGTGCGGGCCGGGCTCGGCCTGACGGTCTTCATCGAGTTGCAGGTGTCGCGGCATTCCAGGGAGACATCGGCCCAGGTCGAGGCGGCGCTGACCGCGATCCCGGCGGTCGTCGCCTGTTACCTGATCTCGGGCACCGGTGACTTGTTCGTCGAGGTCGCCGCCCCCGACCTGGCCGCCTACGAGCAGCTGCTGCTCGACCGGATCCTCACGATCCCGCAGGTCACCAACGCGCGTAGCACGTTCGCGATCAGGACCGTGCTCGGCCGCGGGCCGCTCCCGCTCGAGCACTGGCAGTAAATTTCCCCTAACGCCAGTGGTGCCTGTCCGCGGCCAGCGGTCCGTCATCGCGTAACGTCCACGGCATGGAGCGAGCGACTGACGATGGCGCGGACGCGCTGCTCACCGAGGCCGGGTGGCGGGCGCGCGGGTATCTCGCCGGGATAGGTGACCGGGCGGTCGCGCCCTCGCCGCATGCCGTCGCGGGCCTTGGCCGGCTTGATTTCCCGCTGCCGGGCGGTGGGCTCGACCCGGCCGCGGTGCTGCGGCTGCTCGACGAGGCCGGCTCGCCCGCGACCGTGGCCAGCGCGGGGCCGCGGTACTTCGGGTTCGTGACCGGCGGCGCCCTGCCGGTCGCCGTCGCCGCGACGTGGCTGCTCGCGGCCTGGGACCAGAACGCCGCGCTGTCCGTCATGTCGCCGGCCGCCGCCCGGCTCGACGACGTCGCGCTCCGCTGGGTCACCGAACTGCTCGGGCTGCCCGCCGGCGCCGGCGGCGGCTTCGTCACTGGCGCGACGATGGCGAACGTGACCTGCCTGGCCGCCGCGCGCGACGCCGTGCTGACCGCGGCCGGCTGGGACGCCGCCGCGGACGGGCTCGTCGGCGCGCCGCCCGTCCAGGTCGTGGCGGGCGCCGAGGCGCACGCGAGCGTCGTCAAGGCGCTCGGGCTCGTCGGCCTCGGCCGCGATCGCGCGTTGCGGCTGCCGGTGGACGACCAGGGCCGGATCATCGCGGCCGGCCTGCCGGAACTGACCGGGCCCGCGATCGTGTGCCTGCAGGCGGGCAACGTGAACAGCGGCGCGAGCGATCCGTTCGGGCCGCTGATCGAGTGGGCACGCGCCCAGGGCGCCTGGGTGCACGTGGACGGCGCCTTCGGCTTGTGGGCGGCCGCCGCCCCGGGGCTCGCCGGTGAGGTCGCGGGTGTCGCGGGCGCCGACTCGTGGGCGACGGACGCCCACAAGTGGCTGAACACGACCTATGACTGCGGCATCGCGCTCGTGCGCGACCCGGGCGCGCTGCGCGCGGCGATGCGCGCCGACGCGGCCTACCTGCCCGCGGGCGAGGCTCGCGCGCCCATGCTGTTCACCCCGCAGTCCTCCCAGCGGGCCCGCGGCGCCGAGGTCTGGGCCGTGCTCGCGGCGCTCGGCCGGGACGGGCTCGCGGAACTGCTCGAGCGGCACGTCGGGCTGGCCAGGCGAATGGCGGCCCGGCTCGCGGCGGGCGGCGTCGAGATCCGCAACGAGGTGCGGCTGAACCAGGTCGTGGCCGGCTTCGGTGACGACGAGCAGACGGACGCGGTGATCGCCGCCGTTCAGCGCGGCGGGACCTGCTGGTGCGGTCCGACGACGTGGCACGGGCGCCGGGCGATGCGGATCAGCGTCAGCAACTGGGCCACCACCGAGGACGACGTCGAGCGGAGCGCCGCCGCGATCCTCGCGGCGTACCGGACCGGCCAGGCCGGCTAACGCGGGGACTTCGGCACAACCGGCCGCGCAGCCTGGGCCTTGGGGTTAGCGGGCGGCGAGGATGACGACGTCCGGGTCGCCGCGCCGGCCGGGCAGCAGGGGCACCTCCAGCGTGCGCACGGTCGCGAACCGGGCCGCTAGCCGCGTCGTGAGTCCCGGAGCGGGCGCCGCGCTCCAGATCGCCAGCACGCCGTCACCGGTCAGCGTCTCCGTGAGCGCGGCCAGCCCGGCCGGCTCGTACACGCCGCGGTTGTCGTCCGTGACCGTCCAGTCCGGGCCGTTGTCGGTGTCAAGGCACATCGCGTCGTAGCGCTCGGCGGTGGTGCGCGCGTGGCGCAGCAGGTCGTCCCGGACGATGCGGACACGGGGATCGCGGTGCCCGTCGCCGGCGAACGGCCGCAGCGGCGCCGTGCCCGCGGTGTGCCAGTCGATCACCGCCTGCTCGCGCTCCACGACCGTGATCCGGGCCGGGCGCGGGTCAGCGGCGGCCTCGGCCAGCGAGAAGCCCACCCCGAGCCCGCCGATCAGCAGGTGCGCGCCGGCCGGCCGCCTGAGCAGGCCGAGCGCGGCGCTGACCAGCAGCCGTTCGGAGCGGCCGTCGGAAGAGTCCATCAGGAAGCAGCCGTTCGCGATGATCTCGAAGCACCCGCCGCGGCGGCGCAGCGCCACTTCGCCGTGGGGGCCGTCGCGCCGCTCGACGAGCTCGGCTGCCTCGCTCATGTGCCCGCTCCGTCCGGCGGAATTGTATGCGCTCCGTAAGATATTACCGAATTTTATGGGCGAGCGTTAAAATCGAATCGATAATGGCGGTTCAGAAGTCCCGTGAAATGGCGGGACAATGTCCGGCATGATAGCCGGCTGCGGCGGCTCGTCTCCCCGGCCTTCTCGGCGCGCAGGCTTACCCTGACCACCCGGGAGCTGACCGACACGCTGCTCCTGGTTATCGCGGCGGGGTACGACACCACGGTCAACCTCATCGATTCGGCGGTCACCGCGCTGCTCGCCGGCCCGGATCAGCTCGCCCACGTGCGCGCGGGCCGGGCGACCTGGGGCGATGTCGTCGAGGAGACGCTGCGCTTCGCCACGGGGTGCACTTCTGTCTCGGAGCGCCGCTGGCGCGGGCGGAAGGCGCCACCGCCCTGGCGGGCCTCTTCGATCGCTTCCCGGACCTCGAACTGGCCGTGCCAGCGGCTGACCTCGAGCCGATCCCGAGCATCCTCGGCAACGGCCATGCCGCGCTTCCCGTCCGCCTCCGGCCGGAATGACGGCGATGGCCATGCGCGATTGCCGCCGCGATTTGGCGTGTACGTTCAATTGACAACTTATTGACAGCCGCTTAGCGCGGCGCCTGGCTATGCCAGAATTGACCGTATGGATCAGAATAGAATGCGCGACCTGCTCGCGCGAACCTGGGCCGGCGAGGTGATCCCGAGTCTGTCCGGGTTGATCGAGATCCCCGCGCTGTCGCCGTCCTTTGACACGGACTGGGCGGCCGCGGGTCACCTCCGGGCGGCCGCCGACCACGTGGCGGCCTGGGCCGGGACGCGGGAGATCGCGGCGGGAGTCGAGGTCGCGGAGCTTGACAGCCGCTCGCCGGTACTGCTCATCGACGTCCCGGCGACGGCCGGCGCGGCCGCCCAGGGGACCGTCCTGCTCTACGGGCACCTGGACAAGCAGCCCGCGTTCGGCGAATGGTCGGCGGGGCTCGGACCGTGGCAGCCCGTCCTGCGGGACGGCCGGCTGTACGGGCGCGGCTCCGCGGACGACGGGTACTCCGGGTACGCCGCCCTCACCGCGCTCGAAGCCGTGCGCGCGGCCGGCGGCGAGCACGGCCGGGCGGTGATCCTGCTGGAGACCGGCGAGGAGTCTGGCAGCCCTGACCTGCCCGCCTACCTGGAGCAGCTCGCCGGCCGGCTCGGCGCCGTGAACCTGGTGGTCTGCCTGGACGCCGGCGGCGGCACGGACTACAAGCGGCTGTGGCTCACGTCCAGCCTCCGCGGCGCGGTCATGGCCACGGTCACGGTCCGCGTGCTCGACGCGGGCGTGCACTCGGGGATCGCCAGCGGCATCGTGCCGGACTCGTTCCGCGTAATGCGCCAGCTGCTCGACCGGCTCGAGCACTCCGCGACGGGCGAGATCCTGCTGCCCGAGATGAACGTGCCGGTCCCCGCGGCGCGCCGCGCCGACGCCGCGGCCCTCGTCGCCCTGAACCCGGGCGCGGTCGGGCGGAGCATTCCGTTCGTCCCCGGGATGACGGCGGCGGCGCCGGATCCGGTCGAGCTGATCCTGAACAACACCTGGCGGCCGACTCTGTCGGTCATCGGCGGCGACGGCCTGCCGGAGTCGAAGGCGGCCCCCGCCGTGCTGCGCGCCGCGACGTCGCTGCGCCTGAGCTTCCGGACACCGCCCGGCGCGGACGCGGAGGCGGCCAGGGTCGCGCTGGAGAAGGCGCTGACCACCGAGGTCCCGTACGGCGCGCAGGTCGAGGTCGGCGACTTCGTGACGCTCAACGGCTGGAGCGCGCCCGAGCCCGCGCCGTGGCTCGCCACCGCGCTCGATGAGCTGACCGGCACGGTGTTCAGCGAGCCGTACCGGCAGCTCGGCATCGGCGGCGGCATCCCGTTCATGGAGATGCTGGGACGGCGCTACACCGACGCGGAGTTCGTGGTCACGGGCGCGCTCGGCGCGGACTCGAACATGCACGTGCCCGACGAGTGGCTGAACGTGGACTACGCGGAGCGGGTGACCGCCGCGGTCGCGCGCATCCTCGACGCGCACGCCGCACGCTCATAGCCGGCTCATAAAGCCCAGGATCCGGGGCGTCGCGCCGGCCGCGCCGGTCGCGCCGGTGATGCCGGGGTTGATCCGGCCCAGGGCGCCGAACAGTTCCGTGTGCACGCGTTCCGCGGCGATGCCCAGCTCCGCCAGCGTCGTCCGCATCGCGGTCATGAACGAGTCCGGCCCGCAGATGTAGGCGGTCGTACCGGCCGGCAGGCCGAGCGCCGCCAGCCCGTCCTTGCTCGCGTGCCCGGGCTCCGCGTGCGCGCGCCGCCGCTCGTCCTTTCCGGGAAACGGCGGGCGTCATTCCCATGGTGCGCCGGGCTACGCACCGCCGGCCCGGCGGTAGTGGCGGGCGACGCGGGCACGGTTGCCGCAGACGCTGGGCACGCACCAGGAGCGGCGGGGGTTGACCGCGATGAAGATCATCAGGCGGCCGGGATTGGCGCAGCGGCGCAGCCGGGCCACCTGCGCGGAGTCGGTGAGGAAGGCGGCGGCCTGCACCGCGATGAACGCAGGCCGTCGTCCTGGGCCAGCAGAGTCACGGAAGACGGGCCGGCTGCCTGTGCACACGACGACCGCGTGCCGGGCGGTGAGCGTCAGCGTCTGCCCGGCGGGAGTGGTGACGGTGATCCGGCGCGGGCCGTCCAGCCGGGCGTGGCCGCGGAACGCGGCGCGGGCCCGGTCGGCGACGGTCTGCCCGACCGGCCCCATCCCGATCACGATGACGCAATGCACGTTGTCCGGCAGTCCGCTCATGCCCCTTGATTCTGGCGGCCGGCCGCGGCGCCGCATCAGCCAGACGGGTAGTCCCGCACGGCTCGTCCCTGGCTGGCTAGCGGCCGGCGTGTGACACTAGCGGTTCTGGCGGTGTGCGCCGGCGAAGGCGCGGCCAGGCTGTTCGGAGCCAACCTGCCGGGAGAGAGGAACCGAATGTCATGAGCCCTGTCTCGCGCGGCTTCAAGCACTTCCGCCGGGCGACGGACGACGAGGAAAAGCGCGATCCGCCCGGCCAGTACCTCGCGCACGGGTTCCCCGTGCTGTCCGCCGGGCCGACGCCGCACACCCCGCTCGCGGACTGGACGTTCGCGGTGACGCAGTCTCGCCCTACCTCACCGAAGAGCTCCGCCCCGGCGACCAGCTCGAGGTGCGCGGCCCGGTCGGCGGCTACTTCGTGTGGCAGGCCGGCGGCGAACCCGCTGGCGTTCGTCTGCGGGCCGACGAGCTTCGTGGAGACCGCCGCCGCCGGGCTGGTCGGGCTGGGCTACCCGCCGGAGCGGGTCAAGACGGAACGGTTCGGGGCATCCGGAGAGGCCGGAGCCGGGGAAGCCGGGGAAGGACGCTGAAGGACGCTGATGGACGCACTCGACGGGAACGCGATCGGCGGCCTCCTGATGGACGTGTTCGGCGCGGACATGACCACGGCCCGCGGCACGTGCGCGACCTGCGGGGTGGCCGGCCCGGTCGCCGAACTGGTCGTCTACCTGCGGGTGCCGGGCACGGTGGTGCGCTGCCGGACATGCGCGAGCATCCTGATGGTGTTCGTCGAGGGGCACGGCGCGATCGGCGTCGACCTGACCGGACTGGCCAGCCTGACCCCCCAGATTCCCTTAACGAACAGTGGTGACCCGGCACCCGTCCGCCTACCTGGCGTCCCGCAGGTCGCCCCAGCCGTGCCAGCTGTCGACGGCGATCCAGGCGCTGACCCGGCCGCGGTCACGCTGCGGGTACGGATTGCCGGTGTAGTGCCGGGAGATGCGGTCGATGTCCGCCAGGTCCGGGTCGTCGCGCAGCTCGTCGACGTGGCCGACGATGCTGACGTGCGTGTACCAGCCGCTCTCGTCGAGCACGTCGACGGAGACGCGGGGATCGTTGCGCAGGTGCTCGAGCCGCTTGCGGCCCTCGTCCATGTTCACCAGCACCCGCCCGTCGTCCCACACGTACCAGGTGGCCACGGACACCGGCTGGCCGTCGTGCCGCAACGTGGTGATGACCGCCGGGTTCGCCTTGCGCAGCATGGCGACGGCGGCCTCCGGGAGCGGTGACTTCGGCATCGGGCACCCCTTAGGTGAGACGTGACCAGTCCACGCTATACCGGCCCGTTCCGTGTCACCCGATCGGGCGTCGTGACACCGCCGCCCCCGATCGGGAATGCTGACTGTACGCCAGTCCCGCGGAACCGGCTTCCGGCCGGTTCCCGCGGGGGGCAGCTTCTGGGGGGAGCTGGGGTGTCTCGGGCCGGTCACCGGCCCGGGGCACCCGGGCTAGAGCGGCCGGCATCGTCGCACGCAGGCGCGGTCGCCGCCGTCGATGACGACGGGGTCGCGCTTCGGTGGAGTCACGCTGGCGTCCCGCTCCGGCCTGCCGGGCGGGTGCCGGCTGCCGGGCTGGTCACGTGCTGGCCCCGGCGGTGACGGGCAGCCCGGCCAGGCGCCAGCCGGGGAGCCCGCCGTCCAGCGGGCGGGCGGAGAAGCCGCTGGCGCGCAGGAGCCGGACGGCGTCGGGGGCGAAGACGCAGTAGCGGCCGCGGCAGTAGGCGATGATGTCGGTGCCCGGGGGGAGTTCGGCGAGCCGGGCGGCGAGCTGGTCGTGCGGCAGGCTGAGGGCGCCGGGGATGTGGCCGGCGGCGTACTCGGCGGCGGGCCGCACGTCCAGGATCAGGACCTGCCCGTCGGCCATCCGGCGGGTCAGCTCGTCCTGCCCGACTGGCTCCAGCGCGGCGACGTCGCCGAGGTAGTTCCGGGCGGCGTGCTCCACCTCGGCCAGGCGGGAGGCCGCGAAGTCCTGCACCTGGTCGATGAGCCTGGTTACCTGCTCGTCGGCGAGCCGGTAGTAGATCCTGACCCCGTCGCGGCGGGAGGTGACCAGCCCGGCGCCGGCCATCATCCGCAGCTGGGCGGAGGTGTTGGACACCTTCATCCGCGCGGCTCCGGCAAGGTCCTCGACGCTGCGCTCGCCCTGGGCGAGCAGGTCCAGCAGCTCCAGCCGGGCCGGGTTGGCCAGGACCTTGCCGACCCGGGCGAACTGCCCGTACAGGGCTATCTTGCGCTCGTGATCGTCCACCGGAAACCATTCCTCCAATATCCGTTGGAATATTGTATCGTAGTGTCCGGGCCGGCCGCGCCGCACCTGGGCGACCCGTGAGCAGTGCCTGCTGGAGGAGCCTGTGAGCTATGCCTGTGACCACCTGATCCCGCTCGTCGACGAGGGCCTGGGGAACTCCGCCTACCTGGCTGACCTGGGCGGCGAGCGGGCGCTGGCCGTCGACCCGCCCCGTGACCTGCGCGCCCTGCGCCGGGCCGCGTCCCGGCGGGGCCTGCGGGTGGCGTTCGCCGCTGACACGCACCTGCACGCCGACTTCCTCACCGGTGCCGTGCAGCTTGCCGCAGACGACGGTGCCGCGGTGCTGGCCGCCGCGGCCGGGCACCGGGCCTTCCCGCACACCCCGCTCGCCGACGGGGACGAGACGGACCTGGGCGGGCTGACGCTGCGCGCCCTGGCCACCCCGGGGCACACCGGGGAGCACCTGTCGTACCTGCTGCTGGACGGGAGCCGGGAGCTGGGGGTGTTCACCGGCGGGTCGCTGATCGTCGGCTCGGCCGCCCGCACCGACCTGCTCGGCGCCGGCCGGGCGCTGGAACTGGCTCGCGCCCAGTACCGCTCGCTGCGCCGCCTCGCGGCGCTGCCGGACGCGACCGCGGTGTGGCCCACGCACGGGGCCGGGTCGTTCTGCTCGGCCCCGCCCGGCGCCGCCCGGGTCAGCACCATCGGCGCGGAGAAGGCGTCCAACGCGCTGCTGGCCGCACCGGACGAGGACACGTTCGCCGGCCGGCTGCTGGCCAGCCTGGGCTCCTACCCGGCGTACTTCGACGGCCTCGCCGAGGTCAACCGTTCCGGTCCCGCCCCGGTCGCCGGCACCCCGGGCCTGGCCCCGCTCACCCCGGCCGCGCTCCGCTCCCTGATGGGCGGGGGCGGCCAGGTGGTCGACGTGCGGCCCGTCGCGGACTTCGCCGCCGGGCACGTCCCCGGCGCGGTCTCCATTGCGCTGCGGGACCAGTTCGCCACCTGGCTGGGCTGGGTCGTGCCTGACGGCGTGCCGCTGGGCTTCGTGCTCGCCGGCGGCCAGGACCCGGCCGAGGTCGCCTGGCAGGCGCTCAAGATCGGCTACGAGAACCTGGCCGGGCAATTGGACGGCGGCATGGCCGCCTGGCAC
>DASZKN010000059.1:0-11247 GCA_035552855.1 Trebonia sp. | reverse complement strand
AACATCGCGGACCTGCGCGCGCAGATCGCCGCGAACGAGAAGGGCGTCCGGGAACTGCGCGCGATGATCGGCCATTTCGGCCTCGATGTCGTGCGCGCCTACATGGGGCATGTGCAAGACAACGCGGAAGAGTCCGTGCGCCGGGTCATCCCGGTCCTGCGCGACGGGTCCTGCACGTACCGGCACGACAACGGGGCCGTCATCGAGGTGGCCATCCGGGTGGACAGGCGGGCGCGCACGGCGGAGATCGACTTCACCGGCACCTCGGCGCAACTGGACAGCAACTTCAACGCGCCGTCCTCGGTGGCGATGGCCGCGGTGCTGTACGTGTTCCGCACGCTCGTCGACGACGAGATACCGCTGAACTCCGGCTGCCTCAAGCCGCTCAAGGTGATCATCCCGCCGGGCACGATGCTCTCGCCCGAGTACCCCGCCGCGGTCGTCGCGGGCAACGTGGAGACGTCGCAGGCGATCACGGGGGCGCTGTACGCGGCGCTCGGCGTGCTGGCCGAGGGCTCGGGGACGATGAACAACGTCACGTTCGGCAACGACCGTCATCAGTACTACGAGACCGTGGCCAGCGGCTCGGGGGCGGGGGACGGGTTCGACGGCGTGGACGTCGTGCAGACCCACATGACGAACTCCCGGCTCACGGACCCCGAAGTGCTGGAGCGGCGGTACCCGGTCCGGGTGGAAAGCTATGAGATCCTCCCGGGCAGCGGCGGCGCCGGACGCTGGCATGGCGGCAACGGCGGGCGGCGGGCGCTGCGGTTCCTCGAGCCGATGACCGTGAACACGCTGACGGGCCACCGGATCGTGCGCCCGTACGGCATGGCGGGCGGCGAACCCGGCCGGCTGGGACGCCACTGGGTCGAGCGCGCCGACGGCTCGGTCGTCCCGATGGCCGGCTGCGACTCGGCCGCGGTGGAGGCCGGCGACCTGTTCATCATCGAGACCCCGGGCGGCGGCGGTTACGGCCAACGGTAACCGCCCCGTCGCCCCCGCCCCATTCAGAACCGTCAGAACCGCCAGACTCCCCAGACTCCTCAAAACCGTCAGCCCCGCCGGAACCGTCATCCGTGCCACCCGCGAACATGCCCGCGACCGCCGACCGTACCGAATTCCACCCGGATCGGAACTCCACCTTCAGCGACACGTACGAAATCGCCCCCGCCGGGATCGGCAGCCAGAAGTTGACCAGCCGCCAGCCGATCACGCCCAGCGTCGCCACGCTCCGGGTGACGCCGAAACCAACCAGCAGCAGCGGCGCCACCGAGTCGACGATCCCCAGGCCGCCCGGCGTGATCGGCAGCACGCCCGCGACGTTGGCGATCCCGTAGGCCGCGAACAGCTCGATCGGGTTGACCAGCGCCCCGAACGCCGCCACGAAGCAATACAGCGACGCCGCGTCCAGCAGCCAGTTCAACGCGGCCCAGGTGATCGCCCAGAACAGCGTCCGCCTGTCCCGGCCGAGGTTGGACAGCGTGCGGGCCGCCTCCTGGATGGCGTGCTCAAGGCCCTCGCCGGTCACGAACGGCAGCTTGTCGCCCACGGTGCGCAGCACGCGCGACGCCGTCTCCACGCCGCGGGTGACGCCGAGCACCAGGGCGGCGACGCCAAGCAAGACCACGGTCCCGACGATCGCGACGGTCCCGTAGATCGGCCGGAACCCGGCCAGCGGAATCGAGACGACCAGCGACAGCCACAGCAGCACGTTCAGTACCACCGTCGAGCCCAGCCCCTTGGCCGCCATCATGACCGCGGCGTCGTTGCCGGAGATGCCCTCGTTGGTGAACAGGCGGAACCCGAGCGCGGCGGTCCCCACCGTCCCGGCGGGGATGACGTGCGCGACCGCCGCGGCGGACAAGTCGATCCGGAACAATCGCGACAAACTCGGCTTCCGCCCCGCCGGCAGCAGCACCTTGGTCAGGACCGCGTAGCAGAACAGCGACACGATCTCCATGGCCACGCCCGCGATGAGCCAGCCGATGTTCATCCGCCCGAGCAGGTTCAGGTCTTTGCTGGCGCCGACGAGTTCGGGCACGACCAGGTACTCGACGACCAGCAGCAGGATGAAGATCAGCGCGCCGCGCCGCAGCGGCTTGATCAGGTACGGCAGCCACATCTTGAGGCTGCGCCAGCCACGCCGGCCCGTCGCGCGCCTGTCGTTCACAGCCGGAACGTCTTCATCGGGCCCAGCAGGCATGTCACGCTCACTACCCCGTTTTCCCGTGTTCAGGCCGGATCGTCATCCCCGAGCGCGACTTCGATCGCCCGCGCCTCGGCTCGCAGCCGTCCCGCCCGGCCGTCATGTCTGGTCGCCGCGTACTGGTCGGCCGCCGCCTCCCGCTCAAGAATTTCTCCCTTAACGAGCCCTGCTGCCTCCTCCCCGGTCAGCTCTCGCCGGGCCGCCTCAGCGGACGCCAGCCCGGGCGTACCGCCGGCGATGTGCCGGCTGTGGTGTCCTTCGCGGCGATATTCGCCACCGGCGGCCCATGATCATGGAAACCGGCGGCCGGTAACGAGACGCGCAAGGCGAACGAGTCGCCGGCGCTATCCGCGCACGAACCTCGCGGTGACCGAGCCCTTCGCCGTGCCCGCCAGCATGCCGAGGCGGTTCCAGGTCATGCCGAGCGCGCGGTGATCGACCGTGGCCCCGGCGGTCAGCGTGACCGCGCCGTCGCTTTCGGCGACGCGGCCGGTGAACGTGATCGGCTGGGTCTGGCCGCCCGCCTCGATCGTCCCGGCGCCCGTCACGGTGTCGCCGTCGCGTGTGGTGGAGGCGATGCGGACCACCACGGCCGGGAACTTGTCCACGTTGAAGAAGTCGGCCGAGCGCAAGTGCTGGTCGCGTACCTTGTTCTTGGTGCTGAGCTGGGCGGCGTCGATGACAAGCTCGCCGCTGACCGTGCCGTCGCCGGCCACGGTGCCGGCGCCGGCCAGGCCGCCGAACGTGCCCCGCACGGTCGTCAGCCCCCAGAACGTCTTACTCGCGAACGTGGCGGAGGAGCCGGCCGGGTCAACGACCCAGGCGCCGACGCTGGATTCGCTCATCGCACATCCCCTTCGAAGTAGGCGATTGCTCTCAGTCGGAGCGTATCTCGGCGGCGGAGGTATATATATGCCGAAGCACCAGGCGGCGACTGACACGGAGGACATCATGCGTGACGCGGCCCTGCTGGGCGCCAGGCTGCTGCTTGGCGGGTACATGTGCATCCATGCCGCTCAGAAGCTGTTCGGCAAGTTTCACGGGCCGGGCCTGGACGGCATCGGGGCCACGTTCGAGCAAAACGGCCTCGCGCCAGGCCGCCCGCTGGCCGCGACGGCCGCCGCCACCGAGATCGCCGGCGGCCTGCTCACCGGCACCGGGATCGCCTATCCGGCCGGGCCGATCGCGGTCGGCGGCGCGATGACGGTCGCAGCCGGGCACAATCGCGGCAACGGCCTGATGGCGTCGCGGAACGGCGTCGAGCTGCCGGTCGTCTACCTCACGCTCGCGGCGACGCTCGCCGCGGCGGGCCCGGGCAAGTACGCGATCGGCCCGCGGCTGCCCGGCAAGTTCGCGGCGCTCGGCGCGCTCGCCGGCGGAGTGGTGGCCGGCGGCCTGATCGCGAAGATGCTCTTCGCCCGCCCAGCCGGGGAGACCGAGCCGGAGCCGGACTTCGCCGCCCCCGGATCGGACGACCTGTGACGGTCGGCGCCGGCGAGCGGGCGGACGTGCCCGACGAGTGGTCGGCCGGCCGGCTCGACCTCGACGCCTACCTGCGCCGGATCGGCGTCGCCGGCCCGGTCGCCCCGTCGGAAGCGACGCTGGCCGCGCTGCAGCGCGCGCACCTGGCCGCCATCCCGTTCGAGAACCTCGACATCATGCTCGGCCGCCCGGTCCGCGTGGACCTGGCGTCGATCCAGGCCAAGCTGGTCGACGGCGGGCGCGGCGGCTACTGCTTCGAGCACGGACAGCTGTTCGGCGCGGCGCTCGAGCGGATCGGGTTCGCGGTCGAGCGGCTGCTCGCCCGGGTCCCCCGTCCGGACGGCCCGGTGTCGCCACGCACGCACCTCACGCTCCGGGTCCGGACCCCGGACCGGCTGGGCGTGTGGCTGGCCGACGTGGGCTTCGGCTCGTCCCCGCCGGCGCCGCTGTCGCTGCGACGGCTCCGCTCGGGCGGCCCGCAGGTCCTGGACGGCTGGGTCTACGAGGTCGTCCCCGACGAGCACGACGGCACCTGGCAGCTGCGCGAGTTCCAGGACCAGGAGTGGATCACGCTGTACCGCTTCGACGACCAGCGCGTCTACCCGGTGGACGTGGTGCTCGCGAACCACTACACGTCCACCCACCCGGACTCCTGGTTCACGCGGACGCCGGTCGTCGCACACCGGGCCCCCGGCACGATCACGTCGCTGCGGGGCCGTACGTTCACCGTGACCAGCCCCGGCCGCGTTAAGGAACGCCGCACGCTGTCGGACGCCGAATGGCGGCGATCGCTGCGTGACGTGTTCGGCCTGACGTTCACGCCAGCGGAGGCGGACAGACTGGCCGCGTCAGCCGACGGCGTCTGACTCGGTCTCGCCGAGTGCGGGCTCAGCCGCACCCGGCTCACCCGGCTCGCCCGCCCCGTCCGCCTGCCCGGGCAGCACCGACCGCTGGTGCCGGAACTCGGGCAGCAGCCGGGCCACCAGCAGCGCGCCGGCGATACACGCGAGGCCGCCGGACACGACCGACACGGTATCGCCGAAGGCCGTCGCGATGCCGCCCGCCTCCAGGTCACCGAGCCGGGGACCGCCGGCGACCACGGCCATCTGCACGCCCATCAGCCGTCCGCGCATCGAGTCCGGGCCGGCGAACTGGATGATCGTGTTCCGGAAGACGGCCGAGAGCACGTCCGCCCAGCCCGCCACGGCGAGCAGCACGAGTGCGACGGGCAGGAACGGCACCAGGCCGAAGCCCGTGATGGCCACGCCCCAGACGATGACCGCCATGATGACCGCCAGGCCCTGCCGCCTGATCCGGCCGACCCAGCCGGTGGTCAGCGCGCCGATCAGCGCCCCGGCTCCCGGCGCGGCGTAGAGCAGCCCGACCGTCGTGGCGCCGCCGCCGAAGACGGTGGCGGCCAGCGCGGGGAACAGCGCCCGGGGCAGCCCGAACACCATCGCGTTCACGTCGATCAGGTAGGCACCCTGCACCTGCCGGGAGCGCCGCACGAAGCCGAACCCCTCGGCGACCGACCGCAGGCCCGGCCGCCCGGCCTTCATCGCCGGCGGCTGCGGTGCGATCATGAGCACGGCCGCCAGCGCCGCGCCGAAGCTGAGCACGTCCAGCCAGTACACGACGTGGATGCCCGCCCCGGCGAGCAGCAGGCCCGCGCAGGCCGGGCCGACGATCGCGCCGGTCTGGAACAGCGCCTGGAACATGGCGTTCGCCGCCGGCACCATGCGCAGCCCGACCATGCCGGGCACCATCGCGTTCCGCGACGAGCTGTCCAGGCCGCTGAGCGCGGCGGCGCCCGCGGGGAAGACGAACAGCGGCCAGAGCCGGGTGCCGACATCGGAGTTGATCGCCAGCGCCGCGCTCATGGCCGCGCCGAGCGTCTCGACGATCAGCAGCAGCCGCCGCCGGTCCATCGCGTCGACCAGCGTCCCGCCGAGCAGCGACCCGAAGATCAGCGGGAACAGCTGGACCAGCGAGACGAGACCGACGTCAAGCGAGGAACGGGTGATTGCGTACACCTGGTACGGCACCGCGACCTGGGTGAGCTGGGTGCCCAGGGTCGACACGCCGAGCCCGGCGATCAGTGCGCGGAAGTCCCGGGACACGCGCAACGGCGTCAGGTCCATCAGGATGTGGCGAGCGGGCCGGGCGAGCCAGTGGGGAAGCGTCATGCGCGCGCGGTGCCAGGAACCATTTGCCACCAGAATACCGGCTAACGCCCTGTTCACGCAGTCCTCATCCGCTCCGTCACCAGGGAGTCCTACGCCAAGATGGCGGCCGCCTCCGCCGCGAGTGTCGCGGAGACGCTGGCGGGGAACCATGGGACCGTTCAGGGGAGTTGAAGTTAATAGCGCGACCCGCGCCAGTCGCCTGCCGCGAGGCAGGAACATGGCGCAGGCCGGAACACGCCGGGCCCCGGATGCGTTTGGTTTGTATATAGCAACTAACTGGACGGTAACTATGGATGATGCCGCACCGGATCTGTCAGGCCGCCTCGGGGTCGCGGTGCAAATGCTGGCCCACGCCGGGAAGGTGGACGCCGGGAAGGTCCACGCCGGCAAGGTGACCGGGGAGCGCGGCGAGCTCACGCCCACCCGGCTCACCGCGCTCGCCGTCATGAACTCGGCGGGCCCGATGCGCATGGGCAGCCTCGCCGGCCGGCTGGGCGTGCAGATCTCGACGATGTCGCGCATCGTCGACGTGCTCGTCGCGTCGGGCTGGGCGGAGCGCCGCCCGGACGAGGCCGACGCCCGCGCCTGCGTGATCTGCATCACGAGCGCGGGCGCCGAGCTCATCGGCCGGGTGCGCCGCAGCGGCGAGACCAGGCTCGCCGAGTGCATCGCCGGCCTGGACGCGGCCGACCTCGAGGCGCTGGGGGCCGCGCTGCCGATCCTGGAGGAACTGGCGCAGCAGGTCACCGGCCGCGCGCAGGATCAGGCCGCGCCCGTGATGCTCGGCTCGCCGTTCTCCAGGTGACCGGTGAACCGCTGCGACCACGAGCTGTCGCCGTCGATCGTGATCGTCACGTCGTACCAGCCGAAGCTGCCCGCGAGCGGGTCGAGCACGATCTTCTCCGCCCGCCCGGCGCGCACCCGGTAGGACTTCGGCCCCTGGGCCGAGTACTGGTTGTGCGTCACCGTGAACGTCAGGTCCTGCCTCCCCTCGTTCCCCAGTTCGAGAATCAGCGCCGGCCCCGCGCCGAAGCCGCCTTCGTAGTACACCGCCGACACCTTCGCGGCCGCGCCGGCCGTGCCCAGGTCGCCCGTGAAGTGGCGCAGGAACCGGTTCGCGCTGACGACCGTGATGTCGTACGCGCCGGCCTTGCCGACATTCAGCGTGGCGGCCGCGGCCGCCGGCAGCTTGCGGCTGGCGCCGACCGTGTACTGGCCGGGGAACGCCGCCGGGTAGGTGCCGAGGGACGGGTCACCGGCCAGGTTGTCGTAGACCGCGAAGTGGCTGGACTTGGCCACGTGCGGCCCGCAGTTGGACAGCGCCAGCCCTGCGCTGACCGTGCCGTCGCTGTTCTTCGTGACCCCGGTCAGCACGGCGTTCGCCTGGTAGGGCAGCGGCCGGGCGGGCTTGAACCCCTTCTCCTGGGCCGGCCGCGCGTTCGTCGTCGGCAGGATCTCGTAGCTGTTCGCCTCGCCGGCCGGCGCGGACACGAACGGCAGGTCCGGCAGCCCGTAGACCGGGTGCTCGAAGTCGAGCGCGCTCGTCAGGTCGCCGCACACGCCGCGCCGCCACGCGCTGATGTTCGGGCAGATGGCGGGCTTGCCGAGCGCGGCCGTCCACTTCTCGAGGAACTGCAGCACGCTCGTGTGGTCGGACACTTCCGACGTCACCCAGCCGCCGCGGGTCCACGGCGACAGCAGCAGCAGCGGCACCCGGTAACCGAGGCCGACCGGCAGCGGCGCGGGCGCGAGCGAGCTCTCCAGGTAGAACTCGTCCGTGGTGCCAGCCGGCGCCACGGGCGGCGGGACGTGGTCGAACGCCCCGTCGTTCTCGTCGTAGTCGATGATCACGAGGGTGGAGTTGAGCACGCCGGGGTCGGCGGCGAGAGCCTGGAGGACCTTGCCGACGTAGTAGGCGCCGTCGGCCGGCGCGCCGTCCGGGTGCTCGGAGTACTGCTGGTTGGTGACGACCCAGGAGACCCGCGGCAGCTTGCCCGCCTCGACGTCGGCCTTGATCGCGTTGGCGAGGTTGTCGCCGTTGTGGGTCTCGTAGTTCAGCGGCTCGGGGACGGTCGTCAGGCCGTTGTCGTAGAACGGGTTGCCGGGCGCGCCGGTGCCGCCCTGCGACGGGTCAAGGTCGGCGAACGTCTTGTAGTACTGCACGCCGTTGTCGCCGTAGTTGTCCGAGCCCTGGTAGACCTTCCAGGTGACGCCCGCGTCCTGCAGCGTCTCGGGGTAGCTCTGCCACGGCAGGAAGCGGCCGAGTTCGTCGCCGCCGTTGTTGGCGACGTAGCCGCCGTGCTCCTGGTCGGCGTTGATCGTGCCGCCCCACAGGTACGTCCGGTTCGGGCCGGTGGCCGACAGCACCGAGCAGTGGTAGGCGTCGCCGATCGTGTACGCGTCGGCCAGCGCGTAGTGGAACGGGATGTCGGCCCGCCGGAAGTGGCCGAGGGTCTCGATGCCCTTGGCGGTGTACCAGGCGTTCATGAGGCCGCCGTTCCAGGCCTCGTGCTGGGTCTCCCAGCTGTGGTCGGTGCCGTTGGCGTTCTGGGCGCCCTGCTCGGCGTTCGGCGGCAGGGGAGTGCTGGTGACCTTGCCGTCGGCGAGCGCGAACGGGTACTGGGTGCCGGTGCCGGGCTTCCCCGGCGCGGTCAGGGGCTGCTGGAAGACGCTGTAGCCGCCGGGCAGGGTGATCGCGGCCTGGTCGCCGTAGCCGATGACGCCCTTCAGCGTGCCGAAGTACATGTCGAAGCTGCGGTTCTCCTGCGTCAGGATCATCACGTGCTTGATATCGCGGATGTCGCCGAAACGGCGGTGACCGCCCGCCTGGCGGGCGTCGTGGCTGGTCGTGACCTCCGCGTGGGCGGTGCCCGCGGTCGAGACGGACGCCGCGGCGGCCGCGGCGCCGGCGACGGCCGCGCCGCGGATGAGGTTACGACGGGACAATTCCGGCATTAAGTTAGAACCTCCGTGTTCGGGCAAAGCGAAACCTTGCCGAGCGTACGCGGGCTGTCTTATGCGCGCGCGACAACGAGTTAAACGGCGGTCGAATTAGTCACGTCCAGCTTGCCGTCGGCCCCGGCTGGCCGGGTGCCGCGCGGCCGTGCCGCCGGATTCCGCGTGCTGGCCAATCCTTTTCGGCGCGACCTCCGTAGCTATGTGCCGACAGGTTAATGACGAGGGGCGCGGCACCTGGTGCCCCTCACCGCGGGGCGGCGGCGCCGGCCCGAGAACGGAGACGAACGAAAATGGCCAGCTCATTGCTGACGCGGATGCCCATGCCGGTGAAGGTTGGCGTGCCTGTGGCCGCCGCGCTGCTCGCGGCGGCGTGCAGCAGCGCGAGCACCACCGGGTCAGCGGCCAGCACGGCCCCGGCCAGCGGCGGCGCGGCCGGCACGGCGAGCGGAAGCGCGGCGGGCGCGTCCACCGCGGGAACGGTCATCAAGACCGCCAACGGCTCGACCGGCGCGTTCCTGACCGACGGGTCCGGCCGCACCCTGTACCTGTGGGCGAAGGACGGCAAGAACATGTCCGCCTGCTCGGGCGCGTGCGCCGGCGCCTGGCCGCCGGTGACGGCGACCGGCACGGTGACCGCCGGCGGCGGCGCGCACGCCAGCGACCTCGGCACGATCACCCGCTCGGACGGCACCAAGCAGGTCACCTACGACGGGCACGCGCTGTACTACTTCGCCGGTGACACCGGCGCCGGGCAGACCAACGGCCAGGGCAGCGACAACTTTGGCGCCAAGTGGTGGCTGGTGGCCCCGGCCGGGGCGCAGATCACCAGCTCCGACACGGCGTCCGCCACCTCGTCTGGCTCGGGCGGCGCGCCCGCCGCCCCGGCGTCGACGCCGGCCACCTCCTCCAGCGCCGGCGGCGGCTGGAGCTGACCGGTTCCGTGACCACGTTCCTGACCCGTATCAGGGCCACCGGTGCTGGCCGGCCGCTCGCTCCAGGGGCGCGGCCGGTAAGCCCGTGGGGCGGATCCCGCGCTGGCGGCCGAGCCCATCCCGGGCATGACGATCGCGCAGCGCTTCGCGGGCCACGGCTTCGCCGTGACGGTCGGCGTCGCGGTGGCCGCGAGCATCGCCGGGGTCATGCTCGTGGAGTACCTGGCGCTGAGCAGGCTCATCACCGCGGTGACGGCCTGGCCGCCCCGGCGGGTCATCATCGCGATCGGCGCGGTCATCGTCGCGGCGGCGCCCGTCACCCTCATCAATCCAAACGCGTTCTACGACGACCTGCTCAAGCCCTCGCTCATCGCGCTGTGGCTGAGCCAGCTCATCGTGTTCGCGGTCTATCCCAGGTTCGCTGCCCGCCGGGGCAGCCGGAAGCCGCCCGTGTGGCTGCTGACGGCGGCGTCCGTCGCCTTCAGCGGCTACGGCCTGTGGGCCGTCATCCAGCACTCATCGAGCTGATTGGAGCAATTCCGTGAACACCACCGATCGCGCGAGCACGCCCGTGCTCGCGGGGCGCGGCGCGAGCCGGTCCGCCGGCTTCCCGCACCAGGTTCTCCGGTTCCTGCTCAGAGGGCCGGGCCAGCTCAGGTCGCGGCCGCTCGGCTGGGCAGTGAGCCTGCTGGCCGTGGCCGGCGCGGCCCTGCTGATCTGGTCGAGCGTGATCCACCTGCAGCTATGGGCGGACGGCTACAACGACATCCCGAAGATCGGGCCGCTCTTCCTGGCCCAGGGGATCGGGGGCATCGTGGTCGCGCTGGCCGTCGTCGCCCTCCGGCGCATGGTGGCGCTGGGCGCGGGCGCCGTCACGCTGGCCGCCACGGCGGCCGGGCTGCTGCTCAGCGTGCATGTGAGCCTGTTCGGCTACAAGGAGAGCCTGGCCGTGCCGTACGCGACATCGTCGCTGGTCATCGAGTTCACCGGTGCCGCGGTGCTGGCCGTCGCGGCCCTGATCCTGCTGGTCGCGCCGCGCCGCTCATGACCGGTCCCGCTGGTTTTCCGGCTCCCGGGCCGCTCGCGACCACCTCCAATCTTTTTTCCTCTCCCGGACGTATGTAAGGGTGTGCATACGATGGGAACCCCAACCGGCCGGCTGCCGGACGAGACGTTGCTCGCCGGGCTAGGCGCGGGCGACCCCGAGCTGTCGGTGGCGTTCGTGCGCCGGTTCCAGCGGCTGGTTTTCGGCGTCGCGGTGACCGTGGTCCGGGACCCGGGCACGGCCGAGGACATCGCGCAGCAGGCGTTCGAGCAGGCCTGGCGGCACGCGCAGGTCTTCGACTCGCGGCGCGGTTCGGTGCGCGCCTGGCTGACGACGATCGCGCATAACCTGGCTATCGACGTGCTGCGGGCGCGGACCTCCGCGCCGGTGGACCCGGACGACATCCCCGAGCTGCTCACGGCGGTGACCGACACG
>DASZKN010000058.1:0-1969 GCA_035552855.1 Trebonia sp. | reverse complement strand
AGCAACGCGCCCGCGGCGGCGCCGAGCGAGGCTCCGGCCACCAGGTAGCCCGAGCCGAAGTCGTTGAGCCGGTAGGGGATGAAGTTCAACGCCGAGCCGATGTTGGACGTGTCGTAGCCGAACAGGAACCCGCCGAGTGTGGCGAGTAGCGTGAGCTGCCAGTAGAACGCGGTGGGCGCTCGCTGGTCAAGTTCGGCCAGGATGTCCCGTCCGCCGGGACCGGTACTGGTGCGGCTATCCATGGCGAGTCGCTACCCCGGACGGATGATCGAAAACAGCGCACGGGGCAAAGCGGGCGGCGCGGCTGCTGGCGGGGTGCTCCAGCGCGGCCGACAGGCCGTTGAGGCCTCGTCCGGGTCAGATGTGACCGTTCACAATTAGGTATTGACGGGGCATCCCGCAAAATTTACGCTCATGACACCAAGCGGAAACCATCGACAATCGATAAGCGATGGAGACGTACCGCGTGAGGGGGCTGGCGATGACAACCGACCGAAGCCGCCGGGATGTGCTGCGAACAGGCGGGACGCTGTTCGCGGGAGTGGCTGCCGTGGGCGCGATCGGGGCCGGTCGGCCCGCGACAGCGTCGTCGTCGGCGTCGCCGCGGCGGGTCTTCCCGATCAGCGACTACGGCGGCGCGGGCGACGGGACGACGGACTGCACAACGGCGTTCGCGGCGGCCATCGCGGCCTGCCACGCGGCGGGCGGTGGCCGGGTCCTGGTGCCGGCGGGCCGCTGGGTCACCGGCGCGATCCACCTGCTCAGCGGCGTCGACCTGCACGTGGACGCGGGCGCGACCCTCCTGTTCAGCACGGACCCGCGGGCGTACCTGCCGGTGGTGCTCAGCCGGTGGCAGGGGATCGAGCTGTACAACTACTCGCCGCTGATCTACGCGAACGGCCAGCGGAACATCTCGGTCACCGGCAGCGGCGTGCTCGACGCGCAGTCCGACGACGAGCACTGGTGGTTCTGGATTGGCTCGGGGCAATACGGCTGGAAGTCCGGCCTGCCCAACCAGCGCGACGACTGGGCCGCGCTCGAGCAGATGGGCGCCGACGGGGTGCCGCCGGCGCAGCGAGTGTTCGGCGACGGGCACTACCTGCGGCCGAGCTTCATCGGCCTGTACAACTGCGTGAACGTGGCGGTCCAGGGCGTCACGCTGCGGAACTCGCCGATGTGGAACATCCAGCCCGTCTACTGCCGGGGGGTCACGGTGGACGGCGTCACCGTCGACAGCCCCGGCCCGAACGGTGATGGCTGCGACCCCGACTCCAGCCGCGGCGTCGTCATCCGGCGCAGCACGTTCGCGACCCACGACGACTGCATCGCGATCAAGTCCGGGCGCGACACCGACGGCGCGCGGGTCGGCATCCCCGCGCGGGACATCCTGGTCGAGGACTGCACGTTCATCAGCGGCGGCGGGGCGGTGGCGATCGGCAGCGAGGTGAGCGGCGGCGTTTCCGGCGTGACCGCGCGCCGGCTGCGCATGCCGCTCGCCGCGTCGCTGGACGAGGCCAGCGTGCAGTGGGTGCTGTCGGTCAAGTCCACGTCCAGCCGGGGCGGGTATATCCGCGACGTCCGGGTCACCGACGTGGACTGCCCGGCCTGGACGTACATCCCGTTCGAGGTCACGTTCACGTACGAAGGCGCGGGCGCCAGCGACAATTATCCCGCGGTCGCGGGGCTGTCGGCGGCGCGCTGGAAGGTGGGCCGCAGCCAGCAGCCGTACCGGATCATCGGTGTCGCGGACGCCCCGGTGCGGGACGTGAGAATCGCCGATTGCGTTTTCGATGACTCGGCGCAGGCCGCCCAGGTCGAGTACACCGACGGTTTCACCGCCCGCGACGTCACGGTGCGGGTGGCCCAGTGAAGCGGATCGTGCGTTCACACCTGTCCGGTCGGCGCGGCTGGGTGCTGGTCGTGCTGGTGCTCGGGCTCCTCGCGGGCGGCCTGGGTGCCGTCCCGGGTG
>DASZKN010000057.1:0-1773 GCA_035552855.1 Trebonia sp. | reverse complement strand
GCCGACCCCAAGGCCTGCCAGTGCGGTGAGGTACTCAAGGGCGTGCTCAAGCCCTGGGAGTGCAAGGTGTTCGGCACCGCCTGCACCCCGGAAACGCCCATCGGCACCTGCATGGTCTCGCCCGAGGGCGCCTGCGCGGCGTACTACAACTTCGGCCGGATGGGCCGCCGCCGGGTGCCCGAGGCGATCTCGATCGAGGTGGGACGGCCATGACCTCTGACCGCGTCGACGAGGACGCGACGGGGCGCGGCGGGGGCCGGGCCGGCTGGGTCGAGGAAGCCCTGCGCGAGCACGGCCAGCATGAGGCCGACGAGGCGGCCGCGGCCGGTTCCCGGCACGGGCGCGGCGAACCGCACCAGGCGCCGGTCGGCGACCGCGAGCAGCAGGTGCTCGACCGCATCGACCGCGCCCGCCGGCGGCGGCCCAAGGTGCGCGAAGAGCGCATCACGATGTCGCACGGGGCGGGCGGCAAGGCGACCCACACGCTGATCGAGGCCATCTTCCTCGACGCGTTCCGCAACCCGCTGCTGGAGCCCCTGGAGGATTCCGCGTCGCTGCGGCTGGGCGACGCGCGGGTCGCGCTGACCACCGACTCCTACGTCGTATCGCCGTTGTTCTTCCCCGGCGGGGACATCGGGGACCTCGCTATCAACGGCACGGTCAACGACCTGTCGGTCAGCGGCGCCACGCCGCTGTACCTGTCGGCCGGGTTCATCCTGGAGGAGGGCTTCCCGGTCGCCGACCTCAGCCGGATCGTCGAGTCGATGCGCGCCGCCGCGGAGGCGGCGGGCGTCCACGTCGTGACCGGCGACACCAAGGTCGTCCAGCGCGGCAAGGCGGACGGGTGCTACATCAACACGGCCGGGGTCGGCATCATCGAGCGTGACGTCTCCCTCGGCGTGGCCCACGCGAGGCCGGGCGACGCGATCATCGTCTCCGGGCCGATCGGCGACCACGGCGTCACGATCATGCTGTCCCGGGGCGAACTCGACATCGAGGCCGACGTAAAGTCCGACACCGCACCACTGAACGGGCTGGTGGCGGGGCTTCTCGACGCGGTTCCCGGTGTCCGGGCCATGCGTGACGCCACCCGCGGCGGTGTCGCGACGATCCTCAACGAGATCGCCAAGTCCGCTGACGTCGGCGTGCAGGTCGCCGAGGACGACATCCCGGTCCGCGCCGAGGTCCGCGGGGCCGCGGAGCTCCTGGGCATCGATCCGATGTACGTGGCGTGCGAGGGCCGTCTGGTCGCCGTGGTGGAGGGGGATCAGGCCGGCCAGGCGCTGGCCGCACTGCGCGCGCATCCGCTCGGCGCCGAGGCCGCGATCATCGGCCGCGTCACCCAAGAACCGCCCGGCATCGTCCAGCTGAAGACCGCGTTCGGCGGCACGCGGATCGTCGACCTGCTGGTCGGCGACCCCCTGCCGCGGATCTGCTGACGCGCATGCATGAGCTCGCCATCGCGGAGGGGCTGGTCGATGCCGTTACGGACCGGCTGCCCGGGACTCCGATCGCCAGCGTGCGCCTGGAGATCGGCGCGCTCTCCGGGGTGGTGGCTGACTCGCTGCGCTTCTGCTTCGACCTCGCCACGGAGGGCACGTCACTGGAAGGCGCCCTCCTGGAGATCTCCGAGCCCCCGGCCGAGTGCGAGTGCCGCACGTGCGGGCAAGGGTTCTCACCGGACGGCCCGATCGTGCTGTGCCCGTGCGGCAGCGCGGACGTCACGGTCGTCTCCGGCCAGCAGCTCATCATCACCTCGGTAAAGGTGGCCTG
>DASZKN010000056.1:0-3398 GCA_035552855.1 Trebonia sp. | reverse complement strand
CGGCCTCGGCCGATGGCAGCTCAAGGTCGGCGACGATGAGCGCCTCCTCGAACTGCGGCCCGCGCGCGACCACCTCACCGGACGCGGTCACGAGGATCGAGTCGCCGTCGAAGACGAGCTCGTCCTGGCCGCCGGTCATGTTGCAGTACGCGAGCGCGGCGTTCGCCTCGCGTGCGCGGCGCACGACCAGGTCCAGACGCACGTCGTCCTTGCCGCGCTCGTAGGGGGAGGCGTTCGGCACGACGAGCAGGCTGGCGCCAGCGCGCCGGGTGACCGCGACCGGGCCGCCCTCCTGCCAGAGGTCCTCGCAGATCGCCACGGCGATGTCTACCTGTTCCCCGTCCGCCACCGGCAGCCGGAAGACCGGAAGCGTATTGCCGGGGACGAAGTACCGGTATTCGTCGAAGACACCGTAGTTCGGCAGGTGGTGCTTGGCGCTGGTGATGACGACGCGCCCGCCGTGCAAGACGGCGGCGGCGTCGAGCGGCGCGCCGGCCGGCATCCCGGTGCGGGGGAGCAGGCCGCGCTTGCGGTCCAGGTAGCCAACGACGACGGCGACGCCGCCGAGACCGTCGGCGGCTAGCCGCGCGGCGACGTCCTCCAGGGTGGCGACGGACGCCTGGACGAACGATGTCCGGAGCGCGAGGTCCTCCACCGGGTACCCGGTGAGCGCCATCTCGGGGAACAGCACGACCCGCGCGCCGCGGCCGGCGGCACGGCGGGTCCACTCGGTGATGACCCGGGCGTTCCCGGCGAGGTCGCCGACGGTGGTGTTGATCTGGGCAAGCGCGATCCGCAGTTGAGGCACGTATCCAGCTTACGGCGGCCGTCTATCGCGTCTCTTCACGCAGCCCGGCCCGGGCGCCCGGGCAAAGCGGCCACCGCCAGGCCCCTGCGAACGAGGAAATCCGCGAAACGATCACCGAGCCGTAACCGCCGCGAAACAAGCGGGGAAAGATCCGCTGATAGCGTAGCCGCACCGATCTCGATCAATCCGGGCTAGCGAGCCGCTGAACTACCCCGTGGAAACGTCTAAGGTGAAGCTCGTGGACAGGCAGGAAGAATTCGTGCTGCGCACGCTCGAAGAGCGGGACATTCGTTTTGTCCGGCTCTGGTTCACGGACGTGCTCGGAGCGCTCAAATCGGTCGCCATCGCCCCGGCCGAGCTCGAGGGCGCCTTCGCGGACGGCATCGGTTTCGACGGCAGCGCGATCGAGGGCTTCGCGCGCGTGCATGAGGCGGACATGATCGCCCGCCCCGACCCGTCGACGTTCCAGTTGCTGCCCTGGCGCGGCGAGCACCCCGGCGTGGCCCGGATGTTCTGCGACATCCTCATGCCCGACGGCTCGCCCTCGTACGCCGACCCGCGCTGGGTGCTCAAGCGGAACCTGAGCAAGGCGTCCGAGATGGGCTTCACGTTCTACACGCACCCGGAAATCGAGTTCTTCCTCCTCCGCGAGCGTCCCGAGATCGGCGACGATCCGGTGCCGGTCGACTCGGGCGGCTACTACGACCACACGCCGCACAGCATCGCGCACGACTTCCGCCGCTCGTCGATCACGATGCTCGAGGCGATGGGCATCTCGGTCGAGTACAGCCACCACGAGGGCGCGCCCGGCCAGCAGGAGATCGACCTGCGCTACGCGGACGCGCTGACCACGGCCGACAACATCATGGCGTTCCGCCTGGTAATGAAGGAAGTCGCGATCGAGCAGGACGTGTGGGCCACGTTCATGCCCAAGCCGTTCACCGAGCACCCCGGCTCCGGCATGCACACGCACGTGTCCCTGTTCGAGGGAGACCAGAACGCGTTCTACGAGGCGGGCGCCGAATACCAGCTGTCCAAGACCGCGCGGGCGTTCATCGCCGGCCTGCTGCGGCACGCGCCCGAGATCACCGCGGTGTGCAACCAGTGGGTGAACTCCTACAAGCGCCTGTGGGGCGGCACCGAACGTACCGCGGGCAACGGCGGCGAGGCCCCCGCCTACGTGTGCTGGGGGCACAACAACCGGTCGGCCCTAGTCCGCGTGCCGATGTACAAGCCGCAGAAGGGCAACTCGACGCGCGTGGAGTTCCGGTCCCTGGACCCGGCCTGCAACCCCTATCTGGCGTTCGCGGTGATCCTCGCCGCGGGCCTGAAGGGCATCGAGAAGGACTACGAGCTACCGCCGGGCGCCGAGGACGACGTGTGGGCGCTCACCACCGCCGAGCGCCGCGCGCTCGGCATCAAGCCGCTGCCGGCCGACCTGCACGACGCGATCCAGGTGATGCAGGACAGCGAACTGGTCGCGGAAACCCTCGGCGAGCACGTCTTCGACTTCTTCCTCCGCAACAAGCGCGAGGAATGGGCCGAATACCGCCGCCAGGTCACCCGGTACGAGCTTGACCGCTACCTTCCCATGCTTTGAAAATGAACCGGCGGCGCTGTCGCCGGGCGCTGACCGACGGCGGCCTGCAGCGCGCCTGGCTGACCGCGAACACCGACAACGTCGCGTCGGTCCGGGTGGCCGAGAAGGCGGCCTTCCGCCGTGAAGGCACGCTGCGCCGCGCGGCCCTGGAGGACGACGGCCTGCACGACCAGGCGCTGTTCTCCCTCCTCGACGACGAGATCTAAGGCGGACCCCGCCGCCCGGCCCAGCCCGCCGGGCGCCCTGCTACTCGCGCCGCGCGTAACGAGCGTCCTACTCCTCGTAGCGGCCGCCGAGGTACTTGGCGAGGAACCGCTCCGCGGCCGTGTAGAACTTGATCCGGTTCTCCGGCTTGGCGAACCCGTGTCCCTCGTCGGGGAACAGCATGTACTCATAGGGGGTCCCGGCTTCCCGCAACGCGGCGACGATCTGCTCGGATTCGGCTTGCTTGACCCGCGGGTCGTTGGCGCCCTGGGCGATCAGCAGCGGGATCTTGATGTCCCGCGCCCGCGAGAGCGGCGACCGCGACCACAGGAAGTCCGCGTCGGTCGCGGGGTCGCCCACCCGCCGGTAGAGCTGCGCGATCACCGGCTTCCAGTACGGCGGGACGGTCTCCAGCAGCGTCTTGAGGTTCGACGGGCCGACGATGTCCACCGCGCAGCGGAACACCTCCGGCGTGAACGCCGCCCCCACCAGCGCCGCGTACCCGCCGTAGGAGCCGCCGTAGATCGCCACTCGCGACGGGTCCGCCCAGCCCTGGTCCACCACGTGCGCCACGGCGTCGAGCAGGTCGTCGTGCATCTTGCCGCCCCACTCCCGGTCCCCGGCGGCGACGAACGACTTGCCGAACCCGGTTGAGCCCCGGTAGTTGACCTTGACGCACAGGTAGCCGCGGTTGGCGAGCCACTGCGCCTCGGCGTTGTAGCCCCAGGTGTCCCGGGCCTGCGGCCCGCCGTGCACGTCGATGACCGCCGGGAGCCCGGACCGCCC
>DASZKN010000055.1:0-12741 GCA_035552855.1 Trebonia sp. | reverse complement strand
TCGGGCTCGTGCCGAACCTGATCATGGTCACGCTCTTCGTCGTGATCCTCGGCGCCGTATCCGGCATCGCCTACCCGCTCGGGTTCACGATCGTCGGCCTGGAGGTCGACGACGACACGCGGGGCCGCGTGTTCGCGTTCTTCCAGTCGACGATCCAGGTGATCCTGCTCGCGGTCATCGCGATCGTGCCGTTCCTGTCCGCCGCGTTCACGAAGCTGATCTCCTCGACCACCGGGTCCGGCAACGTGCGGATCGCGCACGTGGAGTACGTCTCGGCCGGGCAGAACGTGGTCATCCTGCTCGCCGCGGCGATCGTCGCCTTCGTCGGCATCGGCTCCTACCGGCGGATGGACGACCGGAAGGGCGTGCCGCTGTTCGAGGACATGATCGCCGCGATCCGCGGCGAGGAACTCCGGCCGGTGCCGTCCGCCTCCGCCGCGACTGCCGACGGTCAGGCGGCCGGACACGGGGCCGCACCGGCGCGCGGGCTGTTCCTGGCGTTCGAGGGCGGCGAGGGCACGGGCAAGACCACCCAGGCCCGGCTGGTCGCGATCTGGCTCCGCGAGCAGGGCTACGACGTCGTGGCCACGCACGAGCCGGGCGCCACCAAGATGGGCATGCGGCTGCGCGCGCTGCTGCTCGACACGATCCACACGGGCATGTCGCCGCACGCCGAGGCCCTGATGTACGCGGCCGACCGGGCCGAGCACGTGTCCTCGGTGATCGAGCCGGCGCTCGAGCGCGGCGCGGTCGTCATCTCCGACCGGTACGTGGACTCGTCGCTGGCCTACCAGGGGACCGGGCGCGGGCTGCGGTCCGCTGACATCGCGCGGCTGAACAGCTGGGCGACCGGGGGACGGACGCCGGACATGACCGTGCTGCTGGACATGCCGCCGGAGTCGGGGCTCGGCCGGCGGGCGCGATCGGCCGACCGGCTGGAGGCGGAGCCCGCCGAGTTCCACCGGCGGGTCCGGGCCGGCTTCCTCGCCCTCGCGCGGGCCGAACCGTCGCGCTACATCGTCGTCGACGCCGCCCGCCCGGCCGACGAGGTGACGCAGGAGATCAAGGACCGGCTGCGCGAAGTCCTGCCGGACCCGGTGCCGCCCACCGCCGAGGCGCCCACCGGCTCGTTCCAGGCGATAACGGAGCAGCAGTGACGGCTGCGGAGGGGGGCGCGACGGCTGTGCCGCCCGCGACGGCTGTGCCGCCCGCGACGGCGCGGGCCGCCTCGGCCGTGCCGCCGGTGGCCGTGCCGCCGGTTTTCGGTGACCTCGCCGGGCAGGAGCGGGTGGTCGGGCAGTTGCTCGGCGCCCTCGACGGCGGCATGACGCACGCGTGGCTGTTCACCGGGCCGCCCGGATCGGGGCGTTCGGTGGCCGCGCGGGCGTTCGCCTCGGCGCTGCTGTGCCGGGACGGCGGCTGCGGCGAGTGTGCGAGCTGCCGCCAGGTCCGGGCCGGCACGCACGCCGATCTGCTGCTCGTCCGGCCCGAGGGCCTGTCGTACGGCGTGAAGCAGACGCGGGACCTGGTGCTGCGCGCGGCGGGCGCGCCGTCGGGCGGGCGCTGGCACGTCGTGCTGTTCGAGGACGCCGACCGGTGCACGGAAGCCGCCGCCAACGCGTTGCTCAAGGCCATCGAGGAGCCCGCGCCGCGCACGGTCTGGCTGCTGTGCGCGCCGAGCGCGGAAGACCTTGTGACCACGATCCGGTCCCGGTGCCGCGTGATGACGCTGCGCGTGCCGCCGTCTTCGGCGGTTGCGTCGGTGCTCGTGTCGCGCGACGGCGTCTCGCCCGCGGCCGCCCTGGCCGCCGCCCGGGCGGCGCAGGGACATGTCGGCCGGGCACGGCGGCTGGCGACCGACTCGGCGGCCGCTGCTCGGCGGCTCTCCGTCTTGAAGGTCCCCGTGTCGGCGACGTCGCTCGGTCCGGCCCTGGCGGCCGCGGCGTCGCTCGTGAAGATCGCCGAGGATGAGGCGAAGGCCGTCACCGGGCAACTCGACGAGCCGGAGCGGGAGGCGCTGCGGCAGGCGTTCGGGGAGGGCTCGACGGGCAAGGGCGTCGCGAAGGCCATGCGCGGCATGGCGGGCGCGATGAAGGACCTCGAGGACCGGCAGAAGTCGCGCGCCACCCGGGTCAAGCGGGACACCCTCGACAGCGCGCTGCTCGACCTCGTCGCGTTCTACCGCGACGTGCTGATGCTGCAGTTGGGCGTTGCCGTCGGTGACGGCGGCGGCGGTGAGGGCGGTGACGGTGGTTACGCGGGCGCGGAGCTGTTCAACGCGGACCGGTACGACGACCTGCGGCGGATCGCGGTGGCGAGTACGCCGGAGGCGACGCTGCGCCGCATCCAGGCGATCATGCGCTGCCGGGAACGGCTCACGGTCAACGTCGCTCCGCTGCTGGCCGTCGAGGAGATGACGATCTCCCTCGCCCGCGGCTGACGGCCCGCGGCTGACGGCTCATGCCTGACGGTTGACGGCTGGCCCCGGACGGGACCGGGAACCGGAATCGGGGCCGGGGCCGGGGCCGGGAACCACGGTCGGCTGGTTCCCGCGGCGAACGGGCATCACCAGTCTCGCTGGTCCCAGCATGGCGAAGACTTCAGTTATTGGGTTAATTACAAGGGCTATGTACACGCGAAACTTACCCGTTGTTAACGGCGTCACACCATCCGTCACACCAGCAACGATCGCATCAGGTCACAAGCGAGAACCCGCGAGCGTCGGAGAAAGGCGGTTTCCGCCGCGGTCTCAGCCGGCCGCTACTTTTGCGTTATGGGATAGTGACCTTTCGGCGCGGCGCCCGTACCCTGGACCGGTGGGCATGATGATAGCGGTGAGCTTCGAGCGGTACGGGCGGCTGTATTACCTGGACCCAGGTGAGCACCGCCCGAAGATCGGCGACAAGGTTCTCGTGCCCACCGACTCCGGCCCCGAGGTCGCCATCTGCATGTGGGCGCCCCAGTGGGTGTCGGAAGACATCGACCTGCCGGTGTGCGCCGGTCTCGCCGCCGACGAGGACCTCGCCCGCGACGAGGAGAACCGCAAGCGCCGTGCCGAAGGCCGGCTGGCCGCAAAGCGCCTGGTCCGCGAGCACGGCCTGCCGATGAAGGTCACCGCCGTGGACTATGTCTCGTCGGCCAACGTGTTCACGGTCTACTTCAGCGCGCCGCACCGGGTGGACTTCCGCGCGCTGGTCCGCGACCTGGCGGCGCGGCTGCGGGCGCGCGTCGAACTGCGGCAGATCGGGCCCCGCGACGAGGCGCGGCTCCAGGGCGGCATCGGCCCGTGCGGCCGCGACCTGTGCTGCGCCACGTTCCTCAAGGACTTCGAGCCGGTGTCGGTCCGGATGGCGAAGGACCAGGACCTGCCGGTCAACCCGCTGCGGATCGCGGGCGCGTGCGGCCGGCTGATGTGCTGCCTGAAGTACGAGCACCCGCTCTACCAGGACTTCAAGAAGGACGCCCCGCGCGCCGGCGCCCAGGTGGAGACCCCCGAAGGCGAGGGCACGGTCGTCGGGCACAACGTCCCGGCCGACACCATAGTCGTGAAGCTGACCGCCGACGGCCGTACCAGCGCGTGCTCGCGCGCGAGCGTCTGCGGGTCCCGCAAGGCCTACGAGACGATGCACAAGGGAGCCGCGTCGCCCGCTGAGTGACGCCGTTCCGCGAGCGCGGGAAGGACACCGCTCGGCGAGCGCCGTTCGCGGGCGCCGTTTGACGGGCGCCACCGTGTGACCCAGCGCGACCCGGCGCGGCACGGCTACATTTGCAGATATGTCGGGCTTCCGTTGGCCACGCGCTCTCGCCGCCGTGACCGCCGCCGTCGCGCTGGCCGCGTGCGCGGCCGGCTGCACCGCGAGCAGCCCGCAAGCGGCCAGGCCGCCCGCCGCCACCCGCGCCGCGCCCGCGCCCGGCGCCGGGACCGCGACGGGCGGGACCGCGACGGGCGGGACCGCCGCCGGGACCCCGGTCGCCGGGACCCCTGTCGCCGGAACCCCGGCCGCCACCGCCAAACCGCCCGCCACGCTCGCGCGGTACTACGCGCAGCGGCTGGCCTGGCACGCCTGTGACCAGGGCTTCGAGTGCGCCCAGCTGCTCGTGCCGATGGACTACGCTCGCCCCGCCTGGCGGCGGTTCACGCTGCCCGTCATCAAGCTCCCAGCGGCCGGACCGGCCCGTAAGGTCGGCGCGCTGGTGATCAACCCCGGCGGTCCGGGCGGCTCGGGCGTCCAGTACGCACTGGCGGCCCGCAGCCAGTTCACTGCTAACATCCGCGACCGGTTCGACATCGTGGGCTTCGACCCGCGCGGTGTCGGCGGCAGCCAGCCCGCGGTGCGCTGCATGAGCGGCCCGCAGCTCGACAAGTTCTTCGCGACCGACGACATGCCGGCCAACGCGGCCCAGCTCGCGACCATCACGTCCGAGAGCAAGCTGTACGCGTCCGAGTGCGCGAAGAACGCCGCCGCTCTGCTGCCGTACGTCGGCACGGTGAACGCGGCCAAAGACATGGACGTGCTCCGGGCCGCGCTCGGCGAATCCGCGCTCACCTACCTGGGCAAGTCGTACGGAACGGACCTTGGTGCCTCCTACGCCCGGCAGTTCCCGTCCCGCGTCCGGGCGCTGGTCCTCGATGGCGCCGTCGACCCGTCCCTGCCCGGGCTGCAGCTTGATGTGGCGCAGGCGAGCGGGTTCGAATCGGCGTTTGGCCAGTTCACAGCATGGTGTGCAGGGCAGTCAGGATGCCCGTTCAGAAAAAATGTCCCGGGCGCCGCGGCTAAGACAGCCGGCTTGATCGCGCAGGCGAGCCGGCACCCGCTGGCCTCCGAGCTCGGCGGCGACCAGCCGGCGGACGGGGCGATGCTGCTGACCGGGATCGCCTCGGCGCTGTACGCGCGGCCGGAGTGGCCGACGCTGAAGAGCGCGCTGTCGGAGGCGTTCGGCGGGGACGGGACGGTGCTCGTCGAACTGGCGGACATCCTGGTGGAACGGAGCCCCAACGGCACCTACAGCAATCTGACCGACGTAGAGACGTCCGTGGACTGCGTCGACCGCCCGTGGCCACGGTCGCTGACGGCGTGGCGGGCGGCGGCGGCGTCGGCCGCGAAGGCCGCGCCGTTGTTCGGGGCGGCGCTGGTGTGGGGTTCGCTGCCGTGCGCGTACTGGCCGGTGACCGCGTCGCAGTCGCCGATGTGGCCGAAGTCGCCGAAGTCGCCGAAGTCGCCGACGTCGGGGACGATGCGCGGGCGGGGGACCGGCGCGCGGCCGATCCTCGTCGTCGGTGACCTGCATGACCCGGCGACCCCGTACCGGTGGGCGCAGTCGCTGTCCCGTCAGCTGACCGCCGGCGTGCTGCTCGGCTGGAACGGCGAAGGGCACACCTCCTACATGGAGGGCAGCTCGTGCGTGAACGACACCGTGGACACGTACCTGATAATCCTGAAGACGCCGCGCACCGGCACAATATGCAGTTGACGCCCGGCTATCGCGAAAATAGTTCGGTCCTGGCCAGGTAAGTCGTTAGGCTCGCTTGTCATGTTCCATATGCCGCCAGCGTTCACGTACCCGGCCAAGCCAGTAGCGGGCGACCAGGTCGCCGTCATCTCGCCGTCCGCCGGGCTGCCGGGGATCTTGCCGCTGCCGTTCGACCTGGGGCTGCGGCGGCTCCGGGAGGAGTTCGGGCTCGTGCCGGTCGAGTACCCGACGACGCGGGTGATGGGCGCGTCGCCCGCCGGCCGGGCGGCGGACATTCACGCGGCGTTCGCCGATCCGGCCATCAAGGCGGTGATCACCAGCATCGGCGGCGAAGACGAGCTCACGGTGCTGCCGCACCTCGACCCGGAACTGCTCGCGGCGAATCCGAAGCCGTTCTTCGGCTACAGCGACAACACGAACCTGCACGTGTACTTGTGGAGCCTCGGGATCGTGTCGTTCTACGGCGGCGCGGTGATGACGCAGTTCGGCCGGCCGGGGGAGATGCATCCGGTGTCGAAGCGGGCGCTGACGCGGGCGCTGTTCACGCCGGGTGCGTACGTGCTCGAGGAGCCGGCTTCCTACTGCGACCAGGACAAGGACTGGGCCGACCCGGCGACGTTCGCGGCCGAGCCGGAGTCGTTCCCGGCGCCGCCGTGGTCGTGGCACGGCCCCGCCGTTTCCGTGACTGGTCCCGCGTGGGGCGGCTGCCTGGAGATTATGGATTTCCACCTGCGCACGGCGCGGTACATGCCGCCGGACACGGCGTTCGACGGGTGCGTGCTGTTCTTCGAGACGTCCGAGGAACTGTGGTCGGACACGTACGTCTACCGGGTGCTGATGTGCATGGGCGAGCGCGGCCTGCTGCGGCGCTTCGGCGCGATCCTGTGGGCGCGGCCGAAGGCCTGGTCGCTCGATGACCGGAAGCCGCCCGCGGCGAAGGAGCGGTATGTGGCGGCGCAGCGGGACGCGGTGTTGCGGGCGGCGGGGGAGTACGCGCCGGAGGTGCCGCTGGTGTTCGGGGTGGACTTCGGGCACACAGAACCACAACACATCATCCCGAACGGAGGCATGGTAACTGTCGACGGCGCCGCCCGGCGCATCGAGGTGACCTACTGAACTCTGGTTAGCGGGCGCCGTCCCAGCCGGTGAACCGCTCGGCGTTGATGACGATGACCGGGCCGGCCGGGCGGTTCTCGCGGTACTGGGGATACTTACGGGCGAGGACTTCGAGGGGATGCTCGCGTTGGCTGGTCTCTTCGATGACGCGGGCCAGGCCGTCGACGCGGACCCACCAGAGCTGACGCCAGTCTTCGTCGTAATGATCGGCGAGCAGCGTGACGCGGGGATTCTCGCGGATGTTGCTGAGGCGGCGGAGGTTGGTCGTGGTCTTGGGCTTATGGTCGATGGCGATGTAGATGCTGTCGCCGCCTCCTGGGCCGCGGCTGTCTCTGGGGCCGAGGCTGTCTCTGGGGCCGCGGCTGTCGAGGGCGAACGTGACCGGGACGAGGTGCGGCCGGCCGTCGTGGTCGGCTGTCGCCAGCCGCGCCACTCGCGCGGCGGCGAACCGGTCCCGCGCCGCTTGCTCATTCATCCGCACAGCCTCGATTATCCCCGTGCCCGCTGCGGACGAGGTCCGCGGATGCGCCTTGCCCCGCCCGTGGAGGTGGATCATGAATAACTACCGTCCGCGCATCCGCGCTCGCCTGTCCGCCGACCTCTCCGCCTGCGTGGACCTGCTCGGGCGCGTGCACGCGGTTGGCGGCTACCCGACGAACTGGCCAGCCGACCCGGCCAGGTGGCTCACGCCGTCGGATCTGATCGAGGCGTGGGTCGCGAGCGCCGGCGGGACGGCGGTAGCCGGTGGGCCGGCGGTGACCGGTGGGCCGGCGGTGACCGGTCACATGGTGCTCACGCGGGTCGAGGGGTATGCGGCGGCGGAGGTCGGCCGCCTGTTCGTGGATCCTTCGGTAAGACGCCAGGGGATCGCCGGTGCACTGCTGGGGCAGGCGACGGAGTGGGCCGCCGCGCGGAGCACCGACCTGACGTTGTTGGTGACCGACCACCTCCACGCGGCGCAGGCGCTCTACGAGCGGGCGGGCTTCGAGCGGGCAGCGACGGAGGTCGCCGACTGGACGACGCCGGACGGGCAACCGGTGACCGTGCACCGCTACGACTGGCGTGGCGCGTAGGCACGTCCGCGGGCGAGGCACACCGCGGAACCTGTAGACTCTACGGAGCGCCGTCCGTAAGGGCGCCGCGCCGCCTTAGCTCAGTCGGCCAGAGCGACGCACTCGTAATGCGTAGGTCATCGGTTCGATTCCGATAGGCGGCTCTCGCAGCAAAAGGCCTTTTCCGGGAGCTCGTTCCCTCGGGGAGGGCCTTTGTGTTTCGCTGAGTAGCACAGCCAACAGGCTTCTGTTCAGGATATGGCTATCCGCTGAGATAGTGCGGCCAGTTCGGGACTTGCCGGGTTCTGCATGGCGAAGAGGTCGGCGACGACCTGGCGGACCAGGGCGTGGGCATGGACCTGCTCGGGGGCGAGGTCTTCGGCCTGGCGGAGCGCTTCGACGGCCTGGGCGACCTGGCGGCGCTGGGCGTGGGCGCGCGCCACGTCAATGAACATCCGTGCCCGCCGCTCGGCGGACAGCCCGGAGACGTCCACGGTGCCGGCGGCCCGCAGGGCGCGGCCCGCGTCGCCCAGCTCGACGGCCACCGCGATTTCGTACAGCGCCAGATTCGCGGGGCCGAACTCGGTGTTGTAGTCGTTGCGGCCGGGGCCGACCTGCCCGGCGACGAGCCGTGCCCGGTCGAGGTATCCGTAGGCGGCTGCGGCGTCGCCGAGGTGCGCGGCGACAACAGCGCGCTGCAGGGTGAGCGCGCCCCACATGGACATTGCTTCGGGGGTGCCGCCGTCGGCGATGTGCCACAGGGCGTCGGCGGCGGTACGGGCGGTTTCCTCGGCCTGCGTGTAGTAGCGGGCGCCGAGGAACACGATCACGAGCCGGAACGCCCCGGCCGCGACCAGCAGAGGGCTGCCTGCCCGTTCGGCGGCGGCCATGCCCCGGTCAGCGGCGATCCAGGCCGCGTCCGGCTCGTCCAGCTCGGCGAGGGCGGCCGAGCACGCCTGGTAGGCGGCGGCCAGCAGCTCGAACAGTCCGGCCCGTTCCGTTTCCGCTACGGCGCGGGCGCCGGATTCCAGCTCGGGCACCAGGTCGCGCAGCAGGTCAGCGAGGTCGGCGTACCGGCCCTCGCGGGTCAGCGTCCACGCCCGGTCCGCTTTCGCGCGCATCTCCGCCGGGGAGGGGGCGTGGCGGCCGTTGAGCATGGCGCGCAGCGACCAGGCGCCGGACAGCACCAGGCGCAGGCCCGCGGTGCCGGGGAGTGCCTCGTTGACGGCGGCGACTACCGGCGCGTCGGCGGCCAGCTCCGACAAGGGCATGTCGAGGGCGGTGGCGAGGGTTTCCAGGACGGACATCCGGTCGACCTTGCGGACGCCGCGCTCCACCTGGGACACCCAGGCCACCGACCGGTCGATCATCCGGGCAAGCTCCGGCTGCGACAGGCCGCGGCGGCGGCGCTGCCCGGCGATCTTCCGGCCGAGCGTCACCTGGTAGTCCGGCGCGTTCACGCGTCCGTCCCCTTACCTGTCTGCAGGATCAAGAAATCGACATCGGTCGAGGCAAGGAACTTCTCGCGTGCCTCAAGGAACCGGCGGGTGTGCGGCTGCTCCTCGTGGGCGTCGAACGCGGCCCGGTCGCGGTACAGCTCATAGAAGACCCGTTCCAGCGGTTTGCCCTCCACGCTGTGGACGGCGTACACGATGGTCCCGGGCTCGCTGCGCCGGATTTCCGGCACGGTCTCGGCGACGAGCTGGTCGAAACCGGCGGCGCTCTGGTCATCCCGGCACGTGAACCGCACAGACAGCCCGAACATGCTTCCTCCTTACTACGGCCCTTAGGCAGTACCTATTGTGCCGTCCCCGTACGCGAAGTAACACGTACTAATTGTACTATGACAATACTCCGAATACTATTGATTGTGCCAGCTCGGCGACCTGCGGATACGCAAGGCGGCCCCATGCGAAACGACAGCAGCACGGCGGGGAAAACGCCCGTCACCTTTCAGCGCGCCTACGACGGGCTGGCCAGCGAGATCCGGCAGGTACGCGCCGACCTGGCCGCCGTCGCCGACGGGTGCCCGGCCGCCGACGACAGGGCGGCGACTGGACCACCCACGACTGCGAGGGCCAGGACGACGAGCACGGCCGCGGCCTCCCCATCGTCGCCGCCATCGCGGGAGACGCGAACTGGGGAACCGAAGCGGGCGACGCCCCGCAAAGCCGCGTCGTCTGGGTGCGACTGGACTGGCGACAGGACGCGGACGCATGAACCAGCTCTCGCGGGTCATCGCCCCGCTGCTGCGCAGCGCGGGACTCGACGTCCGCACGGTCAGCCGCGCAGGCGGCGACATCCACGAACTGGTCGTCACCAACCCCAGCCCGCTAACCCTCAGCAGCCGTCATTCAGCCCAGACGACCAGAAGTGAGGATGTGAAGGAGGTGTACGGGACGCGGCTAACGCGGCCCCGGCCTCGCGCGCCGGGCGTGCGGCCTCTCCGGGCCGACCCGCCGCGCTAGGCGGTCCGCGCCAGACGCGGGTAACCCCTACACGTTTCAGAAAGTCGCCCAGGCTGCGGCGTCTAGCTTGTGGGAGACGTCGTCGAGAGCCGGTGTGTTCGTAGCCCTGAAGCACTGGGTTGGTAGCGCTACGAGGCATCCCGAAGTGCAGTGGGCCGACGGCTTTCAACGGATCCAATGTCCATTGGACTCGCTCGCTGTCCGGCAGTACATCCCACAAGCCCACCCTGATCAGCTTCCCAGCAGTCGTAGGCCGTCGTGTTCGGCGTAGTCCTTCGTGTTGAAGGTTGCCAGCGGTAGATCGTGGGCGAGGCAGCAGGCGGCGATCCAACTGTCGTTGACCGGCCGCGGTCGGCCTCGCAGGTGGGCGTTGCCCTGGATCTCGCCCCACTTGATGGCTACTGCCTCGTCATAGGGGAGCAGGCCGACCCGGTGCCGCCAGGCCTCGAAGCTTGCCATCCGGCGTGTCCCCCAGTCACGGATAACCCGCCGCTGGGTTAGCTCGGCGAGCGTCACGAAGGTAATGCAGAGGGAGTGACCGGCCAGCCGGGAGCGGAGGGGGTCGGTCAGGCGCTCGCGCAGGATCGTCGAGGCGACATCGGTGTCAAGGACAATGATGCTCACGCCAGCCCAGTATGCCGGGCAGCGTAGACGAATGAAATGAACTCGTCGAGTTCATCGTCGGATTCGAAGAGGTCCGGGCAGGCCAGTTCATCGACCGACTCGATCGGGCGGATGCCCTGGCGACGCAGGAGTTCCTCAGCCGGGACGTGCTCAGCCGAACCCCACTCGAGCAGGTGTTCCGCACTGTTGGAAGTCATGGCCACGCCTCCTGTCCGGTCTGGCCTTACAACGCCTGACTCCTATTGTGCAACATCCCACCAACCTCCGTGGTGGCTTGCGGGTCTGAGCTTGGGGACGCGGAGAGATGCGAGCCGTCTAGCTACTGCCGCGCCGCCCAAGACCGGGGCGGCTTGCCATCGAGTGACTCGGAGCGAGGTCGGCGGCGCGCGGGGACCGGGCCAGCCCGGTCTGGTAACGCTTCTGCTAACAACGGGGCCGGACTCCTGTGGACTCGGGTGGAACCTGCCGCCGGCTGGGCAGCCGCTGGGCTAAGGGACTCGACCGCTGTGGACGCCCATGGACAACCCTCGCTTGATGCCGTCGGGAGTCAGAACGTAGGCGCTGGTGTGCTCGATCCGCCGGATGAGACCTGCGAGGCGGAGCCTTCGCAGGTCGTAGGTCGTCTGGCCGGGGGTGTATGGCGCGTGCAGCAGCCCGGTCATCATGGCGCGCAGGCTCTTGTTCCTGATGCCGGTCGCCGCGGTGAGGGTGGCGGCGAGCGCGCCCGCCAGGGCGGTGACCCGGGGATCGCCGAACCGCGGGGCCGGGGTCCTCCGCCGGTCCGCGTCGACGGACGGGTGCGCGATCCGGTCAAAGGCCGGGCTCGCGAGGACGGTGCCCGGGCCGGCGCGCTCGGCTTGCAGTATGCGCTGGTTGACCGCGCGGGCCCTGGCCTGCAGGTCTTCCAGGTTCGGGAGGCGGGCGTTGCAGCCCAGGTCGCGGGGCGCGTTGACGACGGTCTCGATCCGCATCGCGCGCCCTTCCTTGATCCTTGAGTGCTTGTAGCAGACGTTCAGCACGACGCCGCCGTCGGGGCCGATGACGGGACGGTCGACCGCGGTGCGGAGGGTGCCCTGCGTGTCGCGGCGGATCTTGCGGCCGAAGATGATCTCGACGTTCTCCGGGCAGCCGATGCCGGGGTTGTCGCCGATGAGTGCCTCGAACGACCAGCGGGCGCGGCGGGGCGCGTCGAAGACGATGGTGCGGGAGACCTCGGCCTGCCGCATCGAGCACTCCCGCCAGTAGCCTGCGTCCCGGTCGGCGGGGCCGAAGAGCATCGGGATCCGGTGCAGCCACCGCTGGGCGAATACCTCGATGGTGCCGGGCTGGAGCCGGTCGCAGATCGCCTGCAGCCCGGCCGGGTCATCGCAGGGCGCGAACCCGTTGGACAGTTCCGTGAACCCGATGCCGGCCTTGGCGGCCTGCCGCTTGGCCCATTCGTGGCCGTTGACCCAGATCTTGGCCGGGTAGGACCAGCCCAGCGACACGCCCAGCACGCCGGACCACGATAGCCCCGGAGCCACCAGCGCCCCAGCCTGACGAGCTGCCCGCGAGCATTGCCGAATTGAGCCGTATCTGATCAAGCGGCGCCGGGTCCGGCGCTCCCCGCGCCTGGCTCTGGCCTTGGGAGGCCCCGCCCGGCGCGCCCGCGCCGTCCGAACCTGTCGCGGCGAGATCGATCTAACCGGCTCATTCACCCCGCGTGCTGATAGCTGCCAAGCGTTATCACCGGCGTGGTTAACCAGCTCCTCCGGGCTCACGCCAGCCGGGCCGGGTCGAAAGATCAAAGTCCAGTCGAGCCGTCGATTCGCTCGCGCAGCAGGTCAGCGTGGCCATTATGCCGGGCGTACTCCTCGATCATGTGGACATACACCCAGCGCACGCTCATCTGGGCGTTGCGATGCGAGTGGAAGAACGTCTCGTCCAGGCCCCGGCCTGCGACAGCCCGGCAGGCCAGTTCGATCTCGCCCCGGTAGGTCGCAAAGTCCTCCTCAGCGTCGGCGGCATCG